>JAJDAH010000403.1 GCA_029261965.1 Polyangiaceae bacterium
CCGTCGTTTCCAGGACCTCCACCGTTGCTTCCAGCGGCTCCACCGTCATTCCCGGAAGCCCCGCTGCCACCGCCACCGCACGCTCCAGCGACAGCGATCATCAACGAAAGAACGGGTCCACCCACTAGTGTCAGTCGCGTACGCATCGAATTTCCTCGCTTACTTCAAGGGTGGGGCGTCACGACGCTCGTGCAGTCCGTGAAACCGTCGAAGGGGTCATGCTCTACCCTTGGCAGGCTCGAGCGGACCCCTCAATGGATGTGGACCACTGCGGGACGCATCGTCGGCAGAACCGGACGCTCGGTCGTCGTGTGCAGCGCACCCGCCCGAGCGGCGAAACCAACTAACGAGTCTCTGGGGCCCCGTAGCTGATGAACCCGTCGTCCATCGACGCGTGTTGCGCCCGAATCCACTCGCTCGACCGGCGCACCGTTTCGACCCGCGCTTCGTCGATCTTGCCGTCGAAGTAACCCTGACTACAGCACGGGTCCCGTCCCAGACTGAACCCGGAGGCGTCTCCATCGGTGGGGTTTTCCGTGTAGGTGACCGGCAAACCGATCAGCGCGCCGTCGACGTAGAAACGGGCTGTCCGTGTCGTGGCGTCGCGGGTCAACGCGTAGTGGTGCCACGCGCCGGCCGTGGTGGGAGCGTTCGTCGTCGAGGCGACTGAGACGTTGTTTCCGGGCCCAAACTCCCAGAACGTCCCCATGGACCGGTCGTCGCGGATGACGAGAGAGTAGTGGTAATTCTCATCTCGGCCATCGGCAAAGCCGGCGAAGCCACCCAACGAGTTGCTGAAGCTCCCGGCGGCGAGAGCGTCGTAGCTAGCCCAGAGTGAAAACGTGACATCGCCGAGAGCTCGTAGCGACGCGCGTTGCCCCATGTCGATGTCATCGCCCGTACCGTCGAGGTCCTGGCCCCTTCCGACCTTGCCTACGGAGTCGACGGTTCCGGAGTTCGTCCCGTGGTTGGCATTCGTCGTGGAGTCCAGAACGTCGTCGTGTAGGTGCCAAACGCCGGCGTGGCTCGGATCCCAAACGCCGGAGGCGTCCTCACCACCGCCGTCGGTACAGCCGTAGTACATCCAAATCGTACCGATCGCCGGCGCCGCGGGTATCTGCGGGACCCGAACCCAGACGAACGAATCACCGCCGGGTGTCCACGACTCGATCTCGTGCGCGAGCCTGGTGGCACCGGAGCCATGAAAGCGGACGTCGCTGCCGGTGGTCTGAGCGTCCGCGTAGGCGATGCGATTGGCGTCCAGCACCACGAGCGCCGGGAAGGAGTTCAACACTTCGCCGGGCGGCGAGACGTCCAAGGTGAGTCGGATCCTCCGACGGCAGGTTTGGGCGGGCCAGCAGCCGTCGTCCTCCTCGTCCGTTTGGCCGTCGCAATCGTTGTCGGCGCCGTCACCGCAAATCGCGTCGGCCGGGCCGCTCTCGGGGCCGCCCGCGCAGGTGCAAACGTTGCCTATGCACACTCCTTCGGCGCAGTCGCTCGACTGAGAGCAATCTTGGCCCGCTCCGCCGCTCCCCCCCGCGCCCCCGGCGCCCGCGCCGGCTCCGCCCGAGTCCGGACGAGCGCCGCCCGCACCGCCCGTGCCCGCACCGCCCGTACCCGCGCCGCCGGTGCCCGCGCCGCCGGTGCCCGCGCCGCCGGTGCCCGCGCCGCCCGTGCCCGACGCACCCGCATCCGAGTCGGTACCACCTGCGCCACCGGTACCCGGTGCTCCGCCATCATCGGGACCAAGCTCCGCGAGTGACTCCGGAAACACACTGCAAGCACTCAGGATGAGGCAAGAAGCGAGGGAACCACCGAGCCGGCGCACGCCACGAAGCGTCTCATGAGTCGGCACTCTTCGCCTAGGGCCGGTCGTGCAGAGTCATGAAAGCTCACGGTTCGCAACAGAACGTCACCGGATCTCTCTCGGCAACCGTGCCCGTCGCGGTGACTGTCGACTCTTGGCAGGACCCAGAGGAAGCGAACGACGCGAGAACGGCGTGAGTCGGGCTCACCGAGCCGCTCGTGCACGCGCCGGATGCCGCCGAATCCACGATCGTGCCGGTGCAACTACCAGTCTTCAAATCGACCCTACCCGAGCAACTCCCCGTTGCCGTCCCGCAGGTGCACGTCGAGCAACCCCGAGTGTCGTCGAATCCGCCGTAGAACACCGAGCGCTCCGTGTAGCCACCCGCCGGGCACGCCTCGTCCCCGTTGCGATGAATGCAGAGCCTGTCGAACGACCCCGACTGAGGGACGCACACACCCGTGGCGCACGTGTTGGTCGCGCCACCGCAGGCCACCGCCGTGCTCTGCCAGGTCGGCGCCGGCGTGTCGACGGTCGGCATCGCCGTGCACATCCCCAACACCGGGTTCGGAGCGTCGAGGCGAAAAATTCCGGACGCGCTCATCGTGATGCACTCGCCCTGCGCGAGCAGGCCCGCGCTCGTGCCTCCGGCGGGACACAACGAGCCACTTTCTCGGATCCGGAACGCGCCACAGAATACGCTCGGGGTGCTGCACTCACAGTCGCAGCTCGTCGCAGGAACGGTCAGCGTTCGGTTGAACGTCTGCTGAGTCGGGAGATCCGTCGGGCATCCCGGCAGGCTGCCGGTGGGCCCGACCTCCGCGAGCAGCACCGGGCCGGTCCAGGCGGGCGGCGGCGGCGCGACGCAATCGCACGACGTGCTACCTCCAGCGCCCGCGCTCCCCGCGGCTCCCGCCGACGCCCCGCTACCGCCAACTCCCGCGCTCCCCCCACTGGCCGACGAGCCCCCGGTTCCCCCGGACGAACTGCCCCCCGTCGAAGCCCCCCCCGCGCCGCCCGTGGACGCGCCGCCAGTAGATGCGCCCCCCGTGGACGCGCCCCCCGTGGACGCGCCGCCGGTGGACGCGCCGCCGGTTCCCCCGCTCGAGACCACACCCCCGGTGCCCCCTGTCGAAGATGTCCCCGCGGCTCCCGCGTTGCCTATTCCGCCATCGTCGCCGCCGGACGAAGAGCAGGCGAGAAGCGGCATGCCGAACAAGTAGAGGAGTACTGACGGTTTCATCCGGGGAGCGTACCTCGAACGGCGAGCTCAGGTCACCGCGGCCGCCCTGCGCCTCATGTCGACGCCGGGCGGCGCCGGCCGCCGAGCCACCAACCCGCGCCGGCGCGGGTAGCTCCGGCTGAGCCACCCACCGTGGCCGCCCGCGCGGATCAGGGCACGGACCAGAAACATGTTTTCTCACCGCGCGCTCGGGTAGACATCTGCGCGAGAAAAACACATCGCTTGCCCCGCGACCGCGACCGCGTGGGAGCTTGATGGGGGGCATCCGCGTAGCGGCGTCCCGTTGGAGCTTCCAACCATCGGCGCCGCGCCGTGGCTTGAAGAAGTCCGCAGGGTGGCGGCGGCTGGAGCGACGGCGGAAGGACCTCGAGCCTGCTCCCCCATAGGGAGGTGGTAGGCAGTGCTGCCTAGTCGGCGAGCGCTCGGCTACAGACGATCTTCGTTGATGCCACCCTTGGATTTGGGCTTCTTCAGTTTGCGCTTTTTCTTCCGTCGCTCGCGCTCCTTCTCCTCTTTCAGCTCCGACGAGGCGTAGGTCAGGTGCAGGACGGCGCCATCTGCCCCGGAAGTGTCTTTCTCCAGAATGAGCTGAATCGCGTGGCCGTCCGGCCAGCTCCAAGAACGCTTCCATCGCGCGTGCCCCGCGCGCACGCAGGCTTCCAACCCGTTGAGGCCACAGAACGGCGCCTCCTTCTTCTTTTCGGTGTAGGCGCCGTACTTGTTCTCCAGAACACTCGAGAGTTTGTTGAACGTCGGGACGAGCTTCTCCTCTTGCACAGCGACCCGCAACCGTACGAGACACGCCTTGCCATCGCAGAAACGCACCGTGGCTACGGTCGGCACGCCGATCCCCTCGATGGCCCCACTACACCGACCCTGGCCACTCGACTGTGCAGACCACGTCTGCCCCGCCCTCCAACAGCTAGCCTTGATGCTCTTCGCCGGGATCCCGAGTCGGAAGCCGGCTACGGCAACAGGTACGGACGGGTCCAACGTTCCATTGCCGGCCCGTACGGCGCATAGCGTGGATCGCACGTGTTGGATTGCTTCGCTGCGCTCACGGGCGGGTCCGTCAGGCTGCTCTCTCAAATTCGCTGGCCAAACCTTTCCTGCATCAGCCCTGACAGCGAAGTTGATCCCTTGCGGAAGCGCTCCCGTCGCTTTGAAAAACTCCTGTGCAGCCGCCGTGGACGTGATGACGCCGACTGCTCTCCCTTGCTCATCAACCAGCGGGCCCCCGGAATTGCCGGGTTGGATGGGGACCGTGACCTGCATCAGACTCGCGCGTCCCGATGGCCCGCGAATCGCGCTGATCGACCCGTCCGTAAACTTGGGTTCCAAGCCGAGCCAGTCGACGACCGGAAATCCCATCGTGAAAACCCGTTGGCCGACACTCAGAGAGTCTCTGGGGGCTAGCGTCAGATACTTCGGAGTTGCGCGCTCGGTCGCAAGCAGTGCCAGGTCGTGCTTCTTGCTCGCGCTGACGATTCGCGCGGCTGCGAACTCGCTTCCCAGCATCGCAACTTCGATGTCTCTCGCTCCAGCAACGACGTGCCGAGCGGTCAAAACAAATCCATCCTTGCTGATGGCGAAACACGTTCCGAACGCAATTTTAGGTTCAGGGGCAGGTTCACCGCGTGGGCTCGGAGGGGCCGCGCGGCGCGTGCCCGAAGAAACCTCGGTGGCAGCGGGTTCTGTGTACGCCTGCCTGGGACGCTCTGGCGGACGGGACGCATCCACGATACAGGCTGACATCATCGAGAGCACAGCCAGGCACGAGGACCTCGCGAAGAACCTCTGCATGGGCGCAAAGTCTGGACACACCCGTTCATGTCGTCAACACCACTGATTGCTAGCAGTGAAGCGAACTTCGACGCCGCTTGACCCGTTTGACCCGATAACCGCGCGCGCCCATCGTTTCGCAGTAACGGTGGTCCCACCGAGTATGAAACATTCCTCGACGTTGGTTGCGTTTGCGACATTGGCCGCGCTCGTCGCGTGTGAGCCCAAAGAACGCGCGCTTGGGGGACCATCGGGCGAGAGCACCGTCTCCAGCTCTGCCGCGGGCGATGCCCCGCGCGCGGCCGGCTTGCCGGGAACCTGGGCGGGGTGGATCGAGCATTGGGAGCTGCCCTCCGGGACGGACTCGATAACGCTCGCGATCTCCGAGCGTGGTGGAACGCTGACGTTCGGCAAAGCGCGCTCCTTCGATGAGCCACCCGAGGTCGCGCCAGACGGAGGTGGCCCGACAGGTGCTCTGCTCGAAGGATATCGATACACGGTGGTCGAGAAGAAGCGCACCGTGGATCGATACGCTTTCGGGATCGACAGCAACGAGCCGTGGCGGGCCTGGTGCGAGGCCCAGTCCCCCGTCCAGCAGCCGCGGGAGTTTCGTTTCGTGCGCAATCCCGAATGGGATGCCTGGAGAATGCGGCCTTCCAAGAAGCCCCCTCGAAAGGTGCCGCGCTTGCTAGACGCGGGGCTCGCGCCGCCGAGCTACGCCTGCGTGTTCGGCCAAGAATGGTCGACGAGCTCGTCGGGTTGCCAGGTTGCGTTCCCCGACGGGGGTGAAGGGCCGGAGGACTGCGCTCGCTTGGCGTTGTGCCATCGCACGTGTCGGTGCGACGAGGCGCGGTGCCGAGCGCCGCAAAAACGTCGCGCGGAGTTCGACCTCGCCCTCATCGACGGCCGCCTTGAAGGTAGTGCGCACGGCGTCGGTGGTGGTCGCGTACATTTTCGCCGGCGATGAGGATTTCGGTAGTTGCCTGAGCGACGCGGCCGGAGCGGCGTGGACGTGGCGGTGCGAGCAGGACGGCGGACCACGGCACGGACCAGAAAAGGTTCCCCCCAAAATCCAACTGAGCGTTGGATTTCGACCCCCATGGACGCCCAAACCCCCCAAAATCCAACGCTCAGTTGGATTTGATGCCACATGTTTTTCACCGCGCGCTCGGGTAGACATCTGCGAGAGAAAAACAGGACATCGCTTGCCCCGCGACCGCGACTGCGATCGCGACCGCGTTGGAGCTTGATGGGGGGCATCCGCGTAGCGGCGTCCCGTTGGAGCTTCCAGCCATCGGCGCCGCGCCGTGGCCTGAAGAAGTCGGCAGGGTGTCGGCGGCTGGAGCGACGGCGGAAAGAGAAGCGCAGACACGACTGCTCGTCGCGTCGCGGCCAGTGGGGTGTGGTCGCAAGACGTTAGTGGCGACCCGTAACCGCTGGCGGCCCTCACCCGAGGGGGGCCGTCGGCGGTTGCGATTGTTACTTTCGAGACAGAGCACTAGTCTGTCGAATCTAACTGGGAGCGGGTGGCGATGAGGCGAATCACGGGCGCGATACTTTTTCTTTTTGGCGTCGTCGCCGCGACCGGTGCGTGTTCGAGCGACAGCGGTGACGGCTGCAGCTCCGACCAGGACTGTCCCGGTGA
The DNA here is from genome assembly GCA_029261965.1 of Polyangiaceae bacterium. GTDB lineage: Bacteria > Myxococcota_A > Polyangia > Polyangiales > Polyangiaceae > JAJDAH01. The sequence continues at coordinate 6,478 of JAJDAH010000403.1, forward strand.
GGAGCTTTGTGCCGAGGGTCGGTGCTCGGGTGGGCCAAGCGGCACGGGAGGCACGAGCTCGGGTTCTGGCGGATCGCCGGGATCCGGCGGCGGCATGTCGGGGCCGCGGTGTCCGTTCACCGAGGCGGCGTGCGCGAGGGTGGGTTCCAAGGACGCTACGTTTGATTCCTCGGGGGCGCTGACCTCGGTCGATGGCAACTCGTGCAGTTTTCTTCGGAACGAAACGGCCACCGGCTGCAGCGACTACTATCAGTGCGGCTCCTGCGAGCTCGTCGTCATCGATCTCAACGGTATCGACCTGTCCTCGCTGGCCAACAAACCCTGCTCGTTCTTTTCGAGCCGCAACGAAATCGAGCCCGCCGAATGCGCTGGCAGCGGCGGAAGCGGCGGAACATCGGGCAGTGGCGGCTCGGGTGGTGGCGTCGGGGGAAACACGGCTTGTGACAACTGCATCGCGGGTTGTCAGGGCCTGCCCAACTGCTGCACGGGGAGCGGCTGCGCTTGCGAGAGCGCCTGCATGGTGACGGGGTGCGCGCCCGGTCGGGTTCGGTGCTGCGGTCCGGGCGGCTGTCTATGCAAAGACTGCGCGTGCCATTGCACGTTCTGCGGTGGGCCTCAGGCCGGGTGCTAGAGAGCGGGTGCTCTAGGGAGGCGGGTGCTCTAGGAGAGAGCGCAGGGAATTTGGCAGCGCCCAACACCGTCGGCCGACTATCATGGCAAGCATCGTGACCAAGCGCCGCATCCTCCGACAGCTCATTCGGCCGTCCGCTGTACTTGCACTGATCGCAGCTGCTGGATGCAGCGACAGCGCAGACTCCGATGGAGGCAGCGGAGCGTGCATGGGCGCTTGCCCCGAAGTCGGCGCAACGTGCACCATCGACCCGCCACCCGGGTCATTGGCACCGTCGGTCGTGTGCGAGTGCGCCGCCGATCGCCGCTGGTGTTGCGACGGAAACTGCTCCGGAACAGGAACCGGCGGTTCGGGCCAGGGCGGAACTGGCGGCGGCACCGGCACCCTGAGCTGCAACGAGTTTCAGATGCAAATCAGCGAGAAGCTCGCCGCCGCGCAGGAATGCTGCCCCGAGTGCCCCGCAGTGCAATGCACCGAAACCGTGTCGGATCTTTGCTGCGCGCAGTCGGTCACGAGCAAAGGCTCCGCTGAAGCCCAAGAGGTGACCGCGCTCGTGCAACGCGCCCAACAAGCCGGGTGCAGCTGCGGCTCGCTCGCACCATGTCCCAATGCGCCGTCGAGCAATTGCATTGCTGACACGGCAATGACCTCGGGGCGCTGCGAGTAGAGCGCGGGGCGCTGCGAGTCGTGCGTCGACCCGTGCTTCGACTAAACCTCGCAAGCGGCTGGACGGCGGGGGCGCACCCGGTCGTGGTAGTCTGCGGCGCATCTTGACAGGGAAAATCGATTCGGGGTTTGTCGCAGCGGTAGCCGTCGTCGCAGTCGCAGCGGGTTTTTTCGGTTGCTCCAGCGACGGCTCGGGTCGCACGGATGGGGCAGCGGGCGTCAGCGGTAGCGGAGGATCCGGAGGTACTGGTGGATCCGGCGGTGGGCCATCATCCGGCGGGAGCGCCGGCACGGGAGGCAGCGGTGGAGCCGGGGGCAGCGCGGGAACAGGAGGTAGCGGCGGCGGACCTTCGACCGGAGGCAGCGCGGGCGCGGCGGGTGGCGGTGGAGCAGGCGGCGGCTCCGGAGCAGGTGGCGCCGCGGGTAGCGGGGGCTCCGGCGGCGTTTCTGGAGCAGGCGGCGCCGCGGGTAGTGGCGGTGTCGGCGGTGGGGTCACCTGCGTGGACGTTTCGGGCCACACGTGGTCGACGCCCGCACTCGTCGAGCCGCCGACGGGAACCGATGCTGACGAAGGCGCCATCGGAGTAGACGCTTCTGGTCGAGCCTTCGCGCTCCTTCAGGGAGACGTGGGAGCGAGCATCAACATGCGGTACTCGGTCTACGCGCCGGGTACGGGGTGGGCCGCGCCAGTCCCCATTGGGAGCTCCCCCATTTCGATATCGTGGACGCCCGCGGTCCTGAGCAATCCCGCAGGCGACGTGCTGGCAGTCTATCGCCGCAACAGTCCGACGATTCTGTTTTGGGGTCAGTTCGACACGCAAGGAAACTCTGGCCCGGGCGGCATGACCATCACCGGAGATTCTGGAGCCCTTTTTGGAGGCTGGGGAATCAGCGACCAAGGTACGACGCTCGTCAGCTACTCGACTCTCGACGCGGGCGTGACGAAGGGCTTCGCTTCATTGGATTACGCGGCCGGCACCATTGTCATCCCCGGTCCTGCCACGACTCGTTCGGGCTCCGCGACTCTCGATCCTGACGGACGCGGGGCGGTGTTTGGAACGACCGACGGTGTGAGCGGCTCGGTTGTCCCGTACGCCCCCGGCACGGGCTTTGGCGCGTTGGAACCGATGCATGACAGCAGCGTCGAGTGGGGCCTCGTGGGGGGGACCACCCTCCAGGGCGGGAGGATGATCGGGTTCCTGACGCGCGTAGTTCCGCCCGCGACGCGTCAGCAGCTGTTCGCGACCTATCGCGACGCGGCAGGAACTTGGAGCTCCCCCGTGCGAGTCGATACCGGAGACGACAGCGGCAACCCCCAAATGCGCCTGATCGATTCCGGGACGCCGAACGTCGCGTTCATTTTCTGGCAGCAGCCCGACGGTTTCTACCTCGGTCGCTTCGACGGCTCGGCGAGCGTCACGGACGTGCTCAACGTCGGCCAAACGGCTCGCGACTGGTCGCTGGCGACCGATCGCTGCGGAAACGCCGCTCTCTCGTACGTCGAGAGCTCGACGACCATCCACGTGCGCTACTTCGTCGCTGGCACAGGCTGGACCGACACGACTTTCAGCGGCTTCACGTCGGCCGATTCGTCGGTCGATCTGGCTCCGACGGGCGAAGGGATGCTCTTGTACGTGCAGCAGTCGCAGTTCTACTTCTCTGTTCTCGGCCCCTGACTCATACGAGAAAGCTGATCGAGAGCGCATTCGAGCTCGAGTTCACGCCTCTGGCAAAATGGGGCTCGCCGACCGACGCATGCCGTGCCGGCACGTCGGCTCTCGACGCAACGTGTGCAGGCGGCACCAGAGATCGTCCGTGCCCCGACGGCCCCTACCCGAGTCGTATCGAATCGCACGGGGGCTCATCTTGCAGTCGAAGATCTTCAAGACGGGCCGCTCGCCGGCGAGGCGCAGACACCCGGTCGCCGAGCGCACTTGTCGTTCATGCAAACCCCGCAGTCGCAGTCCGAGTCCCGCTGACAATCTTTGACTTCACAGCCGCTGCCGATGCCGCTCGGGTTGCAGACCGTGTTCGGGCCACAGTCCGCCCCGCCAGGCTCGCTGCAGCTCAGTTGGCGGCACCCGTGAGGGTCGTGAATGTTCCCGACCGTAGGCTCACAAACGTAGCCATCGATGCACGTCCACCCGTCCGTACAGGGCGTCCACTCGCACCCATTCGCGTCGGCGTCGGGTGAGGTCGGACCGCACCGCTTTTGATCGGGGCACGAGAATCCGTCGTCGCAGGGGATCGGCTCGCAGCGGCCGTCGGTGGCGCATCGCTCACCATCGGCGCATGAGGCGTCGGTGCACGCCGGGGCACACTCGTTCGCATTGAAACCGCAGTTGCACGGATCGGGGAACGGCCCGCAAATGCCCGTGGCGCAGTCGCGGTCCGACGTACAAGGCGACGCGGGCGGGATGCACCCGCCACAAACACCGCTGAAATCAGGCGGGCCGTTCGGGTAACAAAGTTCGTCGGGCGAGCACTCGGAACCGTCTCGGCAGACCGTTTCGCCGGCTGGCCACTCGGTGGCTCCGGGGCAGTAGAGATTGCTTCCGCCGGTGAGACCGCCTCCGCCTCCGGTTGCGCCACCGCCGCCGCGACCTGCGTTGCCGCCACCACTCGCCCCGGCCTGCCCCGCGCCGCCATCACGCGACGCCCCACTGCCGCCACACCCCACGAGGGCGGCGACCGCGACGCCATAAAATGCTCTGCGAATCATGCGGAACCTCCGTCCGCATTCTGCACGAGCAGTGCCAGAACGATTCTCGCTGATTGAACGTTCAAACGGTGCGCCACCGTGTGCCACCGGAATCGTTACGGTGACATTCGTGTCGTCTGGGCTGGGGGTGCGACTCCGTCACTGCAGCGCCGATGAAAAATACTCGCGCCGCCGGAATCGTGTGCCGACTCCGGCAACAGAACCGGTCTAGACCCGCACCGTCCTCGTTCCACGCATCATCCACCCGACCGCGACGTGATACTCTTCGCGCGTGCGAGTCGCCGCCAGCGTATGTTTTCTGGTCGCAGTAACTTCTTGCGGCGGAAGCGACTCGACGAGCTCCGGCGCTGGCGGCAATCCTGACGCTGGAGTCGATAGCGGCTCTGGTGGCGCGGGGACCGGGGGGATCGCGGGTACAGGCGGCGGCGGCGGCGTGGCTGCGAGCGGCGGCACTCCTGCAACGGGTGGCACCGCCGGAGGCGGCGGCACTGGCGCAACCGGTGGCACCGCCGGCGCAAGTGGGGCTTCGGGCTCGTCTGGTGCCGCGGGTACCGTCGGCGCAGGTGGGGCTTCGGGTTCCGCTGGCGCCGCAGGCTCCGCCGGCGCGGCGGGCTTCTCCGGCATGGGCGGTTCATCGGGTGGTGACGGCGGCACTCCCCCGGCCCCGGGCACGCTCGCCAGTGTGATGGTCGTGGCGCCTGGCTTCGCTTCGGATCTCACCATCGACTCGAGCGATCGCATCGTCATTGGTGGGTGCGCGCCACCGTTCCCAGGTTCCCCTGCGACGGTGTGGCGAATCACCCCGACTGGTCTTCTCGACTCGGGCTTCGGCACCTTCGGCATGACGACTCACAAGGGAGCCGCCGGGGGCGCAGGAGACGATTGCGTCATTCGCATCGACATCGACGATCAGGGACGCATCGTCGCCGGCGGACATGCTTCGAGTGCCAATTCGGGAGTGCTGACTCCCCAGGACTACGCGGTCTGGCGCTTCGACCAGAACGGCGCGCTCGATACGTCGTTCAACACGACGGGCTTCTTCACCGACGACCGCGCGGGCGCCGGCCATCAAGATGCGACGGGGGGCATGGCTCTCGTCACCCTCGGGGGTCAGCAACGGATCATGCTGACCGGGTGGAGCTTCTTTTCGAACACGCGCAACGACGCGGTCTCGATGGTGCTCAGCTCCGACGGTTCGCTCTACACCCCGTACGACGGTGATGGCGTTCGCGAAGACACGCTGGCGCCCGGCGCTGCTTGGTACAGCGTGAACCCGTTTCCCGACGGCGCTAACACCGATTTCATCTTCTGCGGCGGTCAGGCTAGCGCTGGGTTTCGCAACATCACCTTCGCGCGGCGCCACGAGGAGGACGGCGCGCTCGACGCGACCTTCGGGGGCGCGTGCACCGTGGACGGCAGGAACATCCCGTCGAGCGTTTGCCACGGAACCAGCACGGAGCAGTCCACGTGCTTCGACTCGGCGCTCGACGCCGCCGGAAACGTCGTCGCGGTGGGCTCGTCGATTACCTTCGCGAGCACGTTCATCGACGGGTTTGTCTACCGGTTCTCGACTGCTGGAACGCCCGACACGACTTTCGGAGCGAATCCCGGAGAATGGTGGAACCAGCACGACAGCGGGCGCGAGGATCGGCTCGACGGAATCGTCATCGACGCCCAGGGACGCATCGTCGTCGTCGGAGCGCAGCAGAACACCAGTGGCGACACGGATTTGTTGGTGATTCGCTATCTGCCTGACGGGAGCCTGGACGCGGCGTTCGGCAGCGGCGGCGTCTTCACCCACCACGACGCGGCCGGAGGCGACGGCAACGACCGGGGAGCCAAGGTCGTGATCGATCGAGACGGGCGCTACGTCGTCGTTGGGACGAGCGCTGGCGTGAGCGGCGGCAACGTGGTCGTTTGGAAGATCAATCCGTAATCGCTGCTTTGGCGCGCACCAGGTCGAGCTCGGCGCGTCGCATGTCTGCCGGATCGACCGGTTCCGCGCGCCAAATCTCGACGGCCTTCGACAAGTGCGCCGCCGCTGACGCCGCGTCCTTGTCCCGGAGCTCCGTTCGCGCGAGACACAACAATGCGTACGCGAGCTCCGGGTGCTTCGGGGCCAGCAGCTTCTCTGCGAGCTCGCTCGCCACCGTGCAGTGAGCCGCCGCGGCTTCGCCGTCGCCTCGGCCGAGCGCGACCTCGCCACGGATCCGGTGCGTGGTGACCATGCTCGGATGGTCCTTGCGATGCGTTTTTTTTCGGATCCGGAGCGCCCGGCGCAAAGCATCGTCGGCGGTCTGGTGGTCGGACGCGTCGGCGAGCGCCAACGCCCACAGCTCGAGCGCGCGGGCCACACGCGGGTGGTCGGGGCCATGGGCCTTTTCGTAGATCTCGAGAGCGTGCTCGATCTTCCGTCGCGCTTGCTCCACGTCGCCCTGGCGCCGTAAGACGTCGCCGAGATCGAGCTGCATCATCTGGGTTTCCCAATGATCCGCCCCGTGAGTCTTGCTGCGCTCGGCGATACCGATTTCGAGATACTTCTTGGCTTCGTCGAGTTCGCCCTGCCGGGCCAGCGCTGGGCCGAGGTCGTCGAGAACGCCCGTCGAGCGCGATTCCCATTCGGCGTAGAGCTCCTTGGCGAGCGCGAGAGCGAGTCGATGATGCTCGGTGGCTTCGCGATATCGCCCGAGCCACCGTTTGACCGATCCCAAGTTCCCGTTGATGGCGATCAAGTTTCGGTGTTTGGGGCCAAAAGCCTCGAGAGTGACCCGTCGGCACTCTTCGTACGCTTTCATCGCCAGGTCGTACTCGGCGCGTCGCTCGTAGAGGATGCCCAGGTTGTTGTGCAGGCGCGCCTTCATTTGAGGGTCGTCGCCGAAACGCGCCACGGCAGCCTCGGCCATCGGACGAAGCATCAGGCCGTCCTCGTATCGTGCTTGCAGGAAACCCACCGTGTACACGAGGTGCACCCAGGCATACGCCGCGACTTCGTCGTGGTGGGCAGCAGCGGCGACCTGGGCGGCTTCGTAGCCAGTCTCTTCTGCTTTCTCGACGTCGCCTTCGATACGCTGGCGGATCGCCAGCTGCATCAACGCGTCCGCCAGCACCGGCGGGTAGCCGATCTCGCGCGCGTCCGCGACAATCGCCGTCGTCTCGTCGAGCGCACGCTTCACGCTCGCCGAGCGGTTCGCGCGACCCCGTTCGATCCGTTCGCGAAGCGCCATCACCTTGCGCCGTACCTCGGGATCTTCCGGGGGCGGCGCCGCCGCCATGAGCTGCTCGGCGTTGCCACACCGGTCCAAAGAAGAGAGCTTTCGTGAGGCGTTGACGACACGGGACACGTTCTTCGGATCGAGCTCATCCACCATGACCCGCGTGAGCGCGTGAAGCTCCTGCTTGCGACGGTCGAGACAGGTCATTCGCAAGTCGAGCAGCGCCGGTGATTGCTTCCCGTCGACGTGTGTCGCCTCGCACGCTTCGGTATGCATGGTCACCCAGGCTTCGGCTTGCGCATCGATCGCCGTCTTCACGCGCTCGAAGGCGTCGGCGGCGTACGGCAGCTCGGTCGCGTCGAACGCTTCGCGGACCTTCTTTTCGGTTTCCGCGTCCCATACCCCCGCGAGCTCCTTGTCCGCGCCTCGGCAAACTGTGGGGTTCGCCAATGCGCGCGTGACACCGACAGCCCCGAGAGCCGCGACGGCGGCGATGGCAACGACCGAAAGGACTCGATTTCTTGTTCTCGCCGGGTCCTTTTCGAGCTCGGCGAGCAGCTCGTTCATCGAGCCGAAGCGCGCGTCTCGACGAGTACTGAGTCCCCGAATGAGAAGAGCGCGCACCCGTTGATCCACCCTCGCTCCGTCGCCCGGAGGCCGGAGCCTTCCGGCCTCGACGTTCTCTCTGAGCTCGCCCAGAGTTGCTCCGCCAAATGGGGAAGTGCCCAGCAGCGCCTCGTAGAGGACCGCACAAAAGGCAAATTGATCCGCCCGCGCATCGACGTCGCCGCCCGCGTACTGCTCGGGCGCCATGTAGAGCGGAGTACCTAGCCCGACGTCGGTACGTGTCAGGGTCGACTGCTTCTCGTCGGGCGGACCGGAGCTGCCTTCGACGGCCACCGCGACGGCCTCCTCCACTCCATCCATGCCCCCCTCCGCGTCCCCATTCGCCATCAGGCGCGCGAGACCGAAGTCCAGCACGCGCACCCGGCCGTCGTTGCCGACGAGCACGTTTTCCGGCTTGAAGTCGCGATGCACCAACCCTTGCTCGTGCGCGGCGGCCAGACCGCGTCCGGCGGCGATCATCGTCTCGATGACTTCCCGAGGTGCGCGCGCCTCGCTGTCGAGCCATTCGCGCAGCGTGCGGCCGTCGACGAGCTCCATCGCGATGAACAGTTGCTCGCCATGGGTGCCGACCTCGAAAACCGTGACCACGTTCGGGTGACTGAGCTTGCCGAGGGCTTGGGCTTCGCGGCGCATTCGTTCGGTTTGCTCCGCGGCCCTGGGCCCGGTGCTCGCCAAAGAGTTGAGAACCTTGAGTGCGACGCGACGGCCGAGCTCGGCGTCGAACCCCGCATAGACGATCCCCGTAGCACCGGCGCCGATGCGCTCGCGAACCTCGTAGCGACCGAGCTCGTACGGCTTTCCGAGATCGAACAGCCCGAGTCGCACTTGGGCGCGAACGCGCTCGCGTTCGACGTTGCTCGGCTTCGGATCAGACTCGTTTTCGTCGCCCATCCGGGGTGTCCGAGCGTCAGCGTATCGCTGTGCGACGCGGCCGGCGAGCGTGTATGCTCACCACTGCGTGGAGGCCGATCTCGAGCTGCTCGATGAATGGCGAGCGGGAGACCGCAACGCGGGCGACCGCTTGTTCGAGCGTCACTTCGATAGCGTGTTTCGATTTTTCGACCGCAAGATGGACGGCGATCCCGCCGATCTCGTCCAGCGCACGTTCCTCGCCTGTGTCGAGAGCAGCGAACGATTCGAAGGCCGCTCGAGCTTCCGCACGTTTCTCTTCAGCATCGCTCGACACGAGCTCTATCGGCACTGGCGAGAGCGCAAGCGCCGAGACGACATCGACTTCGGAGTCTCTTCAGTCGCCGATCTCTGCCCGACCCCGTCGAGCCTCGTCGGCCATCACCGCGACGGGCGCCTGCTGGTCGAGGCGCTGCGCCGTATCCCGCTCGATCTTCAAGTCGCCGTCGAGCTTCACTATTGGGAGGGATTGACCGGCCCGGAGATGGCGGAGGTGCTCGAAATCCCCGAGCCGACCATTCGTAGTCGTTTGCACCGGGCGCGCGAGACCCTCGCAAAGAAGCTCGACGAGCTCACCGCTTCGAAGGCCCTCTTGGAGTCGACCGCCACGGACTTCGAAGCGCTGATGGTGTCCCTCCGCCCGAGCTGACTTGGCTCCCCCCTCAGGGCAAGAGCACCAAGTCCATGTCCTTCAGGCTGTCGGCGGCCGCATCGAAGGGTGAGCCCGTCACCTCGGTGAGCGCGCCGGTCGATTTGTCGATCGCGTGAACGGTAATCACCCCGGGAGTGTCGAGCGAAACGCTCACGACGAACCTGCCGGTGGGAGTGACCTGGATGCCCCAGTTTCGGGATCCGGCGGCGAAGGGCGACCCAGCGATCGGAACAGGGATGCCCGTGGAAATATCGAAGCCTTCGACCGTGTTCTGGCGAAACCCCGAGGTGTACATGAACCGCCCGCCCGGATGAAAAGCGATCCGCCGCCCTTCGGGAGGCCCGTCGAACCTGCCGTCGTTGGGAATGGGGCCCGGTGCCTGAAGTGGTGTGAGCGCGCCGGAGGTTTGATCGATCGAGAACGCCCAGATGTCCGGCTGGGCGAGCGCGTAGAGATATTCGCCCGACGGCGCGATTGCCGTGTGAATCCAGCTGACCGAGATCGTCGGGGGGTTGGGCAGCTGCGTCAGCGACCCCGCGCCAGCGTCGTAGCGAAACCCCTCGATGAACCCGTTTCGCACCGCCGCATAGACGAGGTTTCCGGACGGATGCACCGCGGTGCTCGCAACGTCTGTCAAGCTCGTGGTTGCGGACACGCTCAGGTTGCCGGTTGCGGCGTCGATCGACAGAGCGGTGAGAAGGCTGGTGTCGAAGTCGTAGCCGAGCAGGAAGTCGTTCGCCGAGCTCACGCGGAAGAATTGGTTCCAGGCGGGCGACGTGGGCGGGGCGCCGGGCGTCGCGGTGAGCGACCCCGTCGTCTGGTCGACACGAAACCCTAGAATTCGATCCATGTTCGACACCGGGTCGAAGCTGTGCACGTAGAGCAGCTCGTTGTTGCCCGCCGCGTCCAACGTCTTCGGATCGGGGACCGGCACCTGCGGCAGCAGCGTGACCGCCCCGTTCGAGTCGAGCTCGAACGGCACGATGAAATCACCAATCTCCGGCGCGATGTACCCCACCACCCGACCCGGCACGGAGCAAGCGCAGGTCGGATCACAAGTGCCCGCGAAACAATCGGCGTCACTTTCACACTCGGCGCCGGCAGCGATCGAGCACTCGCACACGCAAGTGCTCGTGTTGCAGGCCGTGCATCCCGTGCAGTCGCCGTCGGCTTGGCACTCGTCTGCTGCCGAGCAGGCCGCACCCTGACCGCCGCCGCCGGACGTCCCGGCCGCACCACCCACACCGGTTCCCCCGGTTCCGCCGCCGGCCATTCCACCCGAACCGCCTGTTCCCCCTGAACCGCCTGTGCCTCCGGTACCTTGCCCGGCCTGGCCGCCAGTGGCTTGCCCTCCCTGACCAGTTCCGCCTTGGCCCGCGCCGCCCTGCCCACCCACGCCGCCCTGCCCACCCACGCCGCCGGTGGAATCGCTGTTGCCTCCACTGCAGGCCATCGCGACGAGCGCGGCCAAACCAACCGTACCGATTGCAGGGAAGAAGAGTGTCGTGCTTCGCATGATGGTCCTCCATCGCCGCCCCCTGGAGGGGCAGACGAACGCGGTCCCCGGTGTTTCAGGGCAATCCGCGCGATTTCGGACCCGGTAGTGCCCGCCGCTCGAAGATCGATCGGCGCAAGCTCCACTTTTTCTGGGTGGTGTTGGATTGGGCGCCGGACATCCCGAGCGGCCTTGCGGCGACCAAGTCGCTAAGACACTGCTATCATTGGTGGGCGCAGCGTGACGTCACGCCGCGGGGGAGGGTTCATCGATGATCCGATGGCTGTTGATCGTGTGTGCGGTCGTTGTGTCGTTCGGTTGTGGAGGCGGCGTCAGCGTGTCGGATTGTACGCCCGGCGAGCAGGCACCTTGTAGCTGCCTTCGCGGTGGAGAAGGGTTCCAAGACTGTGCCGAGGATGGTCGCTCGTTTTCACGTTGCGATTGTGGCGGCGGCACGGGCGGCGTCGGGACGGGAGGCGCCGGAGCCGGCGGCTCGGGAACCGGTGGCTCGGGGGCGACTGCGTCAGGGCCCCAGCTGAGTTCGAGCTCGCTCGACGTCTTGCTCGTCATCGACAACTCGGCATCCATGGCGGACAAACACGAGATCCTCAGCTTGGCCGTACCGGATTTCGTCACGCGCTTGTTGCAGCCGGCAGGGGCGTTCACGCCGCTCACGGACATTCACATCGGCATCGTCACCTCGAGCCTCGGGGGGCATGGCGCGGACTCGTGCGGCCCGGCGGGCGCCGTGTTCAACTCAACCCAGAACGACGCGGGCAGGCTCGTTGCTCGCGCAGATGTCGGTGGCACCCCGGTACCGACGTATCAGGACCTGGGTTTCCTCGCGTGGGATCCCGACCAAGCGCTCGCGCCTCCCGGCGAAGCGGACCGAACGCGTCTGGTGAGCGACTTTGCCCAGATGGTGCGCGGCACCGGCGAGAACGGTTGCGGCTTCGAGGCGCCGCTCGAGGCGATGTACCGTTTCCTGATCCAGCCCGATCCCTACGAACGGATAGATCGTGTGCCCTGTTTCGATGGAGACACGAGCAACGGTTGCGCCGCGAGAGCGGGCACGGATTCCGTCATCCTTCAGCAGCGAGCCGACTTTCTCCGTCCCGACTCGGCGCTGCTCGTCGTGCTCCTCGGTGACGAGAACGACTGCTCCGTCATCGACGACGGCCAGTTCTTCATCGCGCTTCAACAGACCCAGGCTTCGGGACAACTCTTCCATATGCCCCGCGCGACCGACGTTTGCGCCACGAATCCGGACGACCCGTGCTGCCACTCCTGCGGACAGGCATCGCCGTCGGGTTGCGGCCCGGCGAGCGCCTGGCCGAGCTGCAATGTCACCGGGGGCTTCTACGATGATGCCGGACGTGACGATCAGATAAACTTGCGGTGCTTCGACCAAAAGCGACGGTTCGGCATCGATTTTCTCTACCCGGTGGACCGCTACGTGACGGGACTTCTGCACACGAACGTGCCCGACCGAGCTGGCGCCCTGGTGCCGAACCCCATCTACAGCGATCTGAGTGCGACGGGCACGGCGGTCCGCAACTCGAGCATCGTTTTTCTCGCAGGAATGCTCGGGTTGCCCTGGCAACTGATCGACGACGAGAGTCAGAGCGGTCCACCGGGGGCGCCCTTGGTCTTCAAAACCGCCGAAGCTCTCGCCAGCGAAGGGCTTTGGGACGCCATCGTCGGCGCCTGCCGGGGCACGGAACAGGACGGCCGCTGCGACGTCCTTCGCTCACGCCCCACCGAGCCGCTCATGATCGAGTCCGTCGCCGAACGCGTCGGCATCCCCGTGGGCCCGACTGGCGCAGCGATCGCCCCGTCGTCTGCACCCTCGGCCCAGTCGAACCCAGCCAATGGTCACGAATGGAACGTCCCGGCGCGCGACGACCTGCAGTACGCGTGCATTTTCCCGCTGGCGGTGCCTCGGCCCCAGGGTGCCGACTGCATTTCCGACCCGACCGCGAAGCTCAAGCCCCTGTGCCAAGACCCGAACACCGGCGCCTACGGCGACACCCAGTTCTTCGCCAAGGCCTTTCCGACGACGCGTCAGCTCGAGGTGCTCAAAGGCTTCGGCGGCAACTCTGTCGTGACCAGCATCTGTGCACGCAACGTCACGGACCAAACGGCACCCGACTTCGGCTATCGCCCTGCAGTCAACGCAATCGTCGACACGCTCACCCGCGGGCTGGAGTAGCGAAACACCCTACGTCGTCGTGTTTTCGCCGGCTGCACTTCGTCGGTGAGCCAGCGCCGTTCGGACTGAAGACGTCCCGGCGTCAGACGTCGAACTTCTTCCTGATCGTCCGTGAAATCATCGAATGCGCCTCGTCGCGCAGCGGCGTGCCGTGTGCGCTCAGCAGATGCTTGAACGCCACCTCCTTCAGCCGAACGAAGTCTTTCGCCTCGGGTTTGCTCGACTGAAGCCAGCCCGGGCCGATGTTTGCCGGTTCGAAGAAGCCGGCCATGCGCATGCGATCGGCAGTCGAGTCGTCGAAGTACTCGTCTCGGTCGCTCCAGTTTTGCAGACTGTCGCACGAGATGAGAATGCCTCCTTCGCGTTCGACGAGAATCAGCCCCTCGGGTTGATCGGCCGTCTCGAAGACGAATAGCGAGCACCCCGAAAACGGCATGGCTCCGCCCACCCCGAGCTCTCGATCGGTTTGCAGATCCTTGTCGTGGCTCATTCCGGGCAGGGCCCAGAGCTTCGCCGAGTACCGATCGACGTAGAACGGATCGTCGTATCCATGAAACGCCCCAATCTTGACCACGTTCTCGACCTTGCCGAGCTTGTCGAGCTTCCCGAGCGCCGTCTCGTCCAGCCGCACACTGTTGACGATCGTCAGCGACCGGCCGTCGCGAACCACCGTCATGTTGCGACTGAACTGCCAGTCGGAACCCATGAATTTCGGACGAGTCGTGCCCGTGACGAAGAAGACATCCCGGAAGACCTCTTCGAGGTCGCCGTGTGGCATCGGGGGTATGAAGTCGGTCATGCTCATTTCTTTTCGAAGAGTAGTTTGCTCAGGATGCGCCGTCCGACGACTTCGCAGGAGCGGATTGGATCGCTTGGGTTTGGGTAGGCGCGGCTCGGAGCCCATGGGGAACTGGCTCGCGATACGCCGTGGTGCGTGCCGACCGGGAGCAATTGGGTGAACGGCAAGCACGTCTCGGCTTCCAGCTCCACCATCTATCTAATTTAACTTGAATTTAATCATAAGCAGCTTATGATCATTTCGATGGACGAGCAAGTCCGAGAGTACCTCGCCAGCATCGGCCGCCGAGGCGGTCGGGCGAGCCGTCGTTCGCTCGATCCCGAGGTTGCGCGGAGCATGGTCAAAGTTCGCGAAGCGCGTCGGGCGTTTCGCGAATTTCGGGCGACCTGTTTTTGGTCGTACGATCCTGACTATTCAATCACTTCGAATGACGTTGCCTGGGTCGCCGACCGTCTGATGCGATTCGGCGGAAGGAAGGGCTGGGAGCGCGGAGCGAGGTTGTGCCGCTGACCTCGCATCAAGCTGCGGTAGCGAGGCTGCTCTCCGCCAATCGCACGCTCGACAGCTACCTCGCCGGTGGAGCCGCCCTCCACGTCGAGCCGAATTCCAAACGCTACAGCGACGACCTCGACTACTTCAACGACTCGGAAGAGCGCGTGGCCTCAGCGTTTGCCGATGACCGGTCCCAGCTCGAAGCGACCGGCTACATCGTGGAGGTCCTCATGAACCAGCCTGGATTCATTCGGGCGGTCGTCAAGAAGGGCGATACTGCAACTAAGGTCGAGTGGGCCCGGGATACGGCTTGGCGGTTCATGCCTGCAATCAAGCACGAACTGACGGGGTACCAACTTCACCCGATTGATCTGGCGATCAACAAGGTGCTCGCCCTCGTGGGTCGGGATGAGCCCCGAGACTTTCTGGACATGATGGAGGCTCAGCGGGACATTTTGCCGTTGGGGGCGCTCTGCTGGGCAGCTGCCGGCAAAGACCCCGGGTTCACGCCGTTCTCGCTGGTCGAGCTCTTGCGACGGCGGGGCCGGTACCGACCTGAAGACTTCGCTCCACTGATGCTTCGCGAAGCGCCGGATCTGACGAGCCTGAAGACCGAATGGCTCGCCGCACTCGAATCCGCGGACGAGTTCATCCGAAGTCGCCCCGCGGAAGAGATCGGATGTCTCTACTACTCGAGAACCGACGGCCGGTTCGTTGCAGAGTTCGACGACGGCGGAAACGTCGTTCAGCACCACGGCCGCCCGGGCGGCGTGCTCCCGCGCTTCTCGACATCGCCAGACTGAAGGCGTTCCGCCGTCCGACGTCGAACTTCTTCCGTGGGCGCGCCAGCTGGGGCGCATGGAGTTCGAGCGCAATGATGGCCCGAGGTGCCAACTACGGGCAGGCGCCGAAGTCGAACGCACGCACGAAGAGCTCGCGCTGACCGAAGCGCTCATCGGTCCAGGCGGCGAGCAACCCCGTGGGAGTGATGACGACGGACGTGCCGTCCCGTTCGGTAGTAGGCAGCGTGCCGCTCACAATTGACACTGGAGCGCTGAGCGGGTCGAGAACGCTGCTCGCACCCGCCGACGCGTTGAATCGTTGCATTTCGAACGAGTTGCCGGACATGCCGGCGGGCCTGTGTCGCCATGCGAACGTCAGGGTGCCGTCGCCGGCGACGCGCATGTGGTGTCGGGAGTCCATCCCCGTCCGCGAAACCAGAGTGAAGTTTCCGTTCGCCATGGTTCCACGATTGAAGATGAGGTCTTGCCCGGTCACCCAACTGGAGAGCCACTCGACTCCGTCGTCGTGCAGCTCCGTCTGGGACCCCCATCGGCCGGGATCGTTCAGCACGGTATGGGGGACCGTCTGGCTTCCCGTGGCGTCGAACAACGCCAGGCGATGCTCGTTGCTCTCGAAGTAGACGAGGCCCCAGCCGCCGAGGGCGTCCACGGCGAAACCGACGGAGCCGATGTTTCCAACGGCGACCTGTACCGGCGGTTCTGGGCTGGTCGCGTCCGCGCCGAGACGGTGAAACGCGGCAGCGCCGGCCCAGTAAGCGGCCGCATACCCTTGATAGGCGTCAGACCACGTCAGCTTCCCGGACGGGCACGAGAACAGAGGATTCAGCGTCGCTACCGTCACGGGCGGTGCGTTTGGAGCCCCCGTGGGGTCCAAACGCAGAAACCTCTGCTCGCAGCCGACGAAGGGGACCGAGAATGCGTACCAGATTCCGAACTCGGATCCGGTCCACACGATCTCCTGGTGCGACCCCTGATCCGTAGGGTCGGAAAGTTGCCGGTCAACGGCTGCCGCCCGCGTGCCGTCCGGGTTCAGCAGCGCGAAATGAAGGATGCCGTCACTTCGGTAGGTGAGACCCACGTGCGTGCCGTTGAAAGCGAGCCGCGGATGCCGGTCCTCGCCTGAGTTCGACGTCAGGCGCAATTCGGTGCCCGAGGTGGGCGGGGGGCACTCGCATTCCCCGCTCGTGCACGTCGTCGTACCTGGGCATTGTCGGTCGCAGCGACCGCAATGCGACTCGTTGCTCGAGACGTCGACGCAGTCGTTTGTCGCAGCGCACCACTCGTCGCCTCCGTTGGGGCATCGGCAGCTGCCCGCGAGGCAAACTTCGCCGCTGCGACAAACGTTGCCGCAAGCACCACAGTGCGACCGGTCGCCTTGCGTGTCGACGCAGGTGTTAGCCGTCGCACACCATTGCTCACTGAGGCTGGCGCAGCGGCAACTACCGGATAGGCAAACTTCGCCATTTTGGCAGGTGTTCCCGCACCCGCCGCAGTTTTGCGTCGTGTTCAAAGGTACGCAATCATCCATACCGCTACACCATTGCTCACTGCTGTTGGCGCACCCGCACGCACCGGCTGAACAGACCTCGCCACTGCGGCACGAGTTGCCGCACGCCCCGCAGTTGCTCACGTCGCCGAGATCGACGCACTCGCCGGGCGGGTTGCACCACCCGCGGCCAGCGCCACACGTGCACGACCCGCTCGAGCAGCTCTCCCCTTGCTTACAGGTGTTACGGCAGCCGCCACAGTGCAGCGGATCCGAATCGGTGTCGACACACTCGTTTCCGCACGCCGTGTCCGATGCAGAGTTGCAACTGCAAATGCCGCCCTGGCACACTTGCCCTCCAGGGCAGGTGGTCCTGCACCTGCCGCAGTTATCGGTGTCGGTGTTCAGGTCGACACAGACGGATCCGCAGTTCGTCGCGGCAGCGTTCGTGCAAACGCACACCCCGTCCTCGCAGGATTGGCCCGCGCCGCAGTCGTTGTTGCAGGCACCGCAGTGCGAGATGTTGGCGGCGGTGTCGACGCAATCTCCGTCGCACGCGGTAGCGCCTGCTTCGGGGCAGGTGCACTCGCCGCCTTCGCATTGCTGTTCGCCACGACACGGGCTGGCGCACCCGCCGCAGTTCTCGCGGTCCGACGCCGTGTCGACGCACCCTACGTCGGGGCACAGCGTTCTCGCGGATGCCGGACACTCACATGCGCTACTCGAGCAGATTTGCCCCGGCTCGCAGGCCTTGTCGCATTCTCCGCAATGTTCAGCGCTCGAGGTCAGGTCGGCGCAATCGCCGCCGCACACGGTCGCCATCTTAGGACCACAACCGCACTCGCCGGCGATGCAGGTCTCGGTTGCGCGGCAGGCGTTACCGCATTTGCCGCAGTGACCGGGATCGTTGTCCGGGACTGTTTCCCCGGCACACATCCGACAGTCGTCCACGCTTCCGTTGCAGTCGTTGTCGAGTCCGTCTCCGCAAATCTCCGAACCTGTTCCAACGCAACCGCAGACCCACGAGGAAATCTCGCCGGGTTCCACGCACGCCCAGTTGGGACCCGTGGGACATGCGGCGTCATCCACGCAGGCGTTGGTGCACACACCATTGCCTCCCCCGATGTTCACACAGAGCTTGGAGGCGCAGTCCTCGGTGATCCCGCAAGGCTCGCCGAACTGCCGCAGCGAGTCCGAGACGCCGCTGGAGCACGCCACGAGCAGGCTGAACGCCGCGAGCAGAAGCAGAGCGACATGTTTCATGGGCTCGCCAGCCGGCATCCCGGCTGCGACAGGCACGCGGCAGTCGTCAGGAGATTGCACGGCGCTGCGACCCCGCCGCAGTCTTCTTCCCAGCTGCAGCCGTCCGGGCACGAGACCGAGGTCAAATAGCTGCTGCACGACCATGGCACTCCGCCGCAATCGTCGAACGAAAGATCCCAAGAGCAGCCATCGACGCGCTCGCACGCGAACCTCGAGAACTCCGACCTGCAGGAGCGGAATCCTTCACAGTTTCCATCGAGGCGGCATCCCTGACCGCTCGTACACGTGGAGGGCGTGCGCAGTAGACAAGCCGTAGCAAAGCCTTCGCATCGGCTGCCGCCACCGACAGCGCCGCCAGTCCCGCCGGCCCCTCCGACTGCAGCGTCACCGGAGGCCCCACCGGTTTGCCCGCCCATTCTTCCCAACGCACCCGCGTCGAACGTCAGCATGCCGTTGGACGGCCCCTCAGGGCGATCGTTTTCTTCATCGCAGCCGGGCGCCATCACGCAGGGGACGCAGCCCAAG
Source organism: Polyangiaceae bacterium (assembly GCA_029261965.1). Classification (GTDB taxonomy): domain Bacteria; phylum Myxococcota_A; class Polyangia; order Polyangiales; family Polyangiaceae; genus JAJDAH01. The sequence goes on from JAJDAH010000403.1 coordinate 24,972, forward strand.
ATGGCCGCAAGCAGGAACGCTCGGCCCCGTTCCGAGCGCCGGGATCCTGTGAACTCTGCTTGCCGCTTCGTCATTCGAATTTTGATGGCGGTGGGGCGCCGCGCCGGACGGGTTGACGAAGTCGAGCTCGATGACACACCGACCATGCCGAGTGTATAGGTGAAGACCCCCATGCGTCACTTCCAAACGGGCGAAGCGGCGCCGAATCTCAAAGCGCGTGGCGGGTGTCACATTGTGTCTGAACCGGCGCATGTGTTGTGAGAGGTTTTCCCGGACAAGCGCCCGAGGCCAGAAGCGCCCGCGAATCAGCCGTCGGATTGGGTGTCTCCACACAATTCGTCATGGGATTGCGCCACAGCGCTACGCGGCGGCGTGCGCTAGTCTCACACACGTTTTGGCGTGTACTAATTCTCGACCCCGATACTCGTCGTCTGGGGCGGTTTTCCGGCCCCGGAATGCGAAGTTGGCGCTCTCATCCTTCCCAAGGAGCTACGGGAGCTGTTGCGGTCCAAGAGCCCGCGTGGCTCGAGCCCAGCCGCTCACTCGTTCGGTTTGATGGGACCGAACTCGGGGCGGATGTCGGGGTTGTTCATGAAGTCGTAGTTGAGGAAGGCGTCCCAATGCACGTTCATGGCGTGGTCGAAGGCAAGCTCGAAGTGGCGGTGCTTGTCCCACTTGGCCTCCATCCTCGTAGCGACCTTCTTCGCGACGCGGTCGAAGAAGTTTCGGAGCCACACGGCAATCGAGTCGCCCTTGACCTTGCCGCGAATGTACTCGGGCATTCCCCACTCGGCGGCGGCGACTTCGAACCAGATGTCGTAGAGATCCTTCGTGTAGTCGAGGGCTCGTTGGGCGTCCGGGCGGCCGGCGACGTTGAGGTGGCCGGTGTTCGCGAAGTCCCAGTCTTCGCCAAGCACGTGGCGCAGGAAGTAGACGTAGCCGTACATGCTTTGAGCGCCACTGGTGTCGTGGATGGGTAGGCGCGACGCGTGGATGAAGTCGACGAAGGTGATGAACTTGTCGGGGAAGAGAATGTAGGCGTCGCCGCCGCTATGGGCGACGTCGACTGGTTGCGCGATTTTTATCTTGTGACCGTCGAAGTCGAGATAGCCGACGGGCGCCGGGATGACTTCGGTGGGCAAGGGGGCAGGGGAGCGATACTTCACGAGCTCGCGGCGCGTGTACTCTCCGCCGACGATCACGGGTGCCTGCCCGCGCTTTTTCAGCTCGGCGTCGAGGCGGCCCATGCCGCCGACGTGGTCGAGGTGCGCATGGGAATAGACGAGGTGGGTGACCGGATGCGGCGTAATCTCCGCGATGGCGTCGACGACGCGTTCGGCGAAGAGCGAGTCCGGAGCATCGACGAGAAGCACCGCGTTGTCGCCGACGAACATGCTCATCGTGTGCATGTTGTTGAGGATCCAGTAGCTCCGCTCGGTGACCCGCTGCACGATGACCTCGCCGAGGGTGTATTCGGGTAGATCGATCTGCTGGCCGGGTTTCAACGGGGTCGTCGTGGAGGTCGAGACGCGCTCGACGTCATCGGGCAGCGGATTGATCGTGTCGACGGGGAGGACCGTCTGGAATTTGTGTCCCGTCGTCACGGGCTCTTCGGCGAGCCAACGGTGAGCGACCGACGTTGCAGCGACGGCGACTAGGGCGATACAGCCGTGCGTGACCACGGGGCGGAGCCACTTCATGGTGGGATATTAACGGGACTTCCCCCCGGGCAGCCCCCCTTTGTTAACGCGCACTTGGGCTGCGTCGGACCGGAGCGGTTGCCTCTACAGCATGTTGATCGACGTGACGCTGATCGATCCGTTGGCGCGAATTACTTCGAACACGGCCTCGAACTCGGTACCCATTCCGTCGTCAATCGTGAACGAGAGCGAGGTGTCGTCGGGAAGATTGACCAGTCGTTCGGACGTGATGAAGCCGTGCGACATCGCCGTGATGGTCCACGGCGCTCTCACGCGCACGGAGTTGTTGTCGGGACTGCTGCTGCGCATGAAGTTGATGACCCAGTCCGTGTCGTTGTCGCCGCAGAGTGGGTCGGTGACCATTCGCGGGTGGTAGAGTCGGCAGTCGGCGGCGTCGGTGATGTCGCACGCGTACACGTTGAATCCGGGCTCGAAGCTCGCTGGAAAACTGCAGTCGACAGGCGCTCCGGAGGTCATTCCGCCAGCTCCTGCCGTGCCCGCCATCCCGCCGGAGGAGGAGCCAGCCAAACCGCCGGAGCCCGCCGATCCACCAGCCGACGAGCCGCCCGAGCCCGCCGAACCGCCGGTGGATACGCCACCCGAGCCCGCGGACCCGCCGGCAGACGAGCCCCCCGTGGACGAGCCCCCCGAGCCGTCGGAGCCCCCCGAGCCGCCGGAGCCAGCCGCGCCACGCGCCATTCCACCGGTTCCATCGGTTCCGTCGTCACCACTGCTCGAGTCCGAGCACCCAACCAGCCCCAGCATCGCAGCACCAATTGACCAAGCGAGTCGCATCTTTCCTGTCTCCGATGGTTGAAACCGGGAGCACCCTAGCGACCGCTTTGGGGGGAGATCCATCCCCGGAGTTGGGGTGGTGCGGGTGTGCCCTCAGCGGGTCGAAACGACCGCGGCGACGAGGTCGTCGCGCATGATGACTTCCGGCCAGTCCACCGGATCGGTCCCGTGGGCTTTGCCGAGCATGAAATAGTTCTTGTGGACGAAAACTCCCGCGCAACTCGGCCACTCGGTCACTTGCGTATTGCCGAGCATGCTCAGAGCGGCAGCGCCGCAGCCGTGGGCTTGCGCCGCGGCATCTTGGTTCAGCTCGCCCGGCACGGTGAAGTCGAGCTCACCGACGGTACCGAGCACGCTGACGCGATCCGAGCACGCTGGCATCGAAGAGCCCCCGGCCATGAGCACGACGCCCGCCGCTCGACTGCTGAGCTCGGGCAGGCAAACGAACGTGCGCGCATAGATGGCACCCCACGAGTGGCCGACCATCCACATGTTGCGGATGTCGAACGCGCCGAGCTCTGCGTAGACCCAGTCGATGACCTCGTGCAGGTGCGGCGAGTCCTGACCCCCGTCCTGTCGGCCCCACTGCGAGCCGATGGCAAGCGGTGTCGCGATGACGAGATCGTTCTGGGTCGAGACGGGAGCCGCGTTGAAGTAGCCCCGAATATAGGGCTTGAGAACTTCGATGCTCATCGTGCCGTGGAGATTGAGGATGAACGTGACCGGCGTTCCCGGCGGCCGATCGCACGGATAGTCGATCAGCACCTCGCGGCCGCCGATCGAGATTGGGCTTTGAACGTTCGGGCCCCCACACGTCGCGCCGGGTATCACCACTCCATTGCCAGGCGCACCTGCCGCTCCGCCGGCACCCGGATCGCCACCCACGCCGCCCGTGCCAGGATCACCGCCCGCGCCCGCGGCGCCTCCAGTGGATACACCACCAGTTCCGGCTGCGCCTCCGGTACCTGGACCGGCGCCTCCGGTGGCAGGGCTCGTCCCGCCGGTTCCACCCGTGCTCGATGCAGCGCAGGCGACTTCGCACGTGACCTGGTCACCGGTGGCACACACACATTTTTCGAGACACCCGACGGAGGCAGCGCAAGAAGAAGCGCCACCGCTCGAGCTCCCGTCCCCGTCGGCACCTTTGCCCGAGCCGCCGCAGCTCATCAGCATGGCCGCCATCGACAGACTGGCCCAAAGCCCAAGCGTTTTCATCCGTGCCTCCAAACTCGCTCTCGCCAAGACAATCCTAACAGCGAACGGCAGTCCGCGTGCGAAGGCGAGCCCGATGGAAGGTCTCGGCACTCACAGGCCGCGGATCCCGTTCATCTTGGTCGATCGAGTCTTGTCGGGCGGACCCGAGCTGCCTTGGCTCCGCTTGCCGCTGCTGACGCATGTCCCGTCCTTCGCCGTGCAGTGGTTGACCGTCTTGCAGTTGGACGACCGCTGACAATCCGCGGACGAGGCGGCGACGCACGCGCCATCCTTCGCCGAGCAACTGCCCTCGAGCTTGCAGCGCAGCGACCGTTTACACCCCGCGCTCGTTAGCGCGGCACACTTGCCGTCCTTCACGCCGCATCTGCCATCCTTGCCGCACGCATCCGAGTTTTTGCACGCTTCCTCGTCGGCTACGCACTTGCCCGCGGTCGCTGTGCACTGAGCCTCCTCTGTGCAAGCCGCGGATTTCGAGCAGTCCTCGCTCGATTCGGCCACGCAGCGCCCCTCCTCGGCTTTGCAGGCACCGAGCCGTGCACACGGGCTCTTGGCGTCCGGCTTCTCGTCGAAAGTTCCCGCACAATGGCGACGTGACAGGGCAACGCATTTTTCGCCCTGCGTGACGCAGAGGCCGTCCTTCTCGCAAGTCTTCGAACATTCTGCGTGCACGGTCTTCGCGGGATCCTCGCAGCTTCCTTGGTAGGCGCTGCAGTTTCCGAGCTTCTTGCAATCGGCAGAACGCTTGCAATCGCTGTCGCTCGCCGCCGTGCAGGCGTTCTGTTCTGCGCTGCACTTGCCATTGGCCGTGCACAGCTCGGACGCCTTGCAGTCTTCGTCCGAGCCCACGATGCACAGCCCGTTTTCGTCCGCCGTACACTTCCCCAGTTTCGTGCAATCGGGTTTGCTCTTGCACCGATCCGTCCCGTCGCAGCCAATCAACACGCCGCACAAGGCCAGCGCGCACCAAAATCGATTCATGATGGCGGGCTCCAGCGCATCTGAGACAGACCCCACTCCGCGAAGATGACTACTCGCAGCACACGGTGAGCGAGCCGCTGGGAACAGCGGAGCCGATGGAGGCGCCACCCGTGGGATCACACTGGCCTGGATCCGAGACGGCCGGGACGATGTCAAAGCTATTTCTATTCAACGAAAGGCTGACACAAGTCGGATCGTACGAGCGAGTGCTGGCGTTGTCTTGGCATGCGGAGTCGGTGTAGCCCTTGACATCCGCCGAGCAGACTTGGCCATTCGCGGGCGCACAGCCACACGGTTCGCACCTGCGGTCGTCATCGACCTGGGCATGGAGGTCGAAGCGGCGAGAGTAGTTTGCCGGGCAAGAATCGCCGGGCGCGGTCGGCTTGTACACGCAGATCTGCGAGCCGTAAGGAGCCTCGGGCTGCGCAATGCACAGGTCGGTCCCGGCACAACCGCCTTGGGTCGGGGCGTCGCAGACTGCCACTCGTTCCGTGAACGTCCACGGGTCGACCTGTGTCATGCCGGTCGTCTGCTCCGCGCACGAGCCAGGAACGGACAGGATAGGGGGCGGCACGATGCTGTTGTCCGAACTCAGCGGCAACGTGTAGCAGCCGGCTGACGGCGCGCCGGTCGACTGCCCGCCCAGCGAGCAGCTGTTGTCCGAATATGCGCTTGGAGTGACGCTGGTATCGACAGCGCAGCTTCCGCCGTTGGCGCTGCCACACGTACAAGTGGGGCAGGAGGCTGGATCCGACGAGAAGGTCCCCGAGTATCCGTCGGTTCCCGCGGTGCACGACGGAGGTGAGTCGGTGAATGCCCCGGCAAACCAATACGCGGGCCCCGTCCACTGCGCTGGGGGCGGGCGGACGCATTGGTGAGTGGCCGATGGACACCCCCCGGAGCCGGCCGCTCCGCCGGTGCCTTGGCCGCCACTTCCGCCCGAACCACCCGTGCCGCCCGAACCACCCGTGCCGCCCGTGCCTGCTGCACCGCCCGAGCCCGCTGCGCCGCCCGAACCCCCGGCGCCGCTTCCCCCGGTGCCGCTCCCCCCGTCGAGCGAGCTACCGGAGTCCGTACCAGCCTCATCAATGGGGACGCCAATCCCGGCGACGGAGCTACTGCAACCCGCCACGCCGGAGGCCATGATCGCGACGGACACCAGGGCTACTGCAAGTGAAATCAATTTCATTGCGACGAACGGTCTCCGATGTCGCACTCTAGCACGGACGAACGGGCACCGATTTTCGACGACCCAGCCAAAACCGTCGGACACCCGTCAATGCGGTGGAGCCGAGCACGTGTCCTCGACGGGATCCGAACCAGGCGCGCAGAACGGAGCGATGGTCGATGGAGGCAAGAGCGGGCCCACGATGACCGGGGCGGCTTCGAACGACAGCCCGAGAGAAGTGCCATCGCACTCCGGACCGTCAGAATCGACCCGCATGTCGGCGACCTGGCAAACGAACTTCTTGATGAGCGCGTAGTTCTGGTCGGTAGTGCAAACGCCGACTCCGGAACTGAAGAACGCGGCCTGCGGCACGAGTCCGAGAATCGCGTCGGCGGATGCCACGGCCGCAAGCGTGCCGTTGGAGCCGCCCCACCTTCGGGTGACTTGGTCTCGGAGCAGGTCGACCGCCAGGACGAAGCTTCGGACCTCGAAGTAGATGTTCGCGAGCGGCATCGGAGTCTCGCCGAAGCGCGCGACGAGACGGAACTTGCTGACGTAAGCGTTCGTGTCTCGCAGAACAGCGTCCGGCGGCTCACCCGTCGCAGAAAAGTCGCCAGTGACTCTGTCCGCACGGACGGGCCACTCGTCCGTGCCGTCGAACAGGGGATCGAAGCCGCTCATGCCCTCGGGATTGGCGGCGAGAGGCACGTACCAATCGACGTCGACCTGATCATCGTCGGCGAGACCGCTGTAGCCTCGCACGCGCATGATTCCGATGGGCGCATCGAGGCCCTGCTCGAGGCGAGTATTGAGCAGCTCACTGCTGATGAGGTGCAAGCCGAAGAGCTTCTCTTGAGAAGCCAGCAACAAGCCGACACCGTTATCTTCACCCCGCTGCCCGTCGAGAGGATTCCCGTCGGTCCACGCTGGCGGTAGGCATCGAGGTGGGTCCCCGTCTCCGGCCGTGCAGGTCGAGTCGAGATCGAAGCCTTTGCTCGTCGGATCGCGTACACCCATTTTGTTCGCCCCATCCCCGAAGTCCACACGATGGATGACGAGCGTGAGCTCGACGTCACCACCCGCGTTCGAAATGTCGGGCGCTTCGGTGGGCGCTGCGGACTCACAAGTGGACTCCACCTCGCGCGACGGCCTCGCTTCGTCGAAGTCGGCGCCGATGAGCTGCTCGCATCCCCCGAGCACCAGGACGAGCACCACCCCGAGCACCACCCCGAGCCTCATGACGCGATTGGAGCACGGCTGGCGCCGAGAATCGATCGAGGCTCAGGGGTTCCCGAGTCCGAGGCAGTTTGCCCCGAAGGGTAACTACGCCCCAGGTCCATCGGATCCGCCGCACGAAGCATCACCTTGCTGAAGCGAGAGATACCGCGAGCGTTCGGCACAGCGATAAACGATCCGTTGGGTGACAACACGCTGCGGCGTCTGGCCGGAGAACACCTCGCGCCTCGTCACCAGCACTCCACTGAACGAGTCTTGCAGCTCTGTCTGGAGTAGTGGCGTTCGTGGCTCTCTAGAGTTTGTGTGGGTTCCTGTTCGGGCAAGTCTTGTCGCTGCAGCGATCGGGGATCGTCTTGGTCCCGGTGACCATCAGTGAGCCGCACATCTTGCACTTTCTCCCTGTGGGTTTCGTCTCGGTCTTGAACTTGCACATCGGCTTGACGTCCGCGTTGCAACGCCACTCTGGCCCGAAGCGCCCCTTCTTGGGGACGAGCACGCCGTTCTTGCACAAAGGGCACTTGACCTTCGTGGGCTTGAAGTAGTCCTTGCCGTAGGTCTCGTCGTACTTCTTCTTGATTTCGGCCATGCGCGCGGGCGTCGCTCCCTTTTTCGCGACCTTCTTGAACGCCGTCTTCTTCTTCGGGATTTTCTTCTTTGCCATGTTGAAAGCTCCCAGCTCTTGGCGTCGGCGGATTCTTGGTCGCCGCGTCGGCGGGCAATATCGCACGAACTGAACGCGCAGATCGATACTCGGGCTAGCTGGCGAACGCCTCGATGCGGTGGGCGAGCCCCATCACGAGACGTTCGAAGGACAGATCGATCGCTGCGAGCCATTCTCGCGGTACCACGTCGAGCAAGCGGCGCAGCTGCGCTTCGTCGATTGGCGGTGGAAGCGCCCGCGACCGCTCGGAGCCGCGAAGGAAGTGGTTGGGCGCGAGTTCGAACGCCGGGGAAGTGTCGTCCAGGTAGTCGGCGAAACGACAGCTTCCGTGATCGATGAGCCAATAGTCACCGAGCGCGTCTCGAATCAGATTGTCGCTGAGGGTGGTGCGGTCGAAGTTCGCGAAGAGAACGTCGACGGTGAACATCGCCGATAGAACGTTGGCAGGAAGAGAGGGTGGCTCGGCGAGCCTCACGTTTTCGGCGTCCGGGATCCACCGAACGGCGAGATTCCACCCGACGCTGCCATCCAAGACGTCCCAGAATTCGTCCGTCCCGACGCGGGGCGTTCTCGCGTCGAGCCACACCGGACGCACTTCGGGCACGGGGTAGCCCCAGTGCCCGGCGAGTCGGCCGACGACGAACTCTGCGACTAGCGCGAACGGCCCGGGACCTGCAGCACGGAACTTGATGACATAACGCTCGCCGTCGCTCGCGGCGGCCACCCAAGTTTCGGTACTGCCCCGACCGGCTCGATGCAGCAGTCGCTCCGCGCACAGGGTCGCCACGCGCTACCCCACTAGCACACCCGCCGGTTTCTGAAAGCGCCGGGCAAATGAGCCGGCGCCGGCGTGCCATCGATCGTGGCTAGGCACGCATCAGCGGTGTGAGCTCCGGGACGAGGTCGAGCAAGTTTTCGCCGCGACTCTCGTCGAGCGCGCGCGTCGTTCTTGCGAACTTGCCTTGAAGCTCTTCGGCATCGTCGACGTCCGGTTGTTCCAGCACGCTGATGATTGAATCAATGCTCGTGTACAGAGCTGGGTCGCTCCCGCCGTCGGTCGCGAAGAACTGTTCTCGTGCACTCGCAAGCCGTTCGATGGCGAGCTGTCTGAGTGCGCGGGGCAGAATGCGGACGTTGAGATGGTCCGGGTGTTGAAGTGGGCTCATGATAATGGTGCGGACGTGCTTGAAGTTTTTCTTGTCGACGTATTCCATGAGCTCGTTGAGCCGCAGGACGTTGTAGACTTGAACGACGCACCCGATCCGGATGGACGATATTCCGTACTCGTCGAATTGGTCGTCGAAGTGGGTCAGGTTCGCGTCGATCTCGCTCCAGACCGATGGGTTGCGAATGTAGTCGTTGATGCGACCAAAACCGTCGATGCTGCACGTAAGAGTGACGCCCTTGAAATGCGGCCACAGGTCTCGAATCTCGCCGGGCACGTTCGTGACGTTCGTATTGTAGTAGAGAACGATGTGGTGCGACTCTCCTGCGGCGATCATGCGCTGCAGTAGCTGGAGCATCTGTGGGATGAGCATGGGCTCGCCTCCACTGAAGTGCACGACTTGCGTGTTGTGCAGGCTGTCCAACAGGGGCTTCCACGCCGCCTCGTCGCGATACCACTGGTAGTCCTTCCCCGAGAATGACTCCCGCGAAAGCTTGCCCCCTTCCAGTAGGTGAGTTTCGTTGAGCCACCGCGTGCTCGACCAAGGCCCGCAGCTTCGGCATCTGAGGTTGCACGTATTGCCGAGCGAGTAGTGCACCTGAGAGAGGACAGGCGGAGACGTGCCGTCCGCCTCGGTGCGCGCGACGAGTTCGCGTAGCTCGTTCTGGTCGCACTGCCCCAGTTTTTCGAAGCGATACCCCCCACCTAGTTTTTCGGCGGACTCGCAGTCTGCGCAGATCTTTGGCCACTCGCCCCGCATCATCTGTGACTTTACGTCGCGCACGAACTTCGAATTGACGACGTCGTCGTGGGTATGGCCGTTCAGAACGTGCAACCGTCTTCCATCATCACCCACCACGTCGGCGTCGCGCGCGTAGCAGCACACGTTGTACGTCCCGTTTTCCTTGACGTACTGCTGCATCCAGGGGGCAGGGCATACTGTCGTCTCGGTTCGTGTCTGTGCGAAGCCCGTCCAGGAGGAGCACACCAGTAGCTCGACGGCTGCCAGCCCGGCGTCCCGGTCACCCGAAGCGTCGCCGAACGCGTCCGAGGCGAGCACGTCCACGAAAGCAGCGCGTGACGGATATTCCGTCAACGCGATGTCGTCCCAACCCGAGTCCGAACCGTGGGCCATCCACCGTGGCTCGGCTCCCAGTCGGGCGACTGTCGGCCCCAAGGCTTCATCGAACCTCGCCAGGGCCTTGCGCCCCGAGGCGTCCCCATCGTCGAGCGTCTGGAAGGTTTGGAAGGTGCACAGCACCGGTCGCGCCGCGCTCTCCGCTAGTGCAAACTCCCGGAGCCGTTCGGCGGTGGGTCCGAGCCCTTTCCTACTGAACCTAGCTGCGAGAGCTGTGTAGTCTCGCTGGCGAGCCCAGCTCGCCGCGGTGGGAACGCCGGGCTCGTGGTGCTGTCGAAACCACGCCTGGATCCCGCGGCGCGCATCAGGGGGCCACTGGACGCATTTGTCGACCTGCCACGTCGCGACGGTGTCGTAACGGCATAGGTCGTCGGCTGCGTAGGTCCCAACGATTAGAAGATCGTCGATGGGATCGCGAGCACGTCCGATGAGGACCTGCTCCACTCGCCCAGCCCACGTCACGACGTGGCCTCGATCGGCAAGCCGGCGGATCAGTCCGGCTTCGTCACGCTCGTCCGTCCATCGCACCCGGAGTACTGCGGCGTCGAAGGCGGTTGCCATTCCTCGGCATGCTACTCGATTTGCGGGCTCCGGTATTCACTACCCACGTGTAGGCGACGTACCGAGTCGCCTTTCCAAGAGTCGTTTCACAGCGAGGGTCGGCGCTGATTCGTACGCCAGCTCGCGATGCCGCGCGGCATCGTCGGTGTTGCCGCAACGACGATGCAGATCCGCCAGTACGGCAGCCCAAAGGTACGATCCGGCGAGCCAAGTCGGCGGCTTGGATCCCTCGAGCACGCGGAGCCCCGCTTCGGGTCCTTTCCACTCTGCAACCGCGACCGCGCGGTTCAGCTCGTGTATCGCAGAAGGGGCGACTCGCTCGAGAAGCGCGTAGCAGTCCACCACACGGTCCCATCGCGTCTGCTCGAAAGAGGGCGCGAGGCAGTGCTCCGCTGCGATGCCCGCTTCAGCGTGGTAGCGCGAGAAAACAGCTCCCTCTGCGGATCTCGCCAGCCAACGGAGGCCGGCCTGGATCCCCGCCTGGTCCCAAAGCTCGCGATCTTGCTCTTCGAGCAGAAGGAGCCCACCCGACGCATCCTGGCGCGAGGTCATCCGTGCCGCGTGCAGATGCATCAACGCCAGCAGCGCGAACGTTTCGGGGTCGTCGCCCACCTGGTGCCCGGCCAGTAGCGTCGTGAGGCGCATCGCTTCGTCGCAGAGCTCCTGTCGAATGGCTTGCTCCGCGTGAGAAGAGAGGTACCCCTCGGTGAAGAGCAGATAGAGCACTCGGTTCACCGCCGGTCGGCGAACGGTGTACTGCTCCCCGGGGAGCTCCCCCGTGAGCTCCCCGGGTGCGCCCCGCCGCTCGCGAAACCGCGCGCGGGCGCGCCCGAGGCGTTTGTAGACGTTGGCTTCCGTCGTGAAGAGCCGAAGCGCGATCTCCCGAACGCCGAAGCCGCAAAGAGTTTTCAGCGCCATCGCCAGCTGCGACTCGATGGGCACCGCCTCGTCGCAACAGACAAAGAGCATGCGAAGCAAGTCGTCCGGCACCTCCCCTCCGAGGAAAATCTCCGGGCCGTCCCTCGGCGTACCGATGTCTTCCTCCGCACTTCGTTCGAGAATTCGCTGACGGCCCGTGCGCTGACGCAGCTCTCCCATGAGGTCGTTGTGTGCCACCTGGTACAGCCAGGCAGACGGGTTGTCGGGGACCCCGCGCATGGTCCAAGCATCGAGAGCGGTCATCAACGCGGACTGAACGGCGTCCTCGACACTCTCGAGATATTGCACTCCCACTCGCCGCGACAACGTCGCGACGAGCTTTCCGTACTCGTGCCGGAAGAAGTGCTCGACCAGCTTGGGCGTGGTCAGGAGGTGTGGATCTCCCGAATCTCGACGCTCGACCCTGGCATCCCGACTCCGGGGGATTCACGAACGACCTCCATCGCCTTGTCCATGCTTTCAGCCTCGATGATCATGAACCCTCCGATCACTTCCTTGGCCTCCACGAACGGACCATCGGTTGCGCCCTCGGACGAAACGATTTTCCCGTCGCTTTTGAGCTTGCCTCCCATGTCGAGGATGTTCGCCTGGAACTTGTCTTTCCAGGCGTTGAACTTGGCAAACATCTCCTGCATTTGGCCGGGGGACGGTTTTTCGCAGTCACCGGTCTCGCTTCGCTGGATGCATAGGTACTTCTTATTGGCCATGATTCTCCTCCATTGCGTCACGTCGGAACTACCGACCGATAGCCCATGACGCGCGAGCACTCTCGTTTTGGACACCCCGCGGCGATTTTTTCGAAAGTACCATCTGCCGGAGGGACGTGCGCTACCAGTTCACGCCCACGGTCGTCCCGAATCGGTGATTGTGGTCGACGTCCGGAATGAAGAAGAAGTGGATCGGGACATTGAAGCTCCCGACCTCCGGGGTCCAGCCCACGGCACCGATCATGTGCACGGGTTTTTCCTTCTCGGCGGTCAAGTTCATGCCGACGCCGACCTGGAGCGAGTTGTTGAGCTCGAACCCGACCAGCGCGTTGGCGCTCGGTAGAAATCGGCTTTGCTCGAGCCCGGAGACCGTGGCGTTGGCCACCAGAATGACGTTCAGCATGTCGTGGCCGACGATGCGCCCCATGAGCTCGTAGCCGATCAAGAACTGGTGAGGCGTCTTGAGGTCGTGGCGTTCCTCGAGGCTGCAGTTGGGGCACTCCGCATCCGGCGTGTCCGTCGGGAGATCCGAGTTCATCAGGTGGAGGTAGCCGATACGGAAACCGTGGACGAAGCGCTTCGTGGGCTCGCGCTTGTCTGTTTCGGAGTCTTCATCGGCCTGGATTTCGTCCTGTGTCGGGTCGTCCGCCGCGATGACACGGGGTGGCGATCGGGAATCATCGAACGCCGACGGCCGCGGATCAGTGGCGCCATAGGCGTAGGCGTCGTCGCCGGGTGCGACTCCGGTCGACGCAATTTCGTTGCCCTCGGTTTGAGCGAGCGCCTGGTGTGCCAAGGAGGTGACAGCGACCGCGCAAACCGCACCGGACAAACTTCGACGTGTTCTGTTTTTCACAGAGGCTCCCTTCGTGTCCGCCAACGCGAGAGACGCTGGCGTAACCAAGTGAGAGCAACACCCGTGCCGAGCGGCAGATCAGCTCGACGAGCGCATGCGAAAGGAGCGGAAAGGCCACGCCACATGCGTGTGTCGCGCTTTTGCGACAGCGCGACGAACCCACTGTGGCGACCGAGCACCAGCCGCGACACGAGATGGGGCGGACAGCCCACAACAGCCCACGGCGGAAATTCATGTCCACCCAAATCCGCATCGCCGGGCGAGATCCATCAGCGCCGGCGATCCTCACCGGCGATTTCAATGCCGCAGTCGGACCACCGCCGATCGGATCACTGCCCAGACAGTGCCGTAAGCCCGCCCGTCAGCTCCACCGATTCAACTGCCACGGGCTGTTCTTGTTCTCCGGGTCTTGCAGCACGCCGAGCGCGTGGACCAAGTCGTCGTCGTCGTCGTCATCGCTCCAGAAGTTGAACCCGGCCCGGTAGTTCTGGCCGAGTTCGGCCCAAGATCCGAGAGACTGACGGAGCTGACCCGCGTAGCCGAGAATGCGCTGCCACGCTTCCTCTTCCTGCAGGTACCCGACCGCGGCCCCCCAACGGCAGAGGGAAATCGCGCGGGCGAGATCCCAAGCGAGTATCGACCGGTGCTCCTTCCAGAAGTCGAGCATCCCGGTGGCGTTCTTTCGAAACTCCACCATGGCTTCAGCGGTGATGTTCTGCGCATCGGGCTCGCCCTGCAGGAGCTCGGAGGCATCCCGCTGAAACTCTCCCTTCGTCTCGAACAGCTGGCGAATTCGTTCGTACTCGGCACGGTGCCCTGCCGACTCCAGGAACTGCAGCGTACCCAGCAAATCCTCGCGATTCTCGATCCCCCAGGCGGCGCCGAGCACCGCTTGGATCTGGGGCTGAGACACGTCATCCGGCGGCCCCCCGTGCAACCACTCGTGCTCGTCGGAATTGATGTGGGCCAACGGAGCCGCGCAAGCGAGCGCCCACTTCTGCTCCGGCGTCGCTGCCGGATTGGGCACATATTCGGGAATGCTGCTGAAGAGAGACTTGATGAATTTGAGCATGGCTAGCGGTCCTACGGCACCCGATCGACTTTCTTCCCTCCGAATTCGACGCACCTGGTCCGCAATCGGCACTCCCACGTGGGAGCTCACCGATGGTATGCCCGGCGCTGCAGCTACTCCCGAAGCGTCCCTTCACTTTACGCCGCCTCGTCGAACACGCATCATCACCGCGTGAGCGAGGCTCGAGGACGTGCTCGGCGTGCGCTGCTCGGGCTCGTCGACTCGGTTTCGCTCAGCGAGCCCTTCGCTTCGAGCATTGCTCTGTTCGCGGATGAGCAGCGGGAATCCCTCGCTTCACGCTTGCTCGAACACTGGGGCACTCGCTCACCCGGCAGCCCGGTTGGCCCCGATCGTTATCGCTGGGAGCTGACGCATGCGCGGGCAACCGGGATCCCGGAATACGCCGGGGATCCGGCCACGTGGACCGCATGGAAGCCAGCGGAGCAGACATTTCTTACCCAAGACCCATTCGCGTTCGAGGAGAGGCTCTCCGTCCCCATCGTGTCGACCGAGACCGCCGAGCTCCTGGCGCTTCTCGCCGACAGCGAGCGTCTCGCAGGGCCCGCGGCGGAAATGCTGCACGAGGCGGCGCCCGTCTTGAGACGAGACTTTGCGAGCTACATCCAGGCGCGCCACTCGTGGACCGACACGTTCGGGTTGTGGTGCGTAGTTCGCCATCCGCGCACGCTCGCGATGCTTCATCCCATGGCCTTTGCGATTGGCGAGTGCTACGCCGCGACCGCCCGTCGAACGGACGGCACGGTCTTGGGCTCACGCTTTCCGTTTCACGACAAGCCGTTGGTGTCGGCTTCCGCTCAATTGGCGAGTGGACTCCTGGCGCTCGGCGCCGATGTCGATCTCGTCGTTGCGCTTTTCAATCATGTCGAGAGCAGTCGCGGCCCCGATGGCGCGTGGGGGGATGCGGACGGCCCCTCAGACGTCATGACCACGCTCGTTGCGGCGGACTTGCTCGCACACGCCGATCCGGCTTTCGACCCCGCTCCGACGGTGAAGTGGCTCATCCAACGTCAGTGCGCCGATGGATTTTGGAAAGCGCTCGGTCCCGAAGCTCCATGGTCGACCCGCGAGGTGCTCGGCTTACTCGAAGCCGCAGCGAAGCCATTTGCGAGCCGATTCCGGTGGCCTCACGTGCAGGCGGCGAACTTGGACCACAAGACGCTCCTCCCCTCGTACGCGTACTTCAGCGAGGTCGCGTCGCTGTTTCGCGAGCTCCCGGGTCTCAGCGCAGCAAGCACCGAACTCGGCTTCATCGACCTTGCGGGCTTTCGCGACTTCAACAATCAGTTCGGCCAGGACCAGGGCGACGCGGTGCTAGCCTGCTTCGCTCGCGAGCTCGCTCGCGTCGACGGCGTCCGCGCGATCCGCGACGGTGGCGACGAGTTCTTGGTCGTCGGGGCGCCCACGGGCTCGGGTCTGGTCCCGGCTCTCGACGCATTCCGAAAGTCATGGCCGAAGCGCTTTGAAGCAGAATTCGGTGAAGGCGTGACCCCGGTGGCTCCGCGCGTGCTGGTGACCGAAGTCGCCGGGCGCCAGCTGGTTCGCGCCCGTGAGGAGCTTGGCCGAGCCGTCGCGCCCTTGAAGAAGAGGGAGCCCGCGCCTTCGCCCGAAGGGGTGTTGAGTCGGGTGAAGCTCGGTTGAGCCAGCAGTCGACCCGGTCGCCGCACTTGTGGGGCCACACGCCCCGGCACAGCGTCATCAGTGCGCAGCTCGTTCGGGCGGAAGCCCGAACACACCCCAGAATTCGTGCCCGCTCAGGAAATCCGCGCGCCGGGCACTCACGAGTCGATGGTCAGGTGGCGGCTTTGCGTTCTCGGATCCACGCTGTTTTTGCCGTCGCGGCCGGCGCCGCGATTCTGGTTGCCTCTGGGGAGGTTGCGGGTGCGACGGAGGATTGTCCGCGTGTCGTGGGGATCCGGGCGCCCAAGGCCGAGCGCGACGCCTTCCGAAAGATCCTTTCGACCGGAGCGTTGGCGGGCACCGACGGTGAGCCGTGTCTCGGTGCACACGTAGATCTTGTGCGAAGCGGCGACGGTTGGAGAGTGACGTTGCTCGTGGAAGGTCGCGAAACGACGCGCGAGGTGGACTCGCTCGCGGCGGCCGCGACCTGGGTCGAGAGCTGGCTTTTTCCAGTGCTCGAGCGGACTCGGCAGGGCGTGACCGTCCCGGCGCCGGCGCCGGCCTCCGCCAAGGAGCCCGCGCCGACCGCCGAGCAAGCCGAGGCGCCGCAGTCCCGAGTGATCGTGGCAGGACCGGAGGGTCAGGTGGCGCTTTTGGGCGGCATGGGCTTCGGTGAAGACGGATCGGCGTGGTCAGGACCAGAGCTCGGCGCGCGCCTCCATTTCACACGAACCGTATGGCTTGGCGCTGCGCTCGGCGCGGGCTGGGACACGCGCCTGTCTGGTCCGGCCCGGAATCAGGGCAACGTCGATCGGCACGGTGTTCGCGCTTCGGTCCGCGGCGGAGGACGAGGTTCGATTGGGCGGCGCGGCGATGCGGCGTTCGGTTTGGGCGTGGGCGTGGTGACGGGCCGCTCCAGTCGCAGTAGCGGCGCGGGAATGAACCAGAGCACAGAGCAAGGCGGCTTCTTCGGCGAGCTCCACCTCGATCTGTCGATGTCGATCGCAACAAACGTTTCCCTCATCGGTGGTGTTGCTGCTCGGGGGCATTTCCTCTCTTCCGGAAATCAGAACGATGGCGATGCCGAGCAACCACCTCCGCCCGATGCGTTGCCCCGGTTCGTCGCCGAAGGCCGAATCGGCGTCGGTTGGGACTTCGGAGGGGCTCGATGACCGGCCGCGTCGTGAGGATCCGCAAGCCAGCCGAGTCGACGCCGAAGTGGAGCGACGAAGCCGTTGCCCATGCCGTATCCAGCGGTGATCCCGCAGCCGTGGCGGAGATGTTCGATCGCTTCCACGGTCCGGTTTCGCGCTACCTGTCTCGGATCGTCGGATCCGGACCGGATGTCGACGACTTGCTGCAGAACACATTCATGCAGGTCGCCCGCGGCCAGACGCGCTTCGAAGGTCGTTCGACCGTGTTGACTTGGCTTTTGGGGATCGCAACCAACGTTGCCCGGCACCATGTCAGGTCGAAGGTTCGGCAAGATCGATTGCTCCAAGCCGTGGCTCAGGAGTCCGCGCCGGCGCTGGAACCCGACCCGGGAGCCGCCGCCGAGGCGCGCCAAGTATTGCGGCGGGCGCAACGGGTGTTGGACGGACTTCCCGACGAGCAGAGGTTCGCCTTCGTCCTGTGCGAGCTCGAGGGGCTCCGCGCTCGCGACGCGGCACGGATCCTCGAGACGTCGGAGACTTCCGTGTGGAAAAAGGTGTCGGACGCTCGCAAGGCTCTGAGGCTGGGCCTCGAACGGGGAAAGCCATGAGTCAGCAGTGCACGCAGCGTGCTCGCCTGGTCGACTGGTCGTTGGAGGGTGCTCGGGCGCCGCTCGACCAAAAGCTCGAGCGGCACGCCGCAAAGTGCGAACCGTGCGGGGCGTTCCTGCAGGATGTCGTGCTTGTTCGTGAGGCGCTCGCGGATCTACCTGTGCGCGACGTGGCGAGTGAGCGCCTCGATGCGATCCGTTTCGAGCTCGCGGCCGCCGCCCGCCAGCGTACGTCGCAGACGCCAAGCGTTCGGCCGCCGCCCGCGTCGAAGGAATCGACCCGGACAGCTCTCGATGTCCCGCGGGGTGCATTGCTTGCCGCTGGTGCCGCGATAACGCTTTTGATTCTCGCAATCTGGCAGCTGGCGCCTGGGTCGCACGAATCGGTCGATGCGGGCCAAGGCGAGAGCGCCATGTCCCGATCCGCTGCGACCACGCACCTCGCCGAAGGCGCGGTTGGTGGCGTGACGAGCGCCGGACCGGACGAAATCTTCGGTTTGCTTCGGGGTCGAGCGACTTTCGAAGTCCGACCCCTCGGGTTCGGCGAACGTTTTCGGGTCGTCGTCGGTGACGATACCGTCGAGGTTCGCGGCACACGCTTCGAAGTCACTGCCGCCGGCGGGCGACTAATGGAGGTGAGCGTGGCGGAGGGTCATGTCATGGTGACACTCGCGGACCGAAGTGCGGTGGAGCTGCGGGGTGGACAAGCGTGGAAGCGCTCGCTCCCGGAAGTCGAGACGCGGACCGAGCCGACGCCCGTGGCCGGTGAGCCGCAATCGCCGCCGGCGCGCCAGTTGGCAACCGGGCAAACATTCTCGGCACCAGCGCGCCCCGTTGGCCCGCGTGCGCCAGAACCGCGTGTTGCCGCCGCAGCATCGGGCTCCAGCGAGCGCACGGCTGCGAAGGACGCCCGCGTCTCGGGGAAGAACGGGGACACGAGGTTTACCGCCGCGTGGAGCATGCTCCGGGCGGGCCGCGCGGCCGAAGCCGCCGCCTTGCTCGATGAGTTGAGCGAGGATCCTCGGCTGGATCCTGCTCGAAAAGCGGATGTGCTCTTTTGGGCGGCGAAGGCTCACGCGCGGGCTGGAAACGCCGCCGCGGCCGCATCCCGGGCGCGACAGGTCGTCACGGAGAGTCCAGATTCATGGCATGCCCGCGATGCGCGGTCGCTTCTCGAGTCGAAAGAAGCCCAATCGGGGCAGACTCCGTGATGCCGCGGCGTTTTTGCGCAGGAATTCGGAGTGGCGGGCACTCATGATCAGTCCCCATTGTCGACGCCAGGCCGCGAGCACTGGCCAGAAAGAAGTTCCATGATTCGTAAGACTCACACCGCCGCCGCATTGGTCGTTCTTTCCTTCGCCGTTGCCGGCTGCGCCGAGGGCGAGCGCCGTGCGGCTTCGCTCGAGCCTGGTGAGCGCGTCGTCGTGCACCTCTCGCTCACGGAAGAGGGAGATCTCGAAGCCACGTCCGTCGACGTCGAAAGCGACCAGGGCGACGTGGAGTGTCATCAAGAGGGCGAGCACGAAGGAGAGAACGAGGGTTGTGGCGTTCCGGGCGCAGGCGCCGGAGACGAAGGCCAAGACATGCTGGTCGCGCCACTATCTGCCGTCGCGAGCGATCCCATCGATGTCTTCGGCATCACGGTCAACGTGGACCACGCCGATGTCTCTGCGACGTCCGGCACCTATTGGCTCGTAGGGAGCTATCGCGGCGCCAATAGCTTCGATGCGTCGGTTCTCAAGACGTCAGCCAATCCCCACCTGAGAATCGTCGGGCAGGTCGACCGGTTGCGGTCAGCCGCCGGTATGCTCGAGCTCTCGATTTTCGACCGAGACATCCAAGTCGACCCCACCATGCGGCTCAACCAGGTCGAATCTCTCGACGAGGCCGCCGAAGCCGACATCAACTGCGAGCAGGAAGGCGAGCACGAGGGCAATAACCAGGGCTGCTAGCTGCAGCCCTACCTAGCCCCGCGTCGACCCAAGTGATGCGGCTCACCGTTCGAGGGCAACGTCGACCTCGGGCGACGCACCTCCGACCAAAAACAAGACGTCTCCCGTCTGTTCGGTGTTCGCCGGCGTGAGCTTGATGCTGATGTCGGTGACGTCGTCGGGAAACGAGCCGAGCGCCTCGGCGGGAATGGTGACGCTCGTGCTCGATGCGGTGATGCACGCGAGCAAGTAATCGCCCACGGAGCTAGTGCCGCTGACGGTGACGGCGACACTGCTCGCATCGCTTCCGGAAAAACCGATCGTGAGCGGGGCGCTTCGGCTCACCGACGTGAGCGCGTCGATGTCGCTCGAGACTGCCGCGGTAGGTACCGTCACTGGACCCGCGACGATATTGGTGCTGGCGATGGCGACCGAGTCGCCGGGCGTCCAAGCGTCGGTGGCGTTGTCGAAGAAGTAGTAGCCGTTGGGAGTCATGGTGAGCTCGACCGCGGGGTCGCCGGTGCCTCCGGTGATGGTGACGGTGCCCGCGTCTTGCCCGACAGTGCGACCCGGCAGCGTGCCGAAGCCGATGCAGTCGCCGGCGGCGTAAGGAACGTAAACCTCTTCCGGAGCCCAAACCACGCCGAGACCGATGTCGTCGCTGGGCGTGGCTAGCGGGTCCTCGTCGTTCTGGATGCCCATGAAACTCGGGCCCCAGGGCGCTGCTACCGGAAGCCCAGCGGCAACACCGAACGGCGATCCGCTTCCGGCGGTTCCACCCGCGCCCGCATTTCCACTGCCGCCGCCAGCGGTCCCGCCCATACCGGCGCCAGCCGCCCCGCTCGAACCGCCGGAGCTCTGGCCAGCGGAACCTGCAGCACCGTCGTGGGCCGCGTTGCCATCACTGCACCCGCCAGCAGCCAGCAACAGGCCAATCATCGGAGCAAAATTGAAAGATCGATTTCTCATGGTCCGGGCCTAGAGCAACCGCCGTGCCACGGCGGTTTTCCGGCGCCGAGGCCTTGGCTGCGTGCGCGATCGTGGCGGTTTCACCACACCCGGAGGGCTTCCCGCGCACGCCGCACTCCCCAAGTTCAACACTGCGTTCGACTCAGGGGAGCTGCTCGGGCGCCGAAGTATCCGCCGCGTCGGCTGGGGTTCTGACCTCGCGAAACAGGTGAGCGGCAGCCAAGACTCTCCTCGCGTGCTGGTCGTCCACCAGGAATGCCTCGAACGGCTCGGTCTTCTTGTTGCGCACGAGGGACAAGGGAGATTGCTTCTGGTTGCCGGTGAAGACGTCGATGTGGGTGTCCTTGATCGCCCCACCTCGATCGCTCGCAAAGAAGAACCCATCGTGAACGCGCTGGTCCCCGCTCGGCAGAACAAAAGCTTCTCCGATCGCCTCGGGGACGAACAGCACCGAACCGTACGGTATCCGAGCGGAGTCCACGGCTATCGTCCGAAACGGCACGAGTATTCCGCGGGCGGAGTCACCATACGGCCCATCGGCCACGCGGAATCGCGTGCGGCTGATTGCTTTGAACGCCGGGAACACCTCGACGCAGTCGACCTCCACCTCGTCAGTGACTCCGGCGTAGTTGAAAAGACCCACGTCGACCACGCGTACCGTCCCTTGGAGCGCAGCGTTGCACCAATCGTAGGTCGAGAGCTTCGGGCCGAGGGGGGTGCCGTCTGCATCGCGCAAATCATGCCCATCGGCCACCGAGTGCACCTCGGGCACGAAGTAGTTGGTCGCCCAGAGCGAGAGCGGATCGGACGTTTCGAGCGGCGGCGCGAAATCGAACCGCAGCGCCAGTTCCAACGCGGGTCGTGGCGATGCGACTTGCGGGATGTGCGGCGGCGGTGCGAGTCGGATGCCAGGCGACACCTCCCCAGGCGGCCGGGCCGCGACCGTTGGCGGTTTCGCAGCGGTGCACGCAAACAAGGGCACGGCGAAGATGGACCAGCGACGTTTCACGATGCGCATCTCAGTCTTCGAGAAGTGCTGGGATGCGGGCAAGCATCAGCGGCCATCAACGCTCGGAGCGCCACGAGCATTTCCAAGAAATACCACGAGACGAGCTCGCCACGGTCGGCCGACGACGCGCTGCGTTTCCGGCACGTCTGGCGGACGGACCAAGCGGTGTGCGAAGGTTGCGGCTCGCGATGGCAAACGTCCCCGGCCGGTCGAACAAGGAGCGCGTCCGAAGTCGGAAGGCGCCGTCGCAGGATCGCTCGCGGGACACCGTGGCCGTGATCCGAACCGCGGCAAAGCAGATCTTGGAGGAAAAGGGCTTCGACGGCCTCACGACGAATCTCATCGCGGAGGTCGCGGGCGTGAGCATCGGGTCGCTCTACCAATACTTTCCGAGCAAAGAAGCGATCGTCGGAGCGGTCATCGAGCAGCGGGCGAACGAGACCATTCGGGCGCTCTGGGAGTTCGCTCAGAACCTCCCGGACAACAGCTTCGAGGGGGCTATCACTGCCGTCACCCGTTGGTACGTCGAGCGCTATCGCACTGACCGCGCTCTGTATCGTGCGATCTTGCCCGAAATCGAACGACTCGAGCGCACGGAGTTCGTTCGAGAGCGCACGGCGAAGATCGGAGAAATGATCGCCCTCGGGATCGGTGGGTTCGGAGACGAGATCGCCCCATCCGATCCGGAGCTCGCCGGGTTTCTGATTGCGGCCGCGGCCGAAGGGGTGCTCGCGCGCGCCGTTTTGGCCGGCGACGACGTGCTCGACCGCCCGGAGCTCGCCGACGAGCTCGCAGCGATGGTGATCGGCTACCTGACGAGACGGCGCACGGGCTGAAAAAAACGCGAGCCTCGGTGTGCTGACGCTTGCGCCGAGCGCATGGATGCCGGGCTTTTCGCCTGCGACGAATGCGAGTCGGCGACCGACGTTGCTGCTGACAAGATCGTGGCCATGCGAACTCTTCTCTTACGATGTTGGGTGTCGGCGGCATTGCTCTGCTCGGCTTGCGGCGAAGACGCGACGGGCTCTTCGGCCGGCGGTGCAGGGGCGGCGATGGGCGGCGGTGCAGGGCAGGGCACGTCGGCTAGCGGTGGTTCGGCGGGGACTTCTTCGAGCGGTGGCGCGGCCGGCACCAGCTCGAGCGGTGGCGCGGCCGGCACCGGCGCCGGCGGCGGTACGGCGGGTAGCGGTGCAGCCGCCGGGGGAGATGGTGGCGTCGCCCCCGAGACGAGCATCATCTCCGGACCATCGAGCCCGACCATCGACTCGCATGCGGCGTTCGAGCTCGCCGCTGACCGGCCCGCGACGTTCGAGTGCGATGTCGATGGCGCCGGTTGGCGCGACTGCGCGTCGACTGCGTTTTTCACGGATTTTGCGCCAGGCAGCCACATGGTGGAGGTCCGTGCGCGGGATGCACAATCCGGCGTAGTCGATCCGACGCCGGCCGGTCACACGTGGGTCGTCTCGAGCATTTTCGCCGATCCCCACCTGGGGCTCACCCCCGGGTCGCCGACGCCGCAGCCGGATCCCGACGGCGGCAGCTTCCGGATCAAGTGCGAGGTCAGCCACTACGCTTACGACGATCCGATTGTTTTCCCCGACGAGCCGGGACGCGCGCACTTGCACATGTTCCTCGGGAACGTAGACGTCGTCGCCAGCTCCACCGGAGAGTCGCTCTTGTCGAGCGGAGAAACGACATGCGCGGGCAACCCCTTGAACCGATCTTCGTACTGGATCCCCTCGCTGTTGCGTCCGCTCTACGAGGCGGGTGGCGCTCGCATGCTCGATTCGGATGGGAATCCGGCCTACTCGATCGTCGAGCCGCTCTCGGGTCCCGAAGCCACCGACGTGTACTACAAGTCCGGCACCGACGATCTCGGTGCCATCCAACCGATGCCGCTCGGTCTTCGAATGATCGCCGGCGACGGGGGCGCCGCGGCGCCTCAGACGAACCAGATCGTCCGCTGGTCTTGCGAGTCCACAGTCATCGCGAGCGCAGACGATTTTCTTCCGCACGTGCCGGCCTGCGCACCGGGAGATCTCGTGAGGCTGACGATCACGTTCCCGAATTGTTGGAATGGCGTCGACCTCGATATGCCGGACCACAAGAGCCACATGGACTACCCGACCTGGGATCCGGCTCGGGGCATCCATTGCGGTGCGAGTCACCCGGTGACGCTCACCGCTGTGAGCTACAACTTCGCCTGGCGCGTGACCGCGGGCAATGTCGGCCCAAGCGGCGACTCGAGCGACTGGCGCCTTGCTTCCGACAAGTACACGGAGTCGTCGACGACGCCCGGCGGGCTCTCGGCGCACGGGGATTGGTTCATGGCTTGGCACCCCGAAGTGATGCAGGCATGGATCGACGAGTGCATCCGCGCTGGCCGCCATTGCGCCGGCGGCGACCTCGGCAACGGCTGGAACATGAACGGCCACCAACCGGGACCGCCGCGACCCCTGCCCGCCGTCAAGAATCGAGGGCTGGGTCCGGGCTGAGCGCTGCGACTCGTGCGAGGCCGGCGATTTCCTTACGCGACTTCACCGAACGCCGGCCCTTGCCGCCTTCAGCGATCGCAGGCACCGTCCGGGCGCCGTGAATGTGCGAGGCCAGAGCGGCCAACGAGCCCTAGCGTGCGGAATAGGGGCCGTGGCGGCGGCGCTGCTCGCTTGTGGCTCCGGGGGCTCGGGCGGCGCCAAGTGCGTCAGTGCGCTCGAGCTCAGCGGCCAGCGATTCACGTCACTCGGTACCCATAGCGAGCAGGCCAAAGCCAAAGAGAGCTCGGTGGAGGGCGCTTGCATCGCCTATTGCCAGTTCGGTGACCCCGCGGTCCAAGCAGCGCACGACAAGTGGCGCCAGGCGAACCCCGCATCCAAGGCCAGACGCGAATCAGTGATCACCATTCACATCAGCAGCGAGGTGAAAGCGTGCCAAGCGCGCTGCGGCGCGGCCGTGAAAGCCGGCTCGGCGAAAGTGAAGACCGAATGCCTGTGATCCGGAGCGGATCCGCCGCGGGCGGAGGACGGTCGACGAGCATCGTCGTCATGGCCCCGTTGCTCGTTGCCCTTCTTGCTTGCGGTGGCGGCAAGGCAAGCGGCGGTTCGAGCTGTGATGCCGAGCTCCAACACAAAGGCGGTACCGCCACGGGCAAGGGCGCCGACAAGTTTCAAGCCCAGCACGAAGCTTGCCGCGCCTGGTGCAAAGCCAACGACCCAGAGTCGGCAACCTCGTCGCACATGCAAGCTGGCTGCGCGAGCCGGTGTGGCGGAGACGTCATGTTCGGCGTGAGCACTGCGAGCGTCGCCTGCAAGTAGTCTTGAATTCCGTTTGGAACGTCAGGCCTCGCTCTCCTGAAGCGGAACCACCAAAACTGGCACCGGAGAGCGGCGAAAAAGAGTCGAAGCGACTGAGCCACGCAGCAGGTGCGCGAGGATCCCTTCTTCCGTCGTACCGATGACGATCATGTCAGCGCCGATGCGTGTTGCCTCGGCGAGAATGGTGTCGGTAGCGATTCCGCTGACGACCGTGACCCCCGAAACGCACCGCTGTGCAGCCTCGTCGACTTCGAGGCGCTCTCGGATCTGACGTGTCGCGTCCCATACGAGCTCTTGTTGAGCAGATGGGTCGATGGCGGCGGACCACTGAACCGGAGGCTCGACGACGTGCAGAATGTGCGCGCGCGCGCCCAGTTGTCTGGCAAGCGTGAGTGCGTAGTCGCATGTAGCCGCGGTTTCGGGTCGCAGATCCGTCGCGTAGAGAATGGTGGTCGTGGCCGCACTTCTCGAGCAACCACTGTCGCCACCCAGTTGCGGCGCGTTCTGGTCGAACATCTGTAGTTTGAGTGCGCGTTCGGCACGCGGGCGGCTCAGGTTTCGTCGTCCAGTGAAAATCGGAGACGAAGCATCAGCTCAGCAGAGCATTCGCCCACCGCGCGAGCTCGGAGGACGCGCTTCATGTGCGTGTCGTATGAGGTTGCGCGCACGTGCTGCGCGTTTAGCGCCTCAGTCGCTCCCGCCGATGTCGAGCAGCATCGCCTGCTGGAGGAACGAATCTTCGTCACGTTCGTGTCTTTTCAGCATGTCGAGAACGTGGAGCAGCCGGTCCTTGACCCAGTGAACTTCGTGGGCTTCGTATCCAGTCAGAAGGTCGTCGATCGCACCGAGCATCTGGCTGTGCTCCGCTTCGAGCGCGGCGATGCGCGAGGTCAGCTCGGGTCGCGTCTCGCGAAGGTCGCCGAAGTAGCCGCCTTTCTCCTCAAAGGCGAAGTGGACGGCGAGACCATCGCGGAAGTCTTCGATCTCGCCACGCAGCAGGACAGAGAGACTCGAGGGACGAATACCGCCCGGTGGCGCCCACGCAATCAGCCGCAAGCGGTCGACCACTTGACGAAGCCGACGATGCTGTCGAAGCACTTCGGACTGATCCGAGGGACGTTGTCGTTCGATCCTTTCGGCCAGCATGGCGTGCCTCCCCGTGTGGCGCTTGCGTGTGTGTCAGCGCTCCCTCGGGGCGTGCATTGCGCGTGCCACGGGTGGCACTCGTTAGGCACGCACACGACCGTGCACCTGCTGGCAACGTCGGCAACGTCGGTGTGGGGGACTCACAGCCTGCCACGAAAAATGTGCGCGACGACCACCCTGCGAGCTCTGTGCGATGGACGACAGCGTGTCAGCGAGGGACGATGCGTCATGGCCACCGACGCGCCCATCGCCAGCGGGGCCGCCAGACATCCCGTCCTCGTCGGGCGGTCGATCACCAAGGTCTATCGGATGGGGGACGTGGACGTTCACGCGCTCCGCGGCGTGGACGTCACCCTGTACTCGGGGGAGCTGCTCGTGCTCCTCGGGGCGTCCGGAAGCGGCAAGTCGACGCTGTTGAACATTCTCGGTGGCTTGGACACGCCGAGCAAGGGTGAGGTTTTTTATCGGAACCAAGAGCTGACGAGCGCCCGATCCTACGAGCTCACTCGCTATCGACGTGAGCACGTGGGGTTCGTTTTTCAGTTCTACAATCTCATCCCGAGCCTCACGGCGCGGGAGAATGTCGCCCTCGTGACCGAAATTTCCGCTGATCCGCTCGAGCCTGGCGAAGCGCTCGAGCTCGTCGGTTTGGGCGAGCGCGTCGACCACTTTCCGGCCCAGCTGTCGGGGGGCGAGCAGCAACGCGTCGCCATCGCTCGTGCGATCGCCAAGCAGCCGGAGGTCCTCTTGTGCGACGAGCCGACCGGGGCGCTCGACTACCGAACGGGGATACGTGTGCTCGAGGTGCTCGAGCACATCAACCGAGATCTTGGAACCACGACCGCCGTCATCACTCACAACGCTCCGATCGCTGCGATGGCCGATCGAGTGATCACGCTGCAGGACGGCCGAACGGCGGAGGTGGTCGAGAACGCCACGAAGGTCGAGGCCAAGGACATTCGATGGTGAGCGCGCTCGACCGCAAGCTGCTCCGCGATCTAGCGCGACTCAAGGGTCAGCTCGTCACCATCGCGATGGTGGTCGCCGTTGGGGTCGGCTGCTTCGTCACGCTGACCGGCAACTACGAGTCTCTTCAGGAGGCGCGGACTGCTTTCTACGAGCGGTATCGCTTCGCCGACGTTTTTGCGCATCTCGAACGAGCACCGGTGTCGGTGGTTCGCGAGATCGAGGCCATCGACGGCGTCGCTCGAGCAGAGTCCCGAGTCGTCGAAAGCGCGATGGTGCCGATGGAGACGATGAGTGTGCCGGCACAAGCGCAGCTCATCTCCGTGCCAGACGACGACGTGCCGAAGCTCAACGCGCTCCACCTAAGAGACGGTCGCTGGGTCGAGCCGGGGCGACCCGACGAGGCGCTGCTACTCGAAGCGTTCGCGGTGGCTCACGGTCTGAAACCAGGGGACGAGCTGCCCGCGGTCATCAACGGAACGCTGCGGCGCTTGCGAATCGTCGGTATTGCCATGGCGCCGGAATACGTCATGACGATCGCGCCGGGCGATCTCGCGCCGGACGCGCGACGGTTGGCCATCGTTTGGATGAGCCGAGACGCCCTCGAGGCGGCGTTCAAAATGAAAGGCGCGTTCAACGACGTGTCGCTTCAGCTACAAGCGGGAACCGACGTTCGGGACGTCGTTCGCCGGCTCGACGAGGTGCTCGTTCGCTACGGCGGAACCGGAGCGGTGGGCAGGGACAAGCAGCCGTCCAACTTCATGCTCGAAGGCGAGCTCGTGCAGCTCGAAGCGATGTCGACGATGCTGCCCATCATCTTCCTCGCCGTGGCGGCCTTGCTGCTGCATCTAGTATTGTCGCGGCTGGTTCACCTGCAGCGCTCGGAGGTCGCAGCGCTCAAAGCACTCGGCTATCACGATCTCGAAGTCGGTCTGCACTTTCTCAAGCTGGTCCTGGTGATAAGCGGGCTCGGAGCTGGTCTCGGCTTGGCGCTCGGCGCCTGGCTCGGGTTCGCAATGACCGAGCTCTACAGCCAGTACTTCAAGTTCCCGAGCTTGGCGTTCGAGCTCGATTGGCGAATGGCCGCGCTAGCGGTCGGAGTCAGCCTCGCGGCGGCGATGACGGGAGCGTTTTCCGCGGTCCGAGGAGTCGTGCGTCTCCCTCCCGCCGAAGCGATGCGACCTGCAGCGCCGGCGAAGTATCGACGGAGTCTCGTCGATCGATTGGGGCTCGGGGCCGTCTTCGGACCGGGGGCAAATATGGTGCTGCGCGAGCTCGAACGCCGCCCGCTCCGCGCTCTGATGTCGTCAGCCGCGCTCGCCGCATCGGTAGGATTGATGGTGATCGGCGGGTGGTACAGCGACGCCATTGGCGACATGATCGAGACGCAGTTCGAGCGCTCGATGCAGGAGGACACCGCGGTGATGTTCGCGCGGCCGCTGCCCGAGCGAGCGGTGCGCGATCTCGAGCACCTGCCCGGAGTGCTCGGCGCTGAAGGCTTGCGCTCGGTGCCCGTCCGCTTTCGGGCCGGTCAACGTCATCGAGATGGATCCATCAACGGGTATCACGACGACACTCAGATGCGGTCACTACGAAATCGTCTCGGCGACGTGGTCCCGCTGCCCCCGCACGGCGTCGTGCTCACCGACATGCTCGCCGAAACTCTTGGCATCGAGGTCGGCGACCAGGTCGAGGTCGACTTGCACGAGGGCGCGCGAGGCACACGGCGAGTGACAGTTGCCGGACTGGTCGACGAGTCCTTCGGCCTTCAGGGCCACATGCGAATGAGGGCACTGCGCGAGTGGCTTGGAGAAGGGCCCGTAGTCTCCATGGCTGTCCTCAGGACCGATCCGACCTTTCGCGACGAGATCAACGCGCGCCTCAAGAACATCCCGAACGTGCTCGGCGTCGTCGAGCGGCGAGATCTGCTGGCGCGGTTCCACGAGCAGAGCGGCAGCATGATGATCACGATGGCGATCATCATCATGCTGTTCGCTGCGACGATCACGGTGGGTGTCGTCTACAACAACGCGCGGGTGGCGCTTTCCATGCGTAGCCGAGACCTGGCCAGTCTGCGTGTGCTCGGTTTTCATCGGAGCGAGATCTCCGCGATCTTGCTGGGCGAGCAAGCGATACAGGTCCTGCTCGCGCTACCTTTGGGTCTCTACTTGGGCAAGCTCATGGTGATTGGGCTGGCTTCGATGGTGGATCCGGAGACCTATCGGCTGCCAATCGTGCTCACGCCGAGGAGTTACGCCCTCGCCGCCGTCGTCGCGATCGCTGCGGCGTCGGTGAGCGCGCTGCTCGTCCGCCGAAAACTCGACAAGCTCGACCTCATCAGTGTGCTGAAGACGAGGGAATGATGCCTGAATCCGACGGGAAACCTCCGACACCGTCGCTGCGACGCCCGCGCAGCCGCCGTCGAATGATCGCGCGTTGGGCCAAACGTGGCCTCTTGGTTTTGCTCGTCGCCGCCGTGGGTGCGCTGTTGGTCGTCGCGTGGTTGCCCAAGCCCATCGCCGTCGACATCGTCGACGTCGAGCGCGGCAGCATGAGCGTCACCGTGAACGAGGATGGTCGCGCGCGAGTTCGCGATCGGTACATCGTATCTGCGCCCCTCGGTGGACGGGTGGCCCGCATCGAGCTCCACGCCGGCGATCCCGTGAAACGAGGCACCATCCTCGCCCGCATCGCTCCGGTCGACTCTCCTCTGCTCGACGTGCGGGGTCGGAAAACAGCCCAAGCGCAGGTGGCCGCAGCCGGCGCTGCCAAAGGCCAAACCAACGCGCAGATCGTGAGAGCAAAAGCCACGCTGTCTTTCGCGACGGCGGAGGCCGAGCGTACGAAGAAGCTCTACGAGAACCAGGTCGTCGCCGCCCAAGCGCTGGAGCAGGCGCTTCTGCAGAAGAAGACCGCGGCCGCCGAGCTCGAATCTTTGCGTTTCGCGTCGCGCGTCGCCGATCACGAGCTTCAGATGGCCCGCGCCACGTTGTCTCGTTCCGGGGGCGGGGGAGAACAGCTCGACGTGCCCTCTCCCGTCGATGGTGTCGTCTTGAAGGTGATCCAGGAAAGCGAAGGGGTCATGCAGCCCGGCGCCGCGCTTCTCGAGCTCGGCGATCCCGCCGCTCTCGAAATTGTCGTCGACGTCTTGACGAGTGACGCCGTGACGATCGAGCCTGGAGCGAGGGTGACCATCGACTCGTGGGGCGGGCCGCCGCTGCCAGCTCGAGTCCGCATGCTCGAGCCGTCGGCCTTCACGCGGCTGAGCGCTCTCGGCGTGGAGGAGCAACGCGTGAACGTCGTCGTGGATCTCGATGGCAAGCACGACGACTGGGCCGCCCTCGGTGATGGTTATCGGGTGGAAGCCAAGATCGTGGTTTGGGAGGGCACGGATGCGGTCACGGTTCCGGCGAGCTCGGTCTTTCGCCACGAAAAGAGCTGGGCAGTGTACCGCGTCGTCGAAGGCAGGGCGGTGTTGACTGTTCTAGAGATCGGCCACCGAAACTCCCGACGAGTCGAGGTCACCGCCGGAATCATCCCGCCGGCCTCGGTGATTCGGCACCCGACGGACCGCGTCTCCGACGGGGTGGTCGTTGCTCCGCGTTGACGCTCTCGCTCCGCGCGAACCCTCTCGCGCTGAAAGGGAGGGCGAAACGCCTCTCGGAGGGTACATGAGAAGCGCTCCGCCCTCGCTGCAACCTCGAGACTGCGCCATCGACGCCAGCGACGTGAGGGTTGCTTTCCGACACCCCTGTCGGTGGCACAACCGCGCGAGGCGATCAGCACGCTGTCTTGCCGGGTCCCGACGAAGACGTCCGTAGTCGGTCCCCCGAAGAGAGCTCCTACTCAGGATGCTAAGCGAGCTCCGGGCCACCCCCCGACGGGACATGCCGTCACCAGGAAGGCCAGGACGATGGGGAGGGGGATGAGCTGTTTCGAATCACGTGATCGCTCCTCTCGTGGAAAAGACGGCGCGACCCGAGAAACGTGAGGGTCGGAGGGTGTTTTTTCTCCGACGAGTCAGTTTCTCGAGGATTTCGCTACTTTTGCAGGTCACGCATGAACATGACCTGGCCGTTCTTGTCGATGAACTCGAAGTGCAGATTGACTCCGTCGAACTCGAAGTAGGCGAACGCTTCGACGGTCTCGTCGTAGAAGAGCTGCTTGTCCGCCGGGCCGTCTTGAGCCCGCACGACCCCGCCACTGCTGCGCAACTTCGCGCCGGCACCGCTGATGACGAAGTGTGTCGTCGGGCAGTTGGGGTCGCGCCCGGCGTCGATCCACTCGACGTTGTGGTCGTGGCCGGTGAGGTAGAAATCCGCGCCGCAATAGATGGCCTCAGCCGCGCTGTAGTACCCAGTGACCAAGTTGACGAGCCAATTGTCCTTGTTGTGATCGCCCGAGGTGAAACGCGGATGGTGGCCGAAAACGATTTTCCACGTCGCGGTGGATGCGGCCACGCGCGCGGTCATGTCGTTGATTTGGGCCTGGGAACCGTCCTGAGTATCCATCGAGAAGATGTGCACGTCTCCGAACGATACGTCGTACCAGAAATCGTGCATCACCCATTTGTCACTAGCCCGCGTGCCCGGTCCCGACCCGACGGGCAGGGTGGAGTAGTCGATCTGCGCCTGGGCCACGCCCGAACTCGTGAGCCCGTAGTCGTGATTGCCTAGAGTGGCGTAAAACTTGAGTCCGTTGAGGTTCGGCCGGTCGTAGGCTTGTTCGAACTTCGGACCCCATTGCGGATCATCGGTGCTCTGCACACCGTTGTTGTAGAAGTTGTCGCCGTTCATGATCACGGCGGTGCATCCGCCGACGGCGGCGCATTTGGCGTCCATCTGGTCGGCGATCAGATTTTGGTCCGTGTTGCCTTCGCCGGTGTCGCCGATCGCGATGAGCTTGATGACGTTGCCGCCGGGTGTGCCGCCCGTTCCGGCCATCCCACCGGTACCCGCACTTCCTGCCGCTCCGGCCATGCCGCCGCCTGCCGTTCCGGCCGAGCCGCCGCTTCCTGCCGCCCCAGCCATGCCGCTGCTTCCCGCCGTTCCGCCCATGCCGCCGGTTCCGGCGGTTCCCGCCACGCCGCCGCTTCCCGCCGCGCCACCGGTGCCGGGACTTCCACCCGCTCCGCCGTTGCCCGCCGCTCCAGCGCTACCGCCTGTGGCAATGCCTCCACCCGTTCCCGGAGTGCCGCCGTTTCCAGAAGCCCCGGCGAATCCCGCCGCGCCGCCCGCGCCAGCCGCCCCGCCTCCGGCGCTGCCACCCGCGCCCGCGCCACCCGTCCCGCTGCCGCCGGCGCCCGAGTTGCCACCTGCGCCCGAGGTGCCGCCGGTGCCTCCGCCGACGCCGCCCGTTGCGGCACTGCCGCCCGCAGCAGCACTGCCGCCAGTTGCAGCACTGCCGCCCGCACCCGTCATGCCGCCTGTGGGGCTGCCGTCGAGCATGCCCCCGCCGGAGCCGCCCGCGCCCGCCGTCGTGCCGTCGGTACCCGACGAACACGCGAGTACCAGGGCGAGCGGCAGGACAGCGGCAGAAAGCAGCTTGGCAGTTCTCATATGGAGCCTCGGACCAGAGGTAGCACTATACACCGAGCATGGGCGCTGGAGCGCGATGTCTTGGAAGTCGCGCTATTCGACGTCGCAGCATCCGTCGCGGCACACCGCTTCGTGCATGGTGAGTGGATCCGGACCATCACGCCTCGGGTGAGGCGATGTTGGCGCAGAGCCGCGGACGCGCCTCGAAGTGACTCGCGCGGGACGGAGCCGCGCAGGAGCGTGTGCGCACAAGTGCGCGTGCGGTGCGCACGCTCTTTGCTCGCCCCCCTTTCGCTTTTTCGCGGCCTGCACCGCAGTCATGAGTCTGGCGCGGAACTTGATTGGGACCTGGCATGACACCCAGCGAAAACGTCCCGAGTCGTTCCCTTTTCATCGCCAGCCTGCGTAGTCGGTGGGCACTTCGGGGCCGACCGAGCGAGGGCGGAGCGTTTTACGTCGTGCTGTGCGGGGGTTGCTCCGTGGAGCTGGAGCGGGGAGCTCCTTTGGCGCTCGGACGTGGCGATGTCTTGTTCGTGCCGACCGGCAAACGCCACGTCCTCTACGACGAAGCTGACGTCGTCGCGCAAGAGCTTGCGTTCGGCGCCACCTTTGGATCGGCGGCAGCGAGTTTCGAGATGGGGACCGGCGCGATCGCCACTCGGCTGCTCGCCGGCAGCCTTGCGGCTTTCGGTGGAGGGGCATCGGCGCCTCTCGCGATCTTCAGTCCGCGGCCCACGCTCGCGACTTGGCTCGATTTCAATCTGAGCTATCTCGCCGACGAGCCCTTCGACGACCCTACTCTCGTCGAGCAGTTCGTCACGCCTCTCGTCGAGCTCTTCTTGGCCCGCGTGCTCGCCGCTGCACCGCGTCCGAAGTTGCGTGGGCCTCGTTCCGCTCACGACCAACACGTCTCTCGCGCGCTGGGACTCATCCAACGGGAGCCACACAAACCCTGGACCGCGAGCACATTGGCGAGATGCGTAGGGCTGTCGCGCACGCAGCTCTTCGAGCGCTTCTCTCGAGCGGTCGGCGAGCCTCCTTGGCAATACCTCAGGAGATGGAGAATGCAGGTTTCGGCCGAGCTCTTGAAGGATTCGAGAACGAGCGTCGATCAGGTTGCCGAGAGAGTCGGCTACCGTTCGGCGGAGTCGTTCTGCCGCGCGTTCCGTCGAGCAACGGGGGTGAGCCCCGCCGACTTCCGCCGTGGCAGCATCTACGCCGCCGACTTCGAGCGAGCTAGCTTTCCTACTGTTGCATGAACGACTTGAAGGTCCACGCCGTGCCGTCGTAGCGGAACACTCCTATGTAGGTCGCACCCATCGGGTCCGTCGCCGTCACGGTGATGTCGGCGGCCTCTGGAAAACCCGGTGGGTTCGTGCTGACGACGTTCCACCCGTTGCTCTCGACGATGAACCGAGCGTCGTTGTCGAGACGGTGCGTGAAGATGAGGTTCTCGAACCCGGTTGTCGGTCCGCCACACTCCCGGAGGCTCGAGACTATGCACTGGGTGGCCGTCACGCAGATACTCACGGCCTCGTGTCCGACGAATCCGAGGAACTCCTCCTCGATCGTCACCGGCATGTCGCTGCAGTTGGCGGCAATGATCGCCGCGTCGCTCATCGCCCCGCCGTCCATCGGTGTCCCCGCGTCGCCCGTGCCGGAGTCCATCGAGGGACCGGAGTCGTTACCCGGGCCCCCGGAGTCCATCATCGGTCCTCCGGAATCGCTCGGTCCTCCGGAATCGCTGGGTCCCCCCGAATCACTGGGTCCCCCCGAATCGCCGGGGCCCGCGTCACCGGCGACCGGCTGACAGCCGCCCACGCACCGAAGATCCACCTGATAGAACGATCCGAGGGCGCCGAGGCTCAAGCCGCCGCCGTTCTGAAGCGGATCGAACGCGAACGAGAACGCGCCGTTGTTGATCGCAAACGTTCCCTGACCGCTCGTCGCGCCGAACCACGTGCCCGAGGTCGCCGCGGGGTTCGCCGTGCCGGTGATCGTGACCGGCGAGACCATGACGTCCCACGCGCTCCAGGTCGGTGAAACTTGTCGTGTTCGCGTTCCGGGTGAAACTGTCACGTTCGCGATGGGCACCAGCGGCGGGTTGCTCGTCGGAAGCGCCACGAAAGCGGTGAAGTGATCGACGAGACCGATCACTTCACCGTCCACCTCGATCGAGCTCTCGAGCTCGACGAAGTCTGCGGCGCCGTCTTCGCGGATCGCGATTCCGGCACGCTCACCACTCGGCGCGGCGCTGCTCAGATCCAGAACGAGGTGTGCCGGTCGGGCGAAGCTCAGGCCATCGGGACCGAAATCGAAAGCGTCCGAAAGCGCGTTGCCCGGTGCTTCGTCGGCGACCGTTGTCACCGTGATTTCGGTTGCCACGGCGAGGGCGCCTGGCGGCACGAGCAGCCGGGCTCGGCCGTCGGCGCTTTCGACCGTGCCGCCGTCCGGTCCGATGCTCGTCCGCACCGTTTGTCCGGTCGGCATGGGCTCGGGCTCGGGCTCTTCTTTCGAACTCCCGCATCCGGCACTCCCCCCAAGAGCGATGACCGAGGCTGCACCAGCCACCATCGCCGCGCGCGCAATTCGTGAAACAGTCGAAAGAGTCATGCTCTACACTTGACCGAGGCGAACGGACCTCTCAACCGATCGACGCGACTTCCGAACGCATCGTCGGCAGAACCGGACGCTCGGTCGTCTGGGGCGCCTGGACCGCTGGGCGAGCCCGCCCAGCGTGAACGTCGCCGCATACGCGGAGTGCTAACATCGGCGTCGGACCCGATACGGGAATTGACCGTTCCATGACCGACTCGAGAGATCGCTCATCCGCGGAGACGACCGATCCGGCGACACCGGTCGGCCGCTCGCTCGACGAGGGGCAGGCGGATTACATGCCCGCGCTC
Source organism: Polyangiaceae bacterium (assembly GCA_029261965.1). Taxonomy (GTDB): domain Bacteria; phylum Myxococcota_A; class Polyangia; order Polyangiales; family Polyangiaceae; genus JAJDAH01. Next base: position 60,338 of record JAJDAH010000403.1, read on the forward strand.
GCGCTCGCCTGGTCACGCTCGGAGCCAGAGCGAATCGGAGAAGTCGCGCTTCTGCCTCGCCGAAAGCAGAAGCTGGTATTGGGACGTGGGTCGGCGCGTCACGACGACACCCTCGAACGAGTGGAGCTCTGCCGACAGCGGCCCGGCAAGACGGTCGATACGGGACCGCTCGACGGCAAGGGAGTTTCGCGTCGTCAGCTCGAGATCGATGCCGGCGAGATGAACGTGACCCGCGTCGGCCGCTGCCCACTCCGCGTCAACGGTGAGGTGGTCGCCACGGCGCAGCTCCGCCCCGGCGACGTCGTCACCCTCGAAAACGAATACGTCTTTCTCTGTACCCGGAGACCGCGCGAGCTTCCGGCGCAGCGCTTCTATGGCGTGGAGCACGCCACCGATTTCGGCGAGGCTGACGACGCCGGGCTCGTCGGCGAGAGCGGTGCGGCGTGGGAGCTTCGTGACCAACTCGCGTTCTGCGCGCGGTCGGACGCGCACGTGCTCATCACCGGCGAAAGCGGCACTGGTAAAGAGCTTGCAGCGGGCGCCCTTCACGCACTGAGCGCTCGGGCGGCGCACTCGATGGTCTCGCGCAACGCGGCGACATTTCCCGAATCGCTGGTCGACGTCGAGCTCTTCGGAAGCTCGAAGGGCTACCCGAATCCCGGCTCCCCCGAGCGGCTCGGCATCATTGGCGAGGCTGATGGATCGACGCTCTTCCTCGACGAGATCGCCGAGCTGCCCCAGCCTTTGCAGGCGCATCTACTGCGGGTGCTCGACCGCGGCGAATACCATAGGCTGGGGGAGTCCAAGGCCCGCCGCGCAAACTTGCGCGTCGTCGCGGCGACCAACCGCGCGCCGGAATCCCTCAAACGCGATCTGCTCGCGAGACTCACCCTTCGCGTCGAGATGCCCGGTCTTCAGGACCGGCCGGAGGACATCCCGCTGCTTTTTCGCCACCTTTTGCGGCAATCGGCCGAGAAGAGCCCGGACGTTGCTCGCCTCTTTTGCTCGGAGCAGCGGCCGCGCGATCCCCGCGTGCACCCCGATCTCGTCGAGCACGTGATTCGGCATCGTTTCACCCACCACGTGCGCGAACTCGACGCCATCCTGTGGCGTGCCATCGGTCAGAGCCACGGTGAGTACATCACCCTGGCGCCGGAGGACGCCAAAACTCTCGTCAAGGTCGACCGATCGCGGTCGGCGGGCGAACCCACCTCGGCCGAGATCCGCGAGGCGCTGGAGAAGGTCGGCGGGTCGAAGTCGCGCGCTTGGCAGGAGCTCGGACTGAGCAGTCGGTACGCGCTCTACCGGCTGCTCCGAAAGCACGGGCTCGACGCCTCCACGACTGAGTAGCCGTCGTCCATCACCCGTCAGTGGACGGCAGCTTGGGCGGCTTCGTCGGCTTTCTGCGTCTGCCCGAGCTTGCGCCAGTTCTCGGCAGCACGGTCGGCTGCCCTTTTTGCGAGGGCGACCTCTCCGGCCATCGCTGCGGCGCGCGCACCGTCCGTCAGGGCACGCGCCGCAGAGTCGATGACCGCTCCGGTCTGATCGGCCAGCACCTCGTGTCGCTCGAGAACTTCGCCCGCGGTCTCGAATCGCCCCGCTCTCGCCAAACAGCGAAACAACGTGGCCAGCACTATCGCCTCGATGCCCGGTCGGTTCGACGATTCGAGCTCTTGGGTGGCGCGGCGCAGAACTCGTTCAGCTTCGTCGAACCTCCCCTGGTCGACGAGCGCGGCGCCGAGCGCCGCGCCACCCCGGTACCCCTGCGCCGGCGCGACTTCTTCGAAGGTTTCGAGCGCCGAACGGGCCCACTCCTCCGCCTTTGTGGGGTCACCTCGTGCCGCGGCCAGGAGCGAGAGGTTGGCGTGGGTATGAGCCAGCCCGACGCGCGAGCCGTGCTTTTCCGCCTCGGCTAGCGCCTCGAGCGAGAGGGCTTCGGCGCCGTCTAGGTCGTCGACGGCGAGTCGGAGAAGCGCGAGCCCCCAGAGAGGGTGAACCAAGTTGAGGCCGAACAGGTGTCCCCGCCTCGCCGCGTCGAGGGCTTGCCGAAACAGCCCTTCGGCAAGATCGAGATCTCCTCGAAACGCCATTGCCCAACCGAGCGGATAGGTGCAGCGCGCGACCAGATCGGGATCTGTCCCGTCGTGCGAGTTGAGCGCACCCTGCAGATACATGAGGCCTTGGACGACTTCGCCATGCCGAAGAGCGATGTCGCCGAGCTCGGCCATCGCGTGGGGGCGCTCCATCTTCCAATCGTACTTCTCGGCCGCGTCGAGGCAGGCTTGGGTGGTTTTGCGAGCAGCGTCGAGGTCGCCCTCACGACGCAAGATCCACGACTGTGCCGCCAGGTTGCGTCCCCAGGCTTCGTCGTGGTCGCCGATGCCTGCGTTTCGAAGAGCGCGGGCGTGCAGCTCGGTCAGCTCGCGGCCGCCGCGGTAGTCGCCACGTTCGACTCGCTGCCTGAGGCCCCAGACGATCGGTTCGACGGCCTCGCCAAACGCCTCGGCCAGTAGCAGGTGACGCCCGATGCGTTCGGAGACGTCACCTCGCTTCGTGTCGTAACGGCCCCTCAGCATCTGGGCGATCGCGCGATGCCCGGTGACCGTCTCGCCGCGCTCGCGGGTCGCGCGCACGAGGCTTTCGCGCAACATGCCGTGAGCGAAGGCCCATCCAGTGCGTGTGGGGTAGAGCAGCCGGTGGCGGACGGCGGGCTCGATGTCGCCGCTGTCGAATTGGATGCCCCGTCCGTGGCAAGCGTCCCGCCACTCGGCGGCGTCGACCGACTGGCCCATGAGCGCCGCGAGCTCGATCGCTCGCGCCCCGTTCGAGCCAGCGGGCATCACCCGTTGCGTCCGCGCAGCCCAAAGGGTGTGCAGATCGTCGGGTAGCTCGGCAGTGGCTCCCTCGCAGAGCGCGAACCCGCGCTCGCCGGGCACCAAAATGCCACGATCGACCCAGTCACCGACTAGCTGCACCGCAAAAAGCGGATTGCCCGCAGTGCGGTCCTTCACTTTACGCGCCAGCTCGCCCTCGAGACCCAGCAGATTCTCCACGAGCTCGGTGTGCTCGGCGTCGCCGAGCGGATCGAGCCGGAGCTCCGTGACGGTTTGGGCCTCCGACAGGTGGTCGATGCGTTCGCTCATGCCCGCGTCGTCGGCGAGCGCTTCCTCTTGGACGGTGGCGAGGATGAGGGCGCGGAGCTCGGGCCGTTCGGCGACAACCAGCTCGACGAACGACAGAGACTCGCTTCCCCAGTGCAAATCGTCGAGCCACACCAAGAGCGGGCGCCGCTCGGCGAGCTTCGCGAGCGCCGCGGCGATTACGCGCAATGGCTCGTCAGCGTCTTCGAAGCGAATGCGAGCCGTGTCGTCGCTCGTCGGCTGCAGCGACGGCGACAGGATTTCTCCGACCGCTCGGACGAGATAGTCGCTGCGCGCTCCGAGCAGCTGCGCGCATCGGCCGAGCGCTTCCGAATGCGTGAGTCCGACGCACCGGAGGTGCTCGGCAAGCATACGCGACAAACCCTCGGTGAGCCCGCGAGTCTCCGCGTGCGTGGCCCGCAGCACGACGGCGGCGCCGAGCTCGTCGGCCCGTTCGGAGCACCATTCGGCGAACCGACTCTTGCCTACCCCAGAGGGTCCCCGGGCGACGACTACCCGAAGCTGCCCGAGGCGAGTGACGTCGCGCAGCGCGGCCCACACGACGTCGCGCTCGCGGTCGCGTCCGACGAGCCCGAGTGCGCGCCACCCGTAGATCCCGAGGCCAGTGCCCGGCAGCGGTTTCTGCCAACCCACCGCTGGCGATTGCCCCTTCGAACGCCAGCTGGTTGGCATCGGCGCCGGGGCTGGGCGGCCCTCTTTCCGAGTTCGTTGCGTTTCGTCGGGCGCGTCTTCGAGCGGAGTCGTTTTGGGCTCGATCCGTTGGTCGACCACGAGCGCCGAGCGCCACTCGGTTGCCTCGGTATCGATTTCCGCCGCGTCGCTTTCGATCGAATCGAAGCTGTGGCTCGCCGGCTCGCCCAACGCTTCGAGGGCCCACGCGGCGTCGGCGGCGCGCTCGAACCGATCCTCCGGCCGCTTTGCCAACAGACGCGAGAGCCATTCACCGAAACCTTGCGGCACTGGGATCCCAGGTTTCAGCGGTGGCGGCTCCGCTCGGCGATGCGCCTGAGCGAGCGCCTCGTAGGATCG
>JAJDAH010000404.1 GCA_029261965.1 Polyangiaceae bacterium
ATCCACGATGCTCGGTGCCGGTCGAAGTCGGCCGCCGAGATCGAACCCGAGTCGCGCGCATGCCGCAGCAGGAAGGGCACATGCGGCACGGGCAGAGGGGTCAGCGACGATGGATGCGAAGACTTGGGAGGCGGAAGATCCGAGAGGGTCGTCGCCGTTGGCGCCGCGGAGCTCGCTGCGGCCGAAATCGCGGAAGAAGAGGGTTGGGTGCCGGTCGTCACCGCGCGCGTGCGCCAGAAGAATATCGCCCCCCCAATCAGCACGACGCCGACGAGGACCCCGACCGCCGCTCGCAGCCCAGTGGGCGGCGACGCCGCCGAGACGCCGGTCACAGCGGCGTCCAACGATCGAATGTCGGCCGACTCGGTCTGAATCTCTCGTAGTGCGTCCGACAGAGCGCGCGCCGATGGCCAGCGGTCCGCCGCGTCCTTGGCCAGGCAGCGAGCAACGATCGCGTCGAGCTCCGGCGGAACCTCGGCGTTTTTTTTCGATGGAGGCCCCGGATCGTCGCGTGTCGTCGCGACAATCGCTTCGAGGACCGAGTCACCCCGAAACGGACGCTCTCCCGAGAGCATCTCGAACACCATCACGCCCAACGCGAAGAGATCCGTCCGATGATCCACCCCTTTGCCCGCCGCCTGCTCGGGAGACATGTAGCCAGGTGTGCCGAGTATCCGACCGACTTCGGTGACGGCGGTCGCGGTCGGCTGCTCCATTTCCTCGGCCTCGGAGGCCTCCGACTCCTCCGATTCCCGCTGGACGAACTTGGCAAGCCCGAAGTCGAGCACTTTGACTGCGCCGTCGTCGGCGATCATCACGTTGTCAGGCTTCAAGTCTCGATGGACGATGTTCTTCTCGTGAGCGCGCGCGAGCGCCTCGGCGATCGAAATCGCGATCGCGATCGCGCGAGGCACGGTGAGCTGTCCATCCGCGACATGCGCTCGTAGGCTCCGACCTTCGACGAGCTCCATCGCGACGAATACCAGGCCGTCGGCTTCGCCGACGTCGTAGATCGTCGCGATGTTCGGGTGAGTGAGCTGCGCCGCTGCGCGAGCTTCTCGCTGGAGCCGCGCGCGACGCTCGGGATCCTCGCTCGTTTCTGCCGGCAGGACTTTCAGCGCCACTCGGCGCTGCAGCGTTTCGTCGGTTGCTGCGTACACGACACCCATGCCGCCCTCGCCGAGGCGCGCGTCGAGGCGGAAGCGGCCAAGGGACTGGCCAAGGCGCGGGTCGTCATCCACGCCCGCACTCTACCTCGATGCTCGTTGTCTTCGCATTGCCTGCCAGAGCCCGAATCTGGGCTCTCCGAGTGGCTGGTCGGACGCGGCCGTGGCGTGCAAGGATACGCGACCATCGTGCGCCCGCGCAGCATTCCGTTCGTTCCGCAAATGGAGGCTGTGGAGTGTGGCGCCGCTAGCCTGACGATGATCTTGCGGGGCTTCGGGCACTACGCCGAGCTCAGCGAGCTTCGCGAGGCCTGCGGCGTCTCGCGAGACGGCGTGAGCGCGAAACAGCTCGTGCGGGTGGCGCGTCTCTACGGGCTCGAAACCCGCGCGCGACGGCTCGAGCCCCAGGACCTCGCCGAGCTCGAGAGTCCGGCCATCCTCCACTGGGAGATGAACCACTTCGTCGTGCTCGATCGCTACGGCCCGGACGAAGTGCGGATCCTCGACCCGGCGATCGGACCGCGCCGCGTGAAGTCCACGGACTTCAACAAGAGCTTTACCGGCATCTGCATCGAGCTCACGCCGGGTGCTGATTTCGTGAAGCAACCGCGGAAACGCGCGTCGCTCGGGCGCTATGTCGAGCTCGCCAAGCACGCTCGACCCGCACTCGTCTCGATCGCCATCGCTTCACTCCTGGTGAACGTGCTCGGTCTCGGGCTCCCGCTCGCGACGCGACTGGTCGTCGAACGAGTCCTGCTCGCGGCGCAGCATTCTTGGCTCACGACGATAGCGCTCTTCGTGCTTTTGCTGGTGACGCTCGGAGCGGCGGCCCAGGCGCTCCGGAGTTGGCTCTTGGCGCGAGTGCGCGACTTCGTCGACGGCACGATCAGCTCCGAGCTCGCTGCCCACTTGTTTCGTCTGCCGGTGAGATTTTTCGACCAACGGCATACCGCCGACCTCGTAGCTCGGGTGGAGTCGGTGCGCGTGCTCCGGGAGATTCTCGCCGAGCACGTGGTCGCATTGCTGGTCGATGGCCCACTGCTGCTCACTTATCTCGGGGTGATGTTCGCGTTCGAATGGCGACTCGCACTGGTGACACTCGGCTCCGTCGTGGCCTACGGCCTCGTGTACGCCATCGCGCGCCCGCGGCAGCTCGCGCTCTTCCGAGAGCGGCTAGTGAAAGACGTGCGAGCGGGGGTGCAGCTACTTCAAGCGCTGCGAGGGGTCGTGACGCTCAAAGCCGCCGGGAGTGAGCTGGGTGCGCATGATCGGTGGCTACGTTCGTTCGTGCACGCGCTCAATGCAGCGCGGGGCGAAGCGGCGTGGCGGGCGGCGGCAGAATCGATCCTCCTTGCGATCCGACTCGTGGCGCCTGCAGTCGTTCTCGTGTGGGGCGGGCACATGGCGATTTCCGGGGGACTAGGCATCGGTGAGCTCATGGGTTTGCTTCTGGTCGCCGGCGCGCTCGTTGCGCCGTTGGAGAGCGCGATCCAGGCGCTGCTTCGAGTGCAGGAGCTGCCAATCCATCTCGCTCGAATGGACGACGTGCTGCAATCGCCTCGCGAGGCCAGCGGCGCGCACGCGGCGCCGACCTTGGCGGGAGACGTTCGGCTCGAGGACGTGACTTTTCGCTACGGGCCGACCGCGCCTCCCGCGCTCGATGGCGTTTCGATCACCATTCGCGCCGGGGAAAAGGTGGCGTTCGTCGGCCCCTCGGGATCCGGCAAATCTACGGTGGCGAAGATGCTCCTGGGGCTCGCCACGCCGGAGTCTGGACGCGTGCTTTTCGACGGTCTCGATGTCGCCGACCTCGAAGTGGACTCGGTGAGGAGTCAGATCGGAACCGTCCTGCAGGAGACGGCACTCTTCGAGGGGACGATTCGGGAGAACGTCGCCCTCTATCATCCTGCCGCTTCGCTCGAGGACGTGGTGGCGGCGGCGCGGCTCGCCCAACTGCACGATGACATCGAAGTGCTTCCCCTCGGCTACGACACGCCGATCTCGGGCGATGCCGGGCCGCTCTCCGGCGGGCAGCGCCAGCGTCTCGCGCTGGCGCGGGCGGTGCTCCATCGGCCGCCCATCCTCGTTCTCGATGAAGCCACGAGCGCTCTCGACACGGTGACCGAGGCGGCAGTCGACACGTATCTCTCCAGCCGGTCGTGCACGCGCATCATCATTGCGCACCGGCTCAGCACGGTCCGCGATGCCGACCGCATTTACGTGCTGGCCGGCGGCAAAGTCGTCGAGCATGGCCGTCACGACGAGCTGGTCTCGGCGGGTGGACACTACTCGGAGCTCGTCGGCGAAGCGGCGAAAGCCGCGAAGAAGGGCCCGGAGCGAGTCGTCCCAGAGGCGGCGGATGCGAAGACGCTCGAAGCGTACGCCCCTCTGGCCAACCTCGGTGACGACGAGCGCGAGAGATTGGCCGAATTGGTCACACGACGAGTGCTCGCGGAGGGCGCAGCTCTCGTTCACCAGGGAGACCGCGCGCCAGGCTTGTTCCTCGTGGAGTCCGGGGCCCTCGACGTCGTGCTCGAAGAACCTGGGTTGCCCCGCCACAAGGTCGCTACCGTCGGACCGGGAAGCGTTCTCGGGGACGTGAGCGTGCTCGATGGGTCGCCCGTGTCGGCGACCCTCGTGGCCAAGGAACGAACCACGGTGCTGCACGTGGCGGCGCGCGAGATTCAGGGGCTGCGTTCCCGTGGAGACCGACTCGCGGCCCGGCTCACGCTCGCGCTCGGGCAACTCGTCGCGCAGCGACTTCGCGACCGGACGGAAGATCGTGCTCGAATCGGAACAGGAGAGATCGAGCACGACGAGCCCAAAGAGCCCGAGCGCGCGCAGGGCCCGCTGCGTGGCCTCGGGCTCGAGCAAACGGCGCTGGGCGCATCGCTGACCGCGACCGAGATCGCGCGAGTGACCGATCTCGGGCAGACGCGGACGCTGGTGCCGGGCGAGGAGCTTTTCGCGCGCGGGGACCCGGGGGATGCGACCTACGTCGTGCTCGGGGGCCGAATCGCCGTGGTGCTCGAGGACGGTCGGGAGCTCAACACGGTGAAAGCGGGAGAGCTGCTTGGCGAAGTTGCGCTGTTCGATCCGGGGTCGCGCTCCGCGGGTTGCGTCGCGCGCGATCGGGCCATCGTGTTCTCGATCGATCACGGCAAGCTGCGCGCGTTGCTCGACGTGGGCGATGCGATGGCCCAAAAAGTCCTCCGGCACCTCGCCCACAGCCTCGCTCGAACGTTCCGAGTGTCGGAGCTCAGGTTGCGCGAAGCGATCGCGGCTCAGAACGGGGAGGCGGAGGAATCGAGACGAGCGCGGGACGAAGCACGCCGCCTCACCGAGTCGCGAGATCTCACGCTGACGACCGCCGACGCTGCCGGCGAGCTCGCTGTGATCGCCTGCGACGCGCCGCTCTCCGCAGCCGCGTGTCTCGTTGCTCTGCTGCGTCGCGCCGGTCGCCCGGTTTCGTTTGGAGCCGTCGTGGAAGCTTGCTCCGAGGAGGATGGCATCACGGCGGGGTCGTTGGTCCGCGGCGCACGGAGTTTTGGCGTGGTCGCGCGCCAGATGGCCCTCGATCCGGAACATCTGCGAAACCTCGACGGCCCCCTCATCGTCGAGCTCGAAGCGAGCGGATACGCCGTCGCCGAGCGTTGGCGATCGGGGAGCCTCGTCGTCGCGAGTCCCACCGAGGGGCGCCTCGACCTGGACCGAGACGAAGTCGCTCGGCGTTTCGCGGGCACAGCGTTCGAGGTGCGCCCGGAAGATCCAGGTTCGCGGTCGTTCGGAGAGCGTGTCCGCGATGCCGTCGGTGAGCGGCGAGCGGCCATCTTCAACACTGTCGCCGCGGCGCTTGGCATCCAGCTCGCCGCGCTAGCGCTTCCGATCGCCATTTCAGCGATTGTGGGTCGAGCAATACCACTTGCCGACATTGGAACGCTCGCCATCGCCGCGGCGACGCTCGGTCTGCTCGGGTTGACGCAGGTCTTGCTCGTGCTCCACCGGAGCCGGGCACTTCTGTATGTGCGCACCCACCTCGATCGCCGCCTGCTCGATTCGCTCCTCGCGCACGTGCTCTCGCTGCGCATCGATTTTTTCGAGCGCATTCCGACCGGCGCGCTCTTGGCCCGATTCGAAGCGTTCCGCATCGTGCGCGAAACGCTCGGCACGAGAGGTCTCGCCGCCATTCTCGATTTGCCGCTCCTCGCGATCTCACTCGCGGCGATGGTGTGGATCGATTCTTCGCTCGCGCTGGCGGCGATAGCGGCCAGCACGCTCACGGTCGGCGTTCTGTTCGCCGTGGCAGGTCCGGTGCGCAGACACGCTGGCGCGGAGCTCGTGGCGACGTCGGCCGCGCGGGGTCGACTGATCGAAACGATTTCGGGGATCGTCACGCTGAGGGTTGCGGGAGCGCGCGACGCGCCGCTGTCGCGCTGGCGTGCACTGGCGCAACGCGGGTTCGCCTCTGTTTCTCGCCAGGAGCAGCTCTTGGGAGCGTGGCTATCGATCTCGGGCCTCGTGGGTGGTGCCACGGTGTGGATCGCGACCTGGTGGGGCGCCGAGCGTGTCATCTCGGGGGATCTCGCCCTGGGCTCGCTGCTCGCGTTTACGTCAGTGGCCGCAGCGTTTCTCCTCGCACTCCGCGAGATCGGCGGACACGTGGTCGCCTACGCGCGGATCGGTCACCGCATCGAGCTCGTTCGTGAAACGTTCTCCGAACGCCCAGAGCAAGCGAGCGGGACACGCCTCTTGCCAGGCAAGCTGCGGGGCAGAATCGAGCTCGATCGCGTGAGCTTCTCCTACTCCGACGACGGGTCGAACGTCGTCAGCGAGGTGTCGCTCGCCATCGAGCCGGGCACGAAGGTCGCGCTCGTCGGCGCGTCTGGATCCGGCAAATCCACCCTCGGCAAGCTCCTGCTCGGGTTCTACATGCCGCGATCGGGGCGCGTGCTGCTGGACGGGCGGGATCTGGCCACCCTCGACCTCTCTTCGGTTCGTTCGCAGGTGGGCGTCGTTCTTCAAGACGGCCGAGTGTTTGCAGGGACTGTCCGCGAGAATCTATCCATCAGTGCCCCGGATGCGAACATCGAGCGGGTCATCGACGCGGCACAGGCTGCTGACATTCACGACGTGATCGTGGATCTGCCGATGGGCTACGAGACCATTCTCGCGGAGGGGGGGACGAATTTCTCGGGGGGTCAGCGGCAAAGACTGGCGGTCGCGCGGGCGCTCGTTCACGATCCGGCGATTCTACTTCTCGACGAGGCGACGAGCGCACTCGACAATCTGAGCCAAGCGCGAATCGAGAGAAATCTGGCGAGGGCGACCGCGACGCGTGTTGTCGTGGCCCATCGGTTGTCCACGGTCGTCGATGCCGATCAAATCATCGTTCTGGAACGTGGTCGCGTGGTGGAGGTGGGTACCCACGAGTCGCTCCTCGCTGAGAGGGGCCACTACTTCCGCCTCGTGCAAGCGCAGATGGCGTAGGGGCTATCGCCGACGCGCGATCGAATACAGCGCGAACAAATCGGTTTCGAGATTCATGCCGTGGTCGGTGTCCCAACTGAACACCCGAGCCAAGCGTCGCATCGCTGGGCGATCGTCCTGATCGAAGGCGACGACCTCGAAGCCGGCCTTTTCCCACGACGCGCGCGGGAACGGGTTCCGTATGTCGGCGTGCGGGCGATACTTCTTGCCTGCGGGCGCCGGCGGAGGACCGATGTTGTAGACGACGACAACTCCGCCAGGCTCGAGCGCGCCGTGCAAGGCACGCACGAACTCGTCGTCCTTCACGCCGAGCTTGAACTGCTGACGCGGCGGCACCTCGACCGCCGGATGGAGATACCCGTTCTTCAAGGTGTTCTTGGTCACGATGAGGGAGTAGCCGCCGCCGACGCGCTGTCGAGCTCGTGGCTCGGCTGGGAACCTGCCGATCACGAGGTCGACGTTTCCTCCGCCGCGATCGGGATACGGTCCGAGATCGCCAGGGCGTGAGTAGAGCTTCTCCAGAAACGGGTCGACATCCACGCCGACTGCCAACGCCCCGAGCGAGGCGAGTAGTCGGAGCTGGGCGATGCCGCCGCAGCCAAAATCGAGCACACGCCGGCCTTTCACCGCGTCGATCCCCGCGCTTGCCGCGAGGTCGAGAGCTCGCGCATAGGCAAGCGGGGTGCCGTAGAGGGTCTGGTAGAACAGATCGGATCCGCCCCGCTTCTCCACCAGAGCTTTGCGCACTTCACCGTCGAGTTGGTCAGCCTCTTCGGCCGTGTAGTAGTGCTCACGAGCTTTGTCGTGGAACACCGCGCGCTCGGGTACGTAGGGTAGCGCTGAGGTCGCACGGAGCCATTGGCGAACCCACGCGCTCTCGATGTGTGGCTCGATCTCGCGGGCTTGCTTTTGGAGCGTTGCGAGCGTCGCGTCTGTCGGTGCTCGAGGGGCGGCGTCCGCGACAGGCGCGCTAGGAGCAGGTGCGGCCGCCGTGTGTGCTGCGGGAGGTGGCCCCGTGTGCTGAGCCACCTGTGCCGGCGGCGCGGCACACGCAGTGGCAACCAGCAGGAGAAGGGCGAGAAACCTCACGAGGACGTACGAACTCGCTCCACGAGCTGGTCGCGATCGTGCACGATGATGGCGTCGGCCGTATGCGTCACGGTGCCGTCGCGCTGCCAAGCGCGAAGGAGCTTGTTCACGCTTTCGCGGCTGGCGTCCACGAGCTCTCCGAGATCGCGCTGGGACAGGCGGAGCTCGACGCGCACGTCGTCACCTTTTTTTCGGCCGTACCGGTCCGCGAGTCCGAGCACGCACTTCGCGAGCCGACCCCCGGTGTCGAGGAAGGCGCGATCCTCCACGCGTTCGCTCAAGAGGCGAACGCGACGCGCCAGGACCGCGAGCAACTTTCGCGAGACCTCCGGGTGCTTGTCGAGGAACGCCGAGAAATCGCGGTGGTCGATGATCGCCAGCTGGCACGGTTCGAGGGCCTTGACGGTTGCCGAGCGCCGCTGGCCGTCGAGAGCGGCGATCTCACCGAACACTTCGCCGGGACCGATGATGTTGAACGCGGCATTCGCGTCGATACCAGGGGTCACCACTTTGAGCCGGCCTCGCAGAACCGCGAACAATCGCGTGCAGGTATCTCCTTTGCGCACGATGGTCGCCTTCGCCGCGTACCCTCTGGCGCTCGTGAGGAGAACGAGCCCGTCGAGCTCGCCAGAAGAGAGGTCGTTGAAGATCCACGATCGTGCGAGGAGCTTCTTGACGTCTGTCGCCATGTCAGCGGAGCATTCCCCGAGGCAACAGCAGTGCGAGCGCCCGCTCGCGCTCCAGGACGGCGACACCGGTGAACGCCATGCCGTGTCGAAACTCACCGTCGACGCCTCGCGGCATCGCGTCTAGTCGGAGCTCGACGAGCACGGTCGGTTCGTCGGGCACGCTGCCGGCTTGCCGGGGAGCCGACGCACGATCCGCTGCGCGCACGTCGCCGCCGACGCGCTCGACCGAGCCCTGAGCGTGTCCCGCCCCATCGTGTTCGTCGAGTCGGATCCGCACCGCGTCGCCCACGCGCAGCCGCGACCGATAGCGGGCCGGGATTGTCATGCGCCCCACGAGCGCTGCGTCGCTGGGGATGATCTCTATGACCGTCGGAGAATGTGCCACGACCGAGCTGCCGACCGTGGTCGCCACCTTGTCTACCGCGCCGGGGCGGGGGGCCGTGATGGTGCGCCCGTTCACCGCGAACAATGGGGCTCCCTTTTTCACCTGGTCGCCAGCGCGCACGTGGAGCGCGGTCACGGTCCCGCTCATGGGCGGAGCCACCCGAACCGGCCCCCCGGTCGACTGGACGACGCCGCGGCCTTCGGCGGTCACCGCCACTCGGATCAGAAGCGCCGCGACCACACCGAGCACGACGACGAGCAGGAGCGGAATCGCGACGTTTCGGCCGGTAGGGGGCACCACGGCCAGGAGGCCCCCCCGGGTCTCGGGGTTCTGGTAAGCGGCGACCGCCTCGTCGCGGAATAGACCCTTCCCCATGCCCCGATTATACGGAAGTCCGCCGCACGAAAGCGCACGAAACAGCACGACCTGTGACCCAGCTCATACGCGGGAGGGCTTCCGCCGCGTTAGAACTATGGTACCGCGCCGGGGCTTTCACCCAAGCGCCACTCATCTCGAGCCGCACCAAAGTGCGGCCTACTCCAGGAGGACGACGACATGGCAAGCAAATCAGAAGCGATGCAGAAACTGGTAGCAAAGGCGGCGAGTGACAAGGACTTCCGCGCGCAGCTGAGCAAGGATCCGCAGGCAGCCATCAAGAGCATGGGCATGACCACGCGTCCCGGTCTCGAAATCGAGGTTCTCGAAGAGACGGCGGCCAAGGGGTACATCGTCCTGCCGTTCAACACGACGCCTGGCGCCGACGGCGATCTGTCCGACGACGCGCTCGATGCCGTGAGTGGTGGCTCGGGAGCCAACTGTCCGCTTTGTGGGGCGGGCTGACGGGCGAACGTTCGGCAGAGCGCGGCGTGAGCGCCCCGCTCCCTGGGCTGTCGCTCATGAGCGACGCCGAGTACCGGGAGGTGGTCGCGCCGCTGTTCGACTCCGGCCAGGTCGGAGTCGTCGAGTGGACGGTCGACATGGGCTGGCCGCCGTTTACCGTCCCGGAGTGGGCGGAGCGTATCTTGTCGTTCTATGGCGACGAAGGTCGCCTGTTCGCTCACGGCTTTGCGCTGTCGGCGCTCAGTGGCGACTGGTCCCCGGGGCAGGATACCTGGCTCGAGCGACTGGCAGGCGAGCTTCGGCAGCGCCGATACGCGCACGTGTCGGAGCACTTTTGCTTCAGCCGCGGCGGTGACTTCATCGAGGCCGGCCCGCTTCCCGTGCCGATGACGCCCCGGACGATCGGGCTCGGCCGCGAGCGCGTGAAGAAGCTCGCCGAGGTGGCGGGCGCACCGGTCGGTCTCGAGAATTTGGCGACTTCGCTCGGGCGGAGGGACGCCCTCGACCAGGGTGAATTTTTGGACCGCCTGCTCGAGCCAGTGAACGGGTTCGTGGTCCTCGACGTGCACAACCTCTTTTGCCAGTGCCAAAACTTCGAGCTCGCTCCCGAAGAGCTTCTCGCGACCTATCCACTCGCCCGCGTGCGCGAGATCCATGTTTCGGGGGGGGGCTGGGACACGACGGTGGCGGCTCCCGACCGTCCGGTGCGGAGGGATACACACGACGGCGACGTTCCGGACGAGGTCTTCGCGCTCCTGGAGCTCGCGCTCGATCGCTGCTCGAATGTGGAGACCGTGATCCTCGAGCGTCTGCCTGGCACTTTCGGAGCTCCCGGGGCTGGCGAGCGTTTTCGGGACGACTACGGTCGAGTAGTGCGCGCATGTCGGGCGCGGGAGACTGCTCGTGCGTGAAGATACCGAGCTCGCGCGATTTCAGGCGCTGCTCCTCGAGCTTCTGGCGAGCGAGCTGCCCGCCGAGGAGATCCGCACGCGTCTGATGGCGCACGATGACGCGCGCCCATTCGCGGACTACGTGGCTGGGTTCGATCTGCGTTGTGTCGAGGTCGCGGGCCGGATCACCCGCAAGTTCGCGCGGCGCAAGGGCGACGATCTCGAGGCGAACGCGGCACCTACTTCGCGAGGTCCCACCGCACCCGGTGAAGGGTGAGCGGCTCGATCTTTCCTTTCACCTGCACGGGCGGCAGCGCTTCGAAAGGGCAGGGCGGCTTTTTGATGCGCTCGCGGGTGGCTTCGGAGATTACGACTTCGCCGTCTTGTGCGGCCGTGCAGACGCGGCTCGCTACGTTGGTGGCGTCTCCGATCGTGGCGTACTGCACGTAGCTGCCCGAGCCGACATTACCGGCGGCCACCATTCCGGTGTTGAGCCCGATGTGAACCATGATCGGCGGATGCCCGCGAGCTCCACGTTTCGCGTTGAACGCGCCGAGGGCACGCTGCATGTCGATGGCGGCGAGCAACGCGCGGTCGGCGTCGTCGTCCGCGCGATAGGGCGCGCCCCACACCGCCAGCAAGGCGTCGCCGATGTACTTCTCGAGGGTCCCCTCGTGGCGGAAGACGATTTCGCTCATCGGCGGGAGGTAGTCGTTGAGTAGGTCGACGACCTCACGCGGGCTCATGCCCGAAGACATCGCGGTGAAGCCGGAAATGTCGGAGAAGAGTGCCGTAATCTCGGTGTCGATTGTTCCCAGATCGGTGGAACCCGCATCGAGCACGCGTTTGACGGTGCTGGGCGGGAAGAACCGCAGAAGGCTGGTTCGGAGCACGGTCTCCTTTTCGACCTGCGTCTGAAGCATCGCGTTTTCGATCGCGATGCCAGCCTGGTTCGCGAATGCGCTGAGGAACTCGAGATCCGCCGCCGCGAACCGGTTCGCATCGAGGATGTTGTCCACGTACAGGACGCCGAGCACGCGTTCCTTCGGCTTGAACGGGGCACACATGGACGCACAGATCGATTGGGCGAGGATCGACTTGGCCTCCTGAACGCGCTCATCTGCCTGCGCGTCCGCGAAAAGCGCCGCATCGCCCGACCGCTCCACATAGCGAACGATGCTCTCGCTGAAGAAGGTGGTATCGCCCTCGGGCGCGCCTCGCGTCGCGGAAACTGCGAGCGCGCCGGTCTCTTCGTCTACCAGGAGCACTGCCCCGCGGCTGACGTCGAGGATCTCGAACGCGAGATCGAGAATCTTCGCCAACAACGCGTCGAGCGGCATCGGCAGCGAAAGGAGTTCGCTCACCTTGAGAAGAATTCTCAGCTTTTCTTCAGCCGCGCTGAGCGCTTCAATGCGTAGCGCCGATTGACCGCTGGGCGCCTTGGCGAGCAGATCGCTGAAGCCCATGTGGGTGAGATCGTGGGCGCCCGAATGTGTGAGCATCGGCTGCTGCGCGGGCGCGCGAGGTCGTCCGATCGAGAACGAAACGTCACCCAATTTGAGGAGATCGCCCTCTTCGACTTCGCACTCGGTGATTCGTCGGCCGTTGACGCTGGTCCCGTTCTTGCTGCCGGCGTCGCGGATCGTGATCCGTTCGCTTTGCACTTCGAGCGTCGCGTGCTTGCGTGAGAGGCTCTTGTCGAGCACGCCCACCGTGTTGTCGTTCGTCCGGCCGATTGTGCTCTCGCCCTCGGCGAGCTCGTAGGTCCGCTCCTTTGGACCACCGGGATCGAGAACGAGAACAGGCACCCGTGATGCCGTATACCCCAGACTCCCGCCAACATAGGTGGCAAATGGCCGTCAACTCACTCGCAACCGAGGGCTTTCCGGCGCCTGCCACCCCGCTTGGGCCACCCCACTTGGGCCACCCGGGCCACCCCTCTTTCGGCCACCCGCGTCGAACACGCATGTACCCGGCACCCTTGTCAGTGTCGTCATCACCCCCAGCCGCTATATTGCTTTGCAATGCGAACCTACCTCGTCGCGCTCCTTCTTTCGCTTACGGCTTGCAGCTCCGACGGCAACAACGCCCAAGGCGGTCCCGACTCCGGTCCGGCATCGGACGCCGGCGCACGCGCCGACGCGGACGCCTCCCCCACCGTCGACATTACCCTCGAAGGACCCATCACCACCGCCAACGGTCCGTTCATCGCGGCGACCGGCTTCGACCTAGGCGAAGTGGGCTACGAGCAGCACGAGTTCTTCATCAGCGGCACCGCCTCGGCCTACTCGAACGTCGGCGAGCTCGGGACCGACGGCAAATGGACGGTCGAGACAGCGAACGAGGCCGCGTACAAGACCCGCTTCGTCGTTCATCGCCCCGCCGACGCGAGCCGCTTCAACGGCACGGTCATCGTCGAGTGGCTCAACGTCAGCGGCGGCCTCGACGCCGGCCCCGATTGGCTCATGGCGCATGTCGAGCTGATTCGCGGCGGCTACGTGTGGGTCGGAGTCTCGGCGCAACTCGTCGGCGTCGAAGGCGGCGAAGGAATCATCCCGGGGCTCCCCGCCACGGGGCTGAAGACCGCAGACCCCGAGCGCTACGGCTCGCTCAGCCACCCCGGAGACTCTTTCTCCTACGACATGTACTCCCAAGTCGGCGCCGCCCTCCGCCAGTCGGGCGACATCGACCCGCTCGGTGGTCTCACGCCGGAACGAATCATCGCCGCCGGCGAGTCCCAGTCGGCGTTCCGAATGGTCTCTTACATCAACGCCGTGCACCGCATCACCGGCATCTACGACGGATTCCTCGTCCACAGCCGCGGCGGTGGCGCCACGCCCCTGTCGCAAGAGCCGGAGCCCGACATCAACGCCCCCGGATCGGTCATCGTCCGCGAAGACGTCGACGTCCCCGTCTTCCTCTTCCAAGCCGAAACCGATTTGTTGCTGCTCAACTCGCTGGCCGATCGTCAACCCGACACGGACCGGATCAGAACCTGGGAGGTTGCCGGCACCGCCCACGCCGACACCTACACCGTCGTCAACGGGGGCACCGACAAGGGTGACGATCCCTCCATCGCCAACGTCGTCGAAGACCTCGGCCTCGGCTGCGACAAACCCATCAACTCGGGCCCCCACCACTTCGTGCTCAAAGCGGCCATCCACGCCCTCAACGAGTGGGTCGCCCGAGGCACATTGCCCCCGACCGCCCCCCTGCTCGACGTTCAGGGTACACCACCGGCCTTCGTGCTCGACCAACACGGCAACGTCACCGGCGGAGTCCGCTCGCCCCACGTAGACGCGCCCGTCGCCACCCACTCCGGACTCGGCCAGGAAGGGAACCTGCTCTGCAGCCTCTTCGGCACCACCATCCCCTTCGACGCGACCAAGCTGTCGATGCTCTATCCCACGCACCAAGCCTACGTCGACGCCGTCACCGCCTCGGCCGACACCGCCGTCGCGGGTGGCTTCCTCCGCCCAGCCGACAGCGACCTCATCAAGGCCGCCGCCCAAGCCTCCAGCATCGGCAACTGACGGCGCACCCCATCAAGCCGCACGCTCCACATCCTTCCACCCCCCTTTCACCTTATCTCTACCTCGCACCACCACGACGGCTCGCTTCCCAATCTCCCATTCGAGCCCCGGCACGCGCCCCCTCACCGCGATCTTCCCCCCGTGCACCCCCTCCAGGTGGCACCACACACAGAGCGCCACAACATTTTCGGGCTCATCCCCGCCCCCTCGTGACCGAAACACCACGTGGTGCGGCGTCAAGTCCGTCCGCGTGCAG
>JAJDAH010000405.1 GCA_029261965.1 Polyangiaceae bacterium
GCTCGCGCTCTCCGCCTCATCCTCCACGACTATCGTCAGGCCGTCATCGACCACATCGACGACGACATCCCCTTCTGAGTCTCGACGATCACCCTCGAATCACGTGAGCGTGACCCCATCAAATTGCGTGAGCACGCTCACCGGTAAGCGGTGCGGGGGAACTTCTGAATTGGCGTAGAGTGACTTTGGAATGCGCATCGAACGTCGGAATCTTGGTGCGCTGGCTGCCCTGACCGTCGCCGCGGCCCTCACGCTGCCTGGTTACGGGTACGTGCGCAACGAACTGAGCTTGGGGGACGAGCTGGATCGCCTCGAAGAGCTGGCTCAGGAGCTGCCTGGAGAGGCGACGCTTTCGGAACGACGCGTCGGGGCTGAACCGGTGGATCGCAAGTGCATTGGCGCGGCAGCGGTCGCACTGGAAACGACGCTGGATCCTCAAGAGGTCGCGAACTTCTACTTCATCTTTAGGCCTTCGAGTTCGGCTGGCGGCGCGGTGCCTGACGTGGCCTTGGCGTGGAAGATTGATCCCCACAACTCCTTGCTTCATCTTGAGCGCGCTACTTTCGAGGTTCCGCCGGGCGACCCAGGGAACATCTTGCCCACCGTGACCGAAGAGCTGCTTGCTGAGGCGGGGTTCGAAGACGGTCGGACTCGACGCGTGGTTCTATTTCCCAGGGGCCCCTTCGGTGGTCCTCCGGGCCAGTTGCTAGTGCCCTCCGATCTTGACCCGAGATGCTGGTGAACAGTCCAGATCGAGACTCCCGCTATCGCTCCCGCCTCGCCCGCTCCGATTCTAGGTCGACCACGCCAGCCCGCGCCTTCGCCTCCTGGCGGGCTTCTAGCTCTTCCGCGACGCGCCGCGCGAACCCGTACTGCTTGCGGTGAGTGGCGCCCCTCAGAACGGCGTCGAGGGCCGCGTCATACTCGTCGCTATTGCCCCAGGATTGCCCCAGCGACCCGGTTCCACCCCCCTCTGCACCAACGTCGGGATCAGGAATATCGCGATCTTGCGTGTTCTCGGCTGCCAGGGCTCGTTTTGCAAAACCATCACACGTCGGTTCGAATCCGATCCGCACCTCGACTGAAGTCACGCCGCGCGCCGCCTCCGAGCTTCTCCCAGACTTCGTTCACGATTCGGTCGCAGCGCTCGCCGCCGAACTCGAACAGGCGGAACCACGGCACGTCTAGCCGATTTTCGACGCGGCTGCGCAGCATGACACGCGCGCGGTGCAGGCGGACGCGCACAGCCTGTTCGGTGAGATCGAGCGCGGTGGCGACCTCGGCGCTCGACAGTTCTTCGACATCGCGCATGACGAATACCGAACGATAGTGTTCCGGCAGCGCGTCGACGGCCGCTTCCAACACGGCACGCAGCTCGCCTAGCGAAGCGCGGTCCTCGGGTGAATCCACTGAAACGACGGCGGCGATCTCGTCGTGATGGGAATGCAACGCTTCTCGCCGCTCGCTCGCTCGGCGACGCTGCCACGCCTCTCGAACGACGATGGTCGTGAGCCAAGTGCTCACTTGTGCGTCACCGCGGAAGGAGGCGAGGTTATGGTACGCGGCCAGGTAGGCTCGTTGTACGGCGTCTTCGGCCTCCTGGTCGTCCCCGGTCACGCCGCGCGCCACTCGGTACAAACGGCCGTTGTATCGCCGCATCAAGACGGCGAACCATTCGGCGGCTCCTTCGAGTACCCGGGAGACGATCACGTCGTCCGGGGCGTCGGAGAAATTGGGTAGCGTTAGCGATTCGGGGACGGTGGACTGCATGGACGGGGCTCCGAGGGCACGGATTGGGCTTCGCCCTCCTCGTTAGAGGGGGAGCCGGTCGCGGGCGTTACAGAAAAAATATTCCGTAACGAGTCCGCGTATGAGCCGCTCGAATGGGTTTTTGGAGGTGACATGAGAACCCTACGGATTTCCTTGCTCGCGGTTTCGCTGATCGCCAATGGTTGTAGCGACGATTCCGAGTCCTCGGACGGAAACGACGGATCGGCGGCCCCCCCTGCCACCTTCCAGGCTCAAGTCGAGCTCGGCATGACGGCCTACGGGTCCAACTGCGCGAGGTGTCACGGCGCAAGCGGAGAGGGCAGCGATCTCGGGCCTGCCGTCGTCGGTCCGGGCACCCTTCCGCTCGATCCCCCGCCGACTCGAGTGGCCCGCAAGAACCAGTTCCGTACGGCGCTCGACGTTTTCGAGTTTGCTTCGGTGAACATGCCCGCCGACGCGCCCGGCACCGTCGAGACGCAAACCCTCATCAACATTCTCGCTTTCGATCTCTTCGCGAACGGCGTCATGTTGGAGGAGCCGCTGAGCGCCGCGAACGCTGGAGACATCGTCATCAATCCTTGAGCGGCCGCTCTCGAAGGCGAACGTTTGGCCCACCCGCTGAAACGAGCGCGTCTCCTCGAAGTTCGCGAACAGATAGCGCAGAACCTTCTCCCCGCTGCGCCTCCAAGCCTAGCGCGCCTGGGCGACGCGGTAACGCTCGCGCCACTCCTCCACGCGTGAGAGCGCGAACGAGACAGTCGTGCCGGAGCGCGCGGTCACCCTCCGGAACTGGTTCGTCGTAGTCCGTATCGCTGAAGCAACCGATGGAGGTGGATGCGGTCGATTCGAGAACGTCTGGCCGCTTGACTCACGTTGCCGCCACTCCACTCGAGCAGCTCTGACAGGTAACGCCGCTCGAAAGTTTCGACCAGTTTCTCTTTGGCCCGGCGAAACGGCACGTCGAGGTCGACGCGCTCCGAACCTCGGCCGCTCGCCCCGGCATGGTGGCTCGCCGGCTGATAATCTGGAGCCGAGTCCAACACCACAGCGCGTTCGACGAAGTTGCGGAGCTCCCGCACGTTGCCCGGCCAGTCGTGTTGCTGCATGCGTGCGTGCACTTCGCGGGTGAAGAGGTCGAGCGCAGGCTCGGCGTCCATTTTTTTCACCAAGACTTCGACCAGCGCGGGGATGTCGTCCAGGCGCTGCCTCAGCGACGGCATGCGCACGGATACGACGGACAAACGATAGTAGAGGTCTTCCCTGAAACGACCCTGGTTCACCTCGCGTTCGAGTCGGCGGTTGGTGGCGGCGATCACTCGCACGTCCACATTGCGAACGACGTTTTCCCCCACCCGGCGGATCTGCCGCGATTCCAGGGCGCGCAGCAGCTGTGGTTGCATGTCGAGCGGCATCTCTCCGACTTCGTCGAGAAAGATCGTTCCGCCATGCGCCGCCTCGAACGCGCCGGTGCGCGCCGCATCCGCTCCAGTGAAGGCACCGCGTGAGTGGCCGAAGAGCTCGCTCGGGGCGAGGTTCGACGGCATCGAGCCGCAGTCGACGATGACGAAGGGTGCGTTCGCACGGCGCCCGCGTCGGACGATCTCGCTGGCCGCGAGCTCCTTGCCCGTTCCACTCTCGCCCTCGATGAGCACCGTGCTGTCGCTGCGTGATGCCCGGTCCAGAGTCACGAACGTCGCACGCATCGCCGCGGACTCACCGTGCAACTCACCGAACGAGGTCCAGTCGGGGAGGTCCCGAGTCGCCCTCGGTCGCATTCCGCGCAGGCGAAGTCTGGAGTTGCCGAGCTCGACAGTGCATTCCGCCCGAGGAAGGTCGGCGTCGCGCACGCTCACGCCATCGAGGCGAGTTCCGTTCAACGATCCCGTGTCGCACAGCTCCCAGTCGTGCTCGCCCCGGCTGACCGAGCAATGAAACCGGGACACCTGCGGGTCCGCCAAACGCACGTCGTTGCTCTCGTGCGAGCCTACGCGCAGCCGATCGTTCTCGATGACGATCCTTCGATGGGTCGCGGCGCCGTTCTCCCGCTCGACGAGGACCTCTAACCTCGGCACGGGCACGGACAGCGGCCCGCGTGCGCCACCCTCAGTCGTGCGCCGGCGAGGTGAAAGCTCGGTCGTCATCATCGTCCAGGATAGGCGAGCATTGCGCGGTCGTCTGCGGTGATGCCTCGGAGCAACACCCCTGATGCGTCGACGCTACAACTCTGCAGTGCTGCTTCGGCGCCATCCACGCCCTACGCTGGCTGTTTGGCGCGATTGAGAGGCTGGTACGAGCTTTGAAAGGGGGAGCCGTGAACCTCGACGCTCGGAGTCCTCGCAATGCCTTCACGCCCGGCTAAACTCGATTCCAGTAATCCTTCTGCGGATGACCCGGGCAGCGGTGAACGGCGATGTGCCAGGGCACGCGTGCGCCTTCCGGCCGCGGTGCGTGCGAGAAACCTGCAGATTCATGCGCTGTGCGTCGAGCTCGGTACTGGCGGTGCTTTCATCGAAGCGCCCATGAGCCCCCAGCAGGGTACGGCGGTCAGGGTCGAGCTGGGCGATCTCTTGATGGGGGATACCGTCGTGGTCGGCGCCGTGGTCCGCTGGCGAACCCACTGGGGATTCGGGGTGCAGTTCAGCAACATCGGCGTGCGCGGGGTGAAGGCGCTCGCGAGGATTCTGTCGGAGCACAGAGTCGTAGAAGAAAGTCCGCGTACCAGCGAACCGGACGCGGATTGGGGCGATCGAGAAACCATCGAGCTCCAAGACGCTGGGTCCGACACGGCGGATTCGAGCGTCAAAGCGCCGGGCGACACGTTGCGCCTGCCGATTCGAACACCGGGTTGCCGCTGAGCTGCCGGGTCGCGGCGTGTCCTATTGGCAGGTTCCCGAGCAGGAGTAGCCAGCCTGGGCTGCGCACACGCAACGTTGCCCGGCTGGACACTGATTGTTCTGGTGGCCCTTGGGCGGAGGCGCGTCGTTTCGGGGTCCACCAGTCCAAATCGTGCACCGTTGCCCTCCCGCGCCGGGCGGGGACGACGGCTTCTTTTTTAGCGGGACGCTCGGCGTGGTGCCGGTCGACTCTGGATCCTCAGCCGGGACGACGACCGGTGGCGGTGTGGCTACTGATGTCGGTGCGGCCGTGGGCGGCGGTGCGACTGTGGGTGGCGGTGCGGTTTCGGTTGGCGGGCTCGGCGCCGGATCAGGACTCTCGGCTGGCGTGCGCGCCATTTGGTCAGCGCACGACAGTGTCAACGAGAGCGCGATGCCTACAGCCACGCGTCGCTGGGTCGCGCTGGAAGGGCGGGAATGGTTCGGCATGTCCTCCCGTCGAAGTCTACCCGTTCCGGCTGGCATGTGCTTGCCGTAGCGCGCAAGCCCTCGAGAACCGGCACTAGCCCAACGCGGGCTTCCACGGCCATCAAGCAGCCTTCGCTGACGACAAGTCGACCGACCGCGACATCGATCCGATTCTTCCCCAGCCAGGCGCACAATAGGTGGAGCCAGCGTGAGGTGTCTCGTGCCGCGCCAGGTCGCGATTTCGGGCCCTTTTGGTCAGACCGCACGATCGTGGACTAAGCTCGCGCGCACTACGACTGTCCTCGAAAAATCGAAGCAGCTCAAGAAGGAGCTGGGTCTCGGTAGCGTCTTTGCGATCGCGACCGGTACGACGCTGAGCTCCGGGTTGTTTCTTCTTCCCGGGCTTGCCGCTCAGCAAGCCGGCCCGGCCGTCGTGGCGAGCTACCTCATAGCGGCCATCCCGCTCATCCCAGCGGCCCTGAGTGTCGTCGAGCTGGCGACGGCCACACCTCGTGCGGGGGGCGCCTACTACTTTCTCGATCGCAGCATGGGGCCAATGGTCGGCACCATCGGTGGCATCGGGACTTGGCTCGCGCTCATCCTGAAGACCTCGTTTGCCCTCGTGGGCATGGGTGCCTATGCATCGCTGTTCATCGACGACGTGCCCATCACCTGGGTGGCTGCGGGATTTGCCGTGCTTTTCGGGGCGATGAACCTCGTCGGGGCGAAGGCCACCGGTCGCCTTCAGGTCGTTCTCGTCGGCCTCGTGCTCGCTGCTCTTTGTTGGTTCGAAGCGGCCGGCGTGTTGCAGATCGACGCGTCTCGGTTCCGAGGTTTTTGGGACGCGGGGTTTCACTCGGTGCTCGAAACCGCCGCCATGGTTTACGTGAGCTACGTTGGAGTCACCAAAGTCGCGAGCGTCTCGGAGGAAGTGAAAAACCCCGAGCGAAACCTACCACTCGGGGTGTTTCTCTCCGTCGCGGTCACGCTGGTCATCTACGTCGTCGGCATCACGGTGATGGTCGGCGTCTTGCCCAAGGAGTTGCTCCATGGCGATCTGACCCCAGTCGCCACGACGGCGAAGTTGCTTGGAGGCAAGGCCGGAGTGATCGTCGTGTCGATCGCGGCGATATTCGCGTTCAGCTCGGTGGCGAACGCGGGGATCCTCAGCGCATCGCGCTATCCACTGGCGATGAGTCGCGACCATTTGATGCCTCGTTCCCTCGCGAGACTCAGTAAAGAGGGCATTCCGCGGGTCTCCGTTCTTCTGACTCTCGTCATCGTGCTCGCCTGCCTTCTCGTTCTCGATCCCACGGGCATCGCGAAGCTGGCTAGCGCTTTCCAGCTCCTGATGTTCGCGCTCATCTGCGCGGCGGTCATCGTCATGCGCGAGAGCGGCATCGAGTCCTA
>JAJDAH010000406.1 GCA_029261965.1 Polyangiaceae bacterium
GTGGCGTAGGCATCGCTCCGGGGTCCCTTGCACGCGCGCTCCCATTCGAGCTCGGTGCAGAGCCGCGCTCCTCGTTCGGCGCAGAGCCTCTTGGCCTCGTCGCGGGTGACACCGGTCACCGGCTCGGCGGTGGGGTCGTTCGGATGGGGGAGCTTGTCCATGGTGAACGGGCCCAGGGTGACCTGAGTGCGCCGGGGCTCGATTTCCGGCTTCCAACCCGGTTCGCCCGGAAGCGTCCCCGCGAAGAATTTCCCTTCCGGTATCTCGACTCTTTCCCCCGCCAACGGTGCGGCGAGAGGGGCCCTCGCGACGAAGGCCTGGGAAGCGCCAGTGCTCGGAGCCGTCGATGACGACGGTGCTCCGGCATCGGCTGACGCCGCATCCGTGGGCGCCGGCGGTTTCGCCCGATCGCACCCGAGCTGAGGTGCCATGGCAACGACGAAGAGCAGCGAGCCGCGGCGCACTCAGGGACCTTGGCGGCTCCGGCCGAGTGGGGCAAGTCCAACGTTGTCGGTCCGTCGGCGGACGCACCGGCGTCGACCAAGTGGGGTAGTCTCGACGTCGTGACGGACTCGACCGCCCGGGTTCGTGTGATTGCCGAGCGCGTTCGGCGCCGCATCGGCAAGGGTAGCGAGTGCGATATGGACACGCTCGTGCACGGGATCCAGCGCCGTCTCGAGCCGACGACCACCGACGAAGAAATCGAACTCGCGGTGGCCATCGAACTGATGGTCACGCTCGCCCACGAGGAGGCACGCTGACTCTCTGTTTCGCCGAGCGCGAGATTGCGGCGGTCGACGAGTCTTTGCTGCGTCGCCATTCGGCGATGCCGAGTGGGAGTGCTCGGGACCTCGGGAGTCTGTGTCGAGACGCGCTTCGTTCGCCCATCGGATCCGAGCCCATCGAAGAGCTCGGTCGAGCTGCCGACAGCATCGCGGTGATCCTCAGCGACGAATCTCGAGACGAGCCGCGTCGAGCCATGCTGGACGCGCTGGTCGAGGTCCTTCCGCGGAGAAAGCTCGAGCTCGTCGTCGCCTCGGGCACGCATGCAGCGACCGACGTCGTCGTGCCCGAGCCGTTTCGAGACCTGCCCCGTGTCGTGCATGACGGCAACGACGTCACCCGGTTGCGAGATTTTGGCTCGACCTCTCGCGGCACCCGAGTGCGGGTGCTCCGCGAAGTCGCCGATTCCGATTTGGTGATCGCTACGGGTCGCCTACGGCCTCACTACTTCGCAGGCTACTCCGGCGGGGCGAAGAGCATTTTCCCCGGCTGCGGTCATGCCGAAGACATTCTGAAGAATCACCTTCTCAAATCGCACGTGACCGCGCGTCTCGGTCGCGTGCACGACAACGTTTGTCGCGCCGACATGGAGGAGGCTGCCCGAAAAGTGGGTGGGATCGTCTTGAACGTGCTCATGGACTGCGATGGCGCGCCGGTCGCTGCCGTGACCGGCGACATCGTCGAGGCCCATCGAGAGCTCGTTCGGCTTGCCGAACCCTCGTTTCTGGTGCGGGCTCCTCGGGCGCGGGTCGTCGTCGTCGCGGACCGTCCTCCAGTCAGCCGATCGCTCTACCAGGCCTCGAAGCTGTTGCCGCCGGCTGGCGCGATCCTCGAGGACGGAGGAACGATCATCGTCGTCGCCGAATGTGATCTCGGCGTGGAACCGCTCGACCGAGTCAACGAAGGAATCTATCGGAGCGGAGTCGCCGCTCACTTGCCCGAGCATCGTGTGGTGCTGGTGAGCCAGCTCGAACCCTCGCGGGTTGCCATGACCTACGCCGCTTCGGCGCCGTCATTGCGATCGGCGCTCCAAGACGCCGGCGTGAGTGCTCGAGAGCCGGCGGTCTTGCTGTGGAGGGCGGGGGAGATGATCACCCAGGCGTCTTGACGCACCGCGCTCAACGCGCTCCGGCTCGACCCCCTGGGCGTTTCCGCCCCGCGCACTATATTGCAATTGTCCTGGCCAACCCCGACGGTTAGCTTGACCAGCCCCGCGAGCGATGACGATGACCGAACGCACGGTTCGATTCACCGGTCGGGTCCTGTACCTGACCAAGGATGAGGACACATTGCGGTCTCAACTCGGGGGCGAGGACGCCAAGCGCGACCAGGTCGTTGGCCCGCCAGAGCATCCCGGCGAAAAGCTGATCGACAACATCTCCACCGACGAAATCACGCCGGGGTGGGTCTGCTACTACTACGACCAGACACTGGCGCGATATTCGTACGTCGGGCTACGCGGCGGAGTCCTCGAGAAGGACTCGCTCAAGCGTGGTGAATTCTCCGTGATCGTCAGCGGACGCAGCAAGGGCTGTGGAAGCTCGCGCGAGACGGCGCCGTACTCCGAGCGCGAGGCGGGCGTGCGGTTGGTGATCGCCGAGAGCATCGAAAAAATTTATCGCCAAAACTGTCAGAACATCGGTCTGCTCACGTCGACCGATTTTTCCCTCCTCGAACGAATCGAGCGGGGAGAGGAAATTCCCATCGGAGAGTTCACCAAGGGGCTCGATCCGATAAGCGCGCAGATCGTCGAATGCGGTGGGCTCTTCAGTTTCAACGAAAAGCGCCTCGCCGGGGAGGTTTCGCCGCCCTTGCTCGACACCGCGGCGCGGCCGATGACGCTGTGCGAGAAAATCATCGCATCGAAGACTATTGTCGACGCTACGTCGGGAGAGCTTGGAGTCGAAGCCGTCGCGCCAGGTGACTCACTTTTTGCGCGCACCGATGTGCGCTTCAGTCACGAGTATGTGACACCGATGGCGGACGCGTTGTTCCGCCAAGCACTGGGGCCGGACGCCGAACTCGCCGACCCGTCCACGGTGTTCGCCTTTCGGGATCACCTGACGTTTCTCGATCTCGTCATGCCGGAGAAACATCGAAAGATGGGGCTCGCGGAGCAAGCGCGGAGCCTGCAAAAGGTCCAGGAGGACTTTGCCGGTCGCCACAAGATTCGGCTCTACGGCGAGGTCGAGCGCGGTGGCAAGACTGTCGGCAGCGAAGCAATCTGCCACAACAAGGTCATCGAAGAGCTCGCGATGCCGGGCGATCTCGTTGCCGGCACCGACTCGCACACGTGCATGGCGGGGGCGCTCGGTTGTTTTGCCTTCGGAGTCGGAGCCACCGACATGGCGAACGCCTGGTACACGCGCGATGTTCGCGTCCGCGTGCCCGAGACCGTTCGTTTCGACTTGCGCGGCACGCTCCCCACGGGTGTTTGCGCCAAGGACGTGATGCTGCACATCTTGAGCCTCGAGCACTTCAAGACCGGCGCTGGGATCGGTCAGGTGCTCGAGTTCGGCGGCGATGCCATCGCCGCGTTGCCGCTCGACGAGCGCGCGACCCTCACGAACATGGCTGTGGAAGCCGGCAGCTTCACCGGGATAATCGAAGCCGACGAAGTCGTCGTCGACTACCTCGTAAAAATGCGGGGCGTGTCCGCCGACGACGTGCGGGCGAAGATCGTTCGGCCGGACCTAGATGCCTCATACGCGGCGCGCTTCGACATCGACCTCGGTTCTGTCGTTCCCATGGTGGCGACGCCAGGCGACCCGAGAAATGGGATCCCGCTGACCTCGCTCGGCTCGGATGTCAAAATCGACATCGCTTACGGCGGCTCGTGCACCGGCGGAAAGAAGGCGGACATGGACATGTACGCTTCGGTGCTGGAAAAGGCGCTCGCGCAAGGCCAACGGGTAGCCGAAGGGGTGCAGCTCTACATCCAGTTCGGCTCGCAACACATTCGTGCCTACGCCCAGGAGCGCGGCTACATCGACCTGTTCGAGCGTGCAGGGGCCATCCTCGTGGACCCGTCGTGCGGCGCGTGCATTCGGGCGGGGCCGGGCGTCAGCATGGAAGCTGACGAAGTGACCGTGAGCGCCATCAATCGAAACTACCCCGGGCGAAGCGGGCCCGGTCGAGTTTACCTGGCGAGTCCCTTGGTCGTTGCAGCCTCGGCGATAGCTGGCAAAATCGTCGGCCCCGACGCACTCTGACCATCCGATCGCCGCCGGGCGAGTCGGAACACGCCCGGATGACCACCAAAGGCTCCCCCTCATCGCCTCAGGGTTTCCAAGTTGGCCCTGACACGGTGGTGGGCCTTTCCTATGACCTGTTCGACGCCGAGGACGATCTGGTCGAGTCGTCGGACATCGTGGGGCCCCTCGAGGTCGTTTTCGGGTACGGCCAGCTCGCTTCCCGGGTCGAGAGGGCGATCGAAGGCAAAGAGGTCGGGGACTACGTCGAGGTGAGCTTGCCGCCCGCCGAAGCGTATGGCCACCGGGATCCGGAGGCGATTGTCGAGCTCGAAGCGTCCGAGCTGCCCGCCAATGTGACTGAAGGCGACGAGCTCGAGGCGGAGAATGATGCCGGCGATATCGTGCATATCAAGATCCTCGAGGTCGGCGGCGGGGGTGTGGTCGTCGACACCAATCACCCCCTCGCTGGCCAAACCGTGCGATTTGACCTCCGAATCGAGGAGGTACGACCTGCTACCTCCCACGAGATTGGCGAGGTGACGGCGCTGCTCGACCGGGGGAATGGCGCTGAAGCGGGGTCGAGCCCGCGCCTGCTGCCCCGCGAGCACTTGATCCGGGGCCGGAGGGGAAGCTACGAGTCCTCCGGCGAGGCCGCGCCCGAGGTTGCTCGGCCGGAGATCGAGCCCAAACTACGCTAGCATCCAGCGCCGCCGGCGCGTGTGCTGGTGGCCACGGAGCAAAAATGACTGAACAAGACTTTAATTTCGACGTGCGAATTCGCGACCGGATGATCCGCAAAGGCATCATCACGCAAGCCGACGTCGACAAGCGCATAGCGGCGCTGACCGACGTCGAAGGGGCCGCTGAGTCCGTCGCCGTCAAGCAACCCGCGCTCGGGGGTTACGAGGATGCCCTCCGAGCCGCGCCGGAGCCCTTGCTGCCACTGGCGGGCTCGCCGGCGGCGATGGCGCGCGATCTCCCAGTGCCCCCGCCGCCGCCGGTTGAAACTGCCGCTGCCGAGCCGAGCGTTGAAGCCCCGCCGGAAGCGCCCGCCGCCGCGGCACCTCCGCCCGCCGCTGCGGCGCCTTCGCCCGCCGCTCCGCCGCCGCCCGCGGCTCCGGCCCCGTCCGCTGCCGCCGCTGCGCCCCCCGCCGCTGCGCCCCCCGCCGCGGCACCCCCGCCCGCCGCCGCGGAACCTGTTCCGATCGGTGGCGGTGCGATGCCGGCGCCGCCCCCGGCGGACGATGCGCCGGCCACCCCCGCAGCAGACGCTTCCGATGAGGGTTGGCCCGAGGGCGATTGAGTCGTGAGCGACGAAGACGCGCCTAAGGACGCTGACAGCGGGCTGCCGCCGACCGATTTCGGGACGTTCGTCCTGTCGCTCAGCCATTCGGCGCTGGTGCATCTTGGCGACGCCCCCGACCCCGCCAGTGGTCACCGCGAGTCGAACCTGCCGATGGCGCAGCACAGCATCGACATGCTGGCGATGCTTCACGAGAAGACGAAGGGGAATCTGACCGGGGAAGAGGAGCGAATCCTCGACCAGACGCTCTACGACTTGCGAATGCGCTTCGTCGAAGTGTCGCGTTCCGGGTGACCGCGGATCCACTGTGAGCTACCGGTACCTCGCCACCGCAGTGTTGGCCCTCGTCGCTTGCGACCGCGGTGGCCCCGCCGGCACTGATGCCGGTTCGTCTGCTTCTAGCGGTTCCGCCGCGGTCACGGCTCCGCCGGCTCCGACCCCGGCCCCGGTCGTTTTGCCGAGCGGTGTCAAAGCCCCCGCGACGTTCGCCGACTTGGCGGCGAAGGCGGATCCAGCGGTGGTATACGTCCGAACACTCCAGCAAGGGGAAGGACGTGGCCGTCGCTTCGTAGGCGAGGGGCTCGGTAGCGCTTTCGTTTTCGATCCGGATGGGCTCATCCTGACGAACAATCACGTCATCTCGAACGCTCGGGAGATCAAAGTCATCTTCGGCAAGGCTCGGGAAATGACCGCCGAAGTCGTGGGTCGAGATGCCCCGACCGACATCGCGGTGCTGCGCGTCGCAGAGAAGGGACTTCCTTTCCTTCCGCTCGGAAACTCGGATGCCACTCGAGTGGGCGATTGGGTAGTCGCGATCGGCAACCCCTTCGGGCTCTCGCACACCGTCTCGGCGGGCATCGTTTCGGCGAAGGGTCGAACAGGAAAAGACGTTCCCGGCTTGGGCGACGGCAGCGGCTACTACAACTTCTTGCAGACCGACGCGAGCATCAACCCTGGCAATTCGGGTGGTCCGCTGCTCGACATGGGCGGCGCGGTGGTCGGCATCAACACGGCGATTCGCGCGAAGGCGAACAACATCGGGTTCGCCATCCCGATCGCCATGGTCAAGGAGCTGCTTCCAAAGCTCATCAAGGACGGCAAGATCCGGCGAAGCGCGATCGGCATCGTGGTGGCCTCGGTCGGAGCCGACGACGTGCAGAGGCTCGGCCTGGACAACCGAGCCGGGGCGCTCGTCCGTCGGGTCCTGCCAGGCGGTCCTGCGGACCGGGCCGGGCTGGCTGAGAACGACGTGATCCTCGCCTTGAACGGACGCCCCATCGCCGGTCCAGAGAGGCTGCGCTGGGAGGCAAGCAACGCCGGTGTGGGCAGCGCCGTGAAGGTGCGCGTGGCTCGAGGAAAGCGCACCTTCGACCTCGAGGTGACCCTGGGCGAGCTTCCAGAGCGTCCGCGACGCGTCGAGCCGCGCTCCGTACCTCAGTTTCCCTGACCATGGGTCTAAAATTAGACTTATGGCCAGAAAAATGCGGGGGGATCTGGTAGACGCGCGGCGTACACTGTTGCGTGATGCCGGCTGCCCAGTCCGGGCCTCCCTCGGGGACGACTTCGGTGGATAAGTCGCCTGAGGACGCCGATCCCGCCAGTGGAGAACGCCCTGGCGGGAGCAAAACCGTGGAATCACAACCGGCTCCGGGGGGTGATCGAAATGTCAGGGGGGTGAATAGGTCCCGCGGGAAGGCGTCCAACCGAGAGGCAAGACGCCGGGAAGCAGAAGAAGACCGTGCTCTCATTTCAAAGGCGCAAACAGGCGACGCGGAAGCGTTCCGGGAGCTGGTCCAGCGTCACAATCGGCGCGCTTTCGCCATCGCCATGGGTCTGGTGCGCGACGAGGATGATGCCCGAGAGGTCGTTCAGGAGGCCTTTTTGCGCGTCCATCGCGGTCTCGATTCGTTCCACGGCGGATCGAGCTTTTTCACCTGGCTTTACCGAATCGTCACGAACCTCTCGATTGACCTCATCCGCAAGCCGCACCGACGCGACGCGGAGCTTCGCGACAGCCACGAATCGAGCGACGAGGCGGACATTCCCTTCCTTTCGCGCATCGACGGCGCAGACCCGATGGATGTCGTCCGCCGACAGGAGATCAAAGAGCGAATCCAGAGCGCGCTCGACGACCTGCCTCCGTACCACCGCGGCGTCATACTCATGCGAGAGATCCAGGGCATGAGCTACGAAGAAATGGCGACGGCCATGAAGGTGAGCAAGGGTACGATCATGAGCCGCCTGTTCCACGCGCGGCAAAAGCTTCAGCGAGCGTTGGCGGACTGTTATGCCGAGCAAATCGGGCCAGTGCCCGAAGGGAAAGGAGGCTCGCGGTGAGCGAGCCGAACGAAAACGGCTTGGTGTCGGCCACCCGCTTGATGCGAGCCTTCGACGGCGAGCTCGACGAGGCCGCGCTCGCTGCGGTCGATGCGCAGCCTGAGGCGGAGAACACTTTTTCGGGCCTCGAGCAGGTAGGCGACTTCGTTCGCGCAATGGCCGACGAGTGGCACCCGCCGGCCTCGATGGTCGACGACATCATGAAGCGCGTCGAGGCCGAGCCTCGCCTCCGCGTCTTGGCCGCTGCCAGTGAGAATCGCGATGAAGGCTCGGGTAGGTGGGCGCGTCGCGCCGGCGCACTGGGCGCCCTCGCGGCGGCTGCGGCGGCGGTATTCGTGATCGCCGCCGCACGCGATTCGGGCCCATCGCCGCTAGCGACGGCGATTGCCCCGACTGAGGCGCCCGTCCGGACCGCCCCCCAAGCCGTCGCGAGCGTGGCCAGCCCTGCTGCGATGGTCGACGACGAGGGCAGCCCGGCCGCAGCGATCGAGAGTGTCGACTTCGGTGGCAACACCGGGGCGATCTTCATGGTATCCGGAGGTAGCGGAACGACGCCGGTCATTTGGGTCGACGATCGTGGCCGCGCCGAACCGCTTTAGACTGAGCTCCCTTATGGATTTACGCATCAGATTGACGACCGGCAGGCTTCGTCAGCCTCGTAGGCTGCTCGGTTCCGTCGTCGCGGCCGCCCTCGCGGCCGCCCTCGCGGTCGGGGCTGGGCCCGCGGGCGCTCAGGGCAAAGGTCCCCCGTCCGGACAAGCGCGCCCGAAGAAGCCTGCGGACCAAGGTCCCAAGAAGGACGACAAGAACGCCAAGTACGCCATCGAGGTGATGGTGCTGCACGCCACGAACTCGAAAAAGGGCATCGACAAGCGCATCGGAAAGATGCCCGAGCTGAAAAAGCCTCCCTTCTCGGCGTACGACAGCTACGAGTTTTTGAAGTCGTCGAAGCTGCCTCTACTGCAGGGCGAGGCGAAGACCGTTCGACTGCCCAACAAGCGCGTGCTGAAGACGACACTGCTGCAGGCACTGCCCGAAAAGGCCTTCCGTATTTCTGCGAGCGTCAACCATCCCGGCGGCAAGGACTTCCTGCCGTTGCTCGAAGTGAAAGCCAAAATCGGACAGCGCTTCATCGTCGCGGGCCAGAGCTACAAGGGCGGCATCCTCGTCCTCGTTCTGCGTCTCACCGAGGTGTGAGCGGTCGACCCAAGTGCGAGCGTCCGCGCCGGGCGCTACTTTCGTGAGCTCGGCGGCAGGGCGACAAGCGGCAGCTCGACGTTGAACGTCGAGCCTACGCCAAGCGAGCTCGACGCCGACAGCCGGCCACCGTGCGCCGTGACGATGTCGCGAACGATCGCCAGCCCGAGTCCCGTGCCTCGGCCATCGGTCTTGGTCGAGTAGAACGGCTCGAAGATCCGGCCGAGCACTTCGGGTGGAATGCCGCGACCCGAATCGGTGACGTTCACGCGCAGCGTTTCCGCGGATGCGCTCAACTCCGTCTCGATCGACAGCTGGCCCCCTTCTTCGTCCATCGCGTGGGAAGCGTTCGTGAACAGGTTGACAAAGACCTGGGTCAACTGGCCGGGAACGCCTCGGACTTGGATCGCGCGGTCGGCGAAAGCGCGGCTCACTTCCACGGAGCTTCCAGAGAACTCGTGCTCGCAGAACACCAACGCCTTGTCGATGATCTCGTGAACGGGTACCGGGCCCGGAATTTCTCTCGACGGGCGCGCGTAGGCGATCAGATCTCTGGCGAACTTCAAGATACGCTCGGCAGCTTCGCCGATTCGCCGCAGCCGCTCGATGTCTTCGAGGTCGCCGCCTTTGCTCTGCACCTTCTTCTTCAGGTAGTCCGAGTAGGCAACTATCGACGTCAGAGGGTTGTTGAGCTCGTGCACGACGCCGGCGACGATTTGGCCGAGAGACGAGAGCTTTTCTGCCTGGATCATCTGCGCCTTGAGTCGCGACACCTCATCGGTGACGTTGCCCTGGGCCGCTTGAAACTTTGCTGCGCGTGCGAGGGCGCTGGCGAGTACCGTCGCGCCCCGCTGTGCCAACGCCGCCGTGGTGGACGTTTCTTCCGCCAGAGCGTCGTCGTCCGTCCCCATGTGGAGCGTCGAGCCGGCACCATCCTCGAGGCTGATGATGGTTTCGTGCGCCATCGAAGGAAACAGGCGAGTTGGGTCACGGCCGGTTTCGCTTGCTGCTCCGGCAGATAGGCAAACCTCGACGACTTGCTCGCCGTCGGGCAACGCGATGCACGCGCCGAGCGCGCATTGCGGCGCCAAGGCGTGCAAGTGCGCGAGCGTCGTCTGCGCGATGGCGCGTGCGTCGAGGTCGATCGGTAGCGATGTCGAGAGCTCGAGCAACGACGCGAGAATTCTAGAATCCTCAGCGACCGCGACAGGGCGCGGACGCGAGGCGATCGCGCTGGGATCCGCAGCGGGTTTCGGGCGGCTCACCGACGATCCTCCTGGTTCGGGTCGCTGGCTTTGTCCAGATCCAGAATTTTGGCTTCCCCCACGTAGCCCTTGGTTTCGTACTTGGTGATCTTGCCGATCTTTCGGACGATTTCCGCCATCCGTTCGGCCTCACGAATGATGACCGAGGCCGCATTCCCCGCGGGCGACGTGACGTCGATGGTGCGCCTCAAGAGCTCGGCGTAGCCGATGATGCTGGTGAGCGGTTGGTTGAGCTCGTGGGCGGCGGTGCCGGCGAGCTCGGCGAGAGCGGCCTGTTTTTCGCGAGAGCGCAGCTCTTCTTGAGCTTTACTGAGCCGAGCCTCCATTCTGAGCTTCTCCCGGATGTCGGTGAAAACGCCCACCGACCCGAGCGGGCGGCCGTTCTCCATGATGAGCGCCGCGGAGAGCTTGACCTGGAGAACTTCGCCGGTGGCTTCGAGCATGTCGACGCGGAAGTCTTCGAGGCGCCCTTTGCCGCCGTACTCGTCGCTTCGGATCTTGCGCATGACCTGTCGCGCGACACCGTCCGGGTAGAGTCGCTCGACCGAGATTTTTCCGATGATATCCGCAGGGTCGTAGCCGAAGATACGCGCTGCCGCGCGATTGAAGAGAACGACTTGCCCGTGCATGTCCGCCGAGACGATCGCGTCGACGGAGCTGTCGATCACGTGCTCGAGGAACTCTTTGGTTTGCTTGAGCTCGACGGCGGTTCGCCGCTCGATCGTCACGTCGCGAAAGGTGAACAAGACCGCTTCGTCTTCGTGCAGCACCGAGCTGAAGTTGACGCTCAGGGTGATGTCCCCCGAGTCCTTGGAGGCAACGTCGATGTCGACCCCCTGCGGGTAGATTCCATCGCCGAAACCCCGTTGGAGACGGCCGGCGCGGTCTCGGGCGGAAGGAACGAGCAAGGTGGCGAACTCGAGCCCAATCAGCTCGGTCTCCCCATAACCGAGGATTTCGCGCGCCCTCGGGTTGGCAAAAATGATTCGACCAGCTTTGTCGATGACGGTCATGCCGTCTGCGGCACTTTCGAAGAAGTCCGCGTATCTCTGAAAGAGCTGAACTCGCCGCTCAGCTTCCACGCGGGCATAGGTGCTTTGACGGGTTTCGTCGCGGAGTGACTGAAGAATCCGCGCATTGCGAAGCGCGATGGCGGTGGCGTTGGCGACCGTGTGAACCAAGGCCATTTCGTGGCTCGCGAACGCTACTTGGGTTCGAGATCGAAGAAAGATCACACCCATCGGTCGGTGCTCGTGAACGATGGGCACGAGCGCCACGGAAACGAAGTCGATGGTCGGTGCGTTTTGATGAACCGCCTCGAGCAAAGGGTGACTCGAGGCGTCCCTGATGACGAGGGTGCGCCCGGTGCTGAGTACTTGGCGAATCTCGGGGTACTTCTGAAGATCGATTGGTAGATCCCGAAGTTGCTCGTCGTCGCTCGTCGCCACGACAAAGCCGACGTCCTCCGAGTCGCCGACGAGTACGATGCTGCAGCGGTCGACGAGCGCCACCTTCGCGACGCGTCGGACGACGGTGAAGAGAATGTCTCGGATGTCGAGACTCGACGCGAGCGCCTGCGTGAGCTCGAGCACCATTTGCGCCCCGCGTTCGCGGCGGCTGAGGCGTTCGACGTAATCGCGCACCCGCATCTGGCCGCGAATGCGAGCGATCAACTCCGCCGGACGAAACGGCTTGTGCACGTAGTCGTCGGCTCCGCAGGAGAACACCTTCTGGATCTCTTCGTCCGCGTCGAGCGCGGTGAGTACGACGACCGGCACCTCCGCGAGCTCCGGCGTGGAACGGATGTGTTTCAGCACGGCGTACCCGTCCGGATCGGGCATCACCAAGTCGAGCAGGACCACCGACGGCGTGGCGTTGTCGAACGATTCGATCGCGGCCGTACCGCTGTCGACGGCGACGCAGTCGAGACCGGCGTCGTTGAGCGTTTCACTCAGGACATGGCGGCTGACGGCGTCATCATCAACGATCAGGATCGACCCGTCCGAGACCACGACCGGGTGATCCTAGCGCAAACGCCGCTTGGAACCGATCAAGACCCGTCCCCGCGGTTGCCGGCGGGATCTTCGGGTGTTCCTGCCGGGTTCGTGACCACCGGCGGCACGACGGGCTTAGGGCTTTGCCCTGGAACCAGCGCGCCAGGCAGCGGCGCGGGGTGGGTCGGGGCGGCGGCTTGACTGGGAGGCGAGGGTCCCGGTGGAGGCGCAGCGACCGCCTGCGCGTAGGCGTGGGCTCCTCCAGGAGCACTGAGATTTGCCGCCGCCGGCGGCGCGGATCCGGCCGCTGGGGGCGCCGCCGCTGGGGCGACCAGCGGCACGCCGTCTTCGCCGTAGCCGCTCGGCATCGCCGCCCCGGCGGGTAGCGGGACGCTCGGCGTCGACTCGTCACCTTCCGCCACTGGTTTCATGCGTCGTCGCACGACCGGGAAACCGACGGCGAAGACGAGGATCGTCGTCAGTACGCACGCAAAAACGACGACCGGTAGGTTCTTCGTGCCTGGGATGCCGGCGGACACCGGCAAGGTAGCCAGCACACCCGCAGCCATTCCTCGAGGCATCGAAATCGCTGCCATCTGTTTGTGCTCGGGTTCGAACTCGCTCGCGAGCGTAGCCAGATAGACGCTCGGGATACGGGCGGCGAAGAGCACTCCGCCGAGCAAGACACCGAATGCGAGTAGCGACCACGGCGGCCCCAACATGGCTCCGATGAACACGAAAAAGAACGACTTGATGATGAAGGCCATCTGGCGATGAAAACCGCGCACCGACTTGTCGAGCCCCACGGGTTTCTTGAGGCCGATCTTCGTCGAGATGCTCGGCGCGTTTCCGAGGATGATCGCCACCGTCAGGATCCCGAGCGCCGCGCTCCCACCGAGCTTGTCGATGACCACGTAGAGGATGAGTAGAGCGCTCAGGGTGATCGGATACGCGTGCTCGTTCGAGTGCAAAAACCCCAAAAACAAGAGCCAGAAAAAGCCCGCCACGAGCCCGATGACCATACCGATCCCAAACGACTTCAAGAGAGTCACCGCCGGCGCGGCCGCGCCCATCGTGCCCTTGAGCATCACGTCAACGAGGGCTGCTGTTCCAACGACACAGAAGGCGTCGGTCAGCGCGGATTCGAGATTCACCAGATTGGCCAACTTGGGCTCGAGCTTGGCCTGAGCCATCGCGGGCATGATGATGATCGAGCTCGAGCCGCCAAGAATTGCGCCGAGCAGGAACCCGTGCAGCCAGGTCCAAGTCTCCGGCAACAGGCCAATCATCGCGGCGATCATGCTGAGCGGCGCTACGGCCATGACCGAAAATACGAACGCCAGCACGCCGAGCACGCTCGATCGCGGGGCTGCTTTGCTCAGCTCATCGAGTTGTAGCGCCGAGCCGCCTTCGAACAGCACGACCACGAGCGTCACCGCCGCGAAGTACGGCGCGATTTGATTGAGCATCGGGCGCGTGACGAGTCCACTGATGGGACCCAGCACGATTCCGGCGAGGATCAACCAGATGACGTCGGGGATGTTCGTCCGCTGGAAAATGATCTCGCCGACAGCACCGATCAGGAAAATTCCGGCGATGGCGAGCAAGAACGTGGCAACGGGGCCCATGGTTTACCGGTTGAGAAGGTGTGTCGTTTACCGGGAGAAGGCAACCAATTCGAGCGCGACGGCTCGCGATCAGCCGCACGTTCCGTCAGGCAGGCACCGATCGTTTCGGACGCAGTTCTGATCGCAACGGCAGAATCCGCTTCCGAGGCAGGTGCCCGGCGTTCCGGCGTTGCAGTCACCGTCGGCGTCACATTCACAGTCGCCATTGACGCACGCGAAACCCGGCGGGCATTGCCTCCCGCAGCCCCCGCAGTGGTCACGATCGGTGTCGAGGTCGAAGCAGCCCGCAGGGGATTGACAGCATGTGTCGTTGTTGCCGGGGCAGGGGGCCCCTCCGTTGCAGCTGCAGCGGTTGCAGGTGATGCCGCAATCGTCGCAGACCTCCCCCGGGTTGCATGCGTCCGGACCAATTTGCGGACACTCGCAGAAATTGTTGTTGCAGCTGCCGATGCCGCCGAACGCCGTCGTGCAGTGACTGTTCTGGGTGCAGCCGCAGCGACGAAGGTTGGTGCTGCCGGGATTGCACCTGAGCCCGACGGTGGTGCAGTCGTTTCCGCATCCTCCGCAATTGTTGCTGTCGCTGTTGCTCACGAGCTCGCATCCGTCGTCGGCGGCCGGCGCCGCCGGTATCGTGCAGCTCATGAACGCGACATTGCACGTCGACGTGCAGAGCCCTCCGGTGCACTCTTTCGAGCCCACCGAGTTTGGTGCACAAGCACGGCCACAAGCTCCGCAGTTGAAGACGTCCGACGAGACATCTTTTTCACACCCGTCGTCCACGGCGGGGGGGGCCGGTGTGCTGCAGTCGTCGAAGGTGCCCGTGCAGGTTGGTGTGCAGACGCCGGAGCTGCACCCCGTCGTAGAGGCGTTGTTCGAGGAGCACATGTGACCGCAGACGCCACAGTTGTTCGGGTCGCCGTCGGATCCTGTCTCGCATCCGTCGTCGGCGAGTGGGAAAACCGGCTGGGTGCAGTTGGCTCGCCCCGGCTGGCAGGTCGAATCACAAAGCCCGCCGCTACACGATAGCGTCTGTACGAGACCCGGGCTGCAAGCGCGACCACACCCGCCGCAGTTGCTGGGGTCGTCGGCCACGTCGGCTTCGCAGCCATCGTCGACCGCCGGCGCGCTGGGTTGCGCGCAGTTCGCCAGTAGTCCCGAGCACGTCGAATCGCAGAGGCCCAACGTGCACGAGAGAGTGGCGACGCCGGCCGAGTCGCACTGACGGCCGCAGGCTCCGCAATTGTTCACGTCGGCGGAGGTGTCGGCTTCGCACCCGTCGTCCATCACGGGGGCGACGGGCATCGAACAATTGTCCAGGAGGCCCACGCATGTCGAGGTGCAGATGCCACCGCCGCACGAGCGCGACATCACGCCGTTGGTGGCGCACGCCCGGCCACATGCGCCGCAGTTGTCCGGGTCCGTGTTGCGATTCGTCTCGCATCCGTCGTCGACCTGAGGCGCGACTGGCATGTTGCAGTTGGCGTTGGGAGCGATGCAGGCCGACGTGCAAAGGCCGGTTTCGCAGAGCACGGCGGTCGTCCCGGTGTTGCTGCAGCCGCGACCACAACTGCCGCAGTTCCCCTCGTCGGTGGCGAGGTCGGCCTCGCACCCATCGTCCATGGCCGGCGCCATCGGTTGAACGCAGTTGCCCGCCCCGGCGCTGCACGTCGGATTGCAAACCGATGCGCTGCAAGTGCGAGTGACCGTACCTTGACTCGAGCAGGCTCGGTTGCACGCCCCGCAATTGTCCGCGTTGGACGTGACGTTCGTTTCGCACCCGTTGTTGACGATGAGGTCGCAGTCGTCGAAACCGGAATTGCAACTCGTGATCTCGCACGTGCCGGAGTTGCATGTGGCGGCCCCCATGGGCACGCTGCAGGAGTTGTTGCAAAAGCCGCAGTGGGCTGGCGACGTGCCGATGTTCGTCTCGCAACCGTTCGCCGGGTCGAGGTCGCAGTCTCGGAATCCTGAAGGGCAGTTCGAAGTCTCGCAGACGCCCGAGTTGCACACCCAGTCGCCCGGGTTCGCCGTGCAGTCGTTGTTGCAGCTCCCGCACGCCGTGGGGTCCGCGCCCACGTTTCTCTCGCATCCCGTGGCGATGCTCGCGTCGCAGTCCTCGAATCCGGGATCGCACGAGGAGATCGTGCAGGTTCCGCCGAAGCAGCCCGGCGTCGCGTTGGCGGTGACGCACGCGCTGTTGCACGCACCGCAATGCTGCGGGTCCGCCTCGGTTTGGACCTCGCAGCCGTCGCTAGGATCGCCGTTGCAGTCTTCCCAACCGACGTCGCAGGCGACGATGGCGCAGCTGCCCATGGTGTCGCAGTCCGCCGTGGCGTGCGTCTCGTCACATGGCACGCAGCCGAGGGCCCCGCAGCCGAAGGCCGGATCTGTGATGAGTACGCAGCTCGGGCCGCACACTTTCTCGTCGAGTCCGCAATTGGGCGCGCCGGAGTCCCCGGCCGCGCCCGCGCCGCCGTCCATCGAGATACCCCCGGTCCCGCCGGTGCCGCCACCGCCCGTGCCGCCTGCGGCGCCGGAGCTACCGCCGGTGCCGATGGATGCTTCGAACCCCGCGCCGCCACTGCCGACGGAGAACTGGTCGAAGCTCTGCGTGCACGCGCCGGTCAAGAGCAGCGCCACTCCGGCTGCGGCCAGGCGTCGCATCAGAATCGGCGCCGGATGAGCACAGAACCGGGCCCGGCGACGAGTTGGGTGCGTCGTTTCGTGACCGCGGCAGCGTCTTTTTTGGGTTCGCCTCGGGTCAGATCGAAGACGAATAATCCCGCGCCAGCGCTCAACCCAATGAGGCCGATGGCGAAGCCCGTGTTCGCGATCGCCTTCTGACGCTTACCCTTGTCGATGTCGTCGGCAGTATTGGGCGGGCACACGTTGGAAGGGCAGTCGGCTTTGAGGCTGTCGAACGTCGAATTGCTCATCGAGCCAGCGACGGCGAACGTCAGAATTCCGGCTACACCCACGCCACCGGCGACGTAAGCGTAGGTCCTGAGGGAGCTCTCGGTGTGGTCGCCGGAGTCGGCACCCATGGCGTCGTCGGCGCTGCCGGTCGTCGCCGCGCCCGTGCCCGGCGGCAGTGTGGGCTCCGGGCCATCGTCGAGCTTCAGCTCGAGAACGACTTGGGTCACCTGTCCGGCTTGCACCTCCACCAGTTCCCACGCCCGCTGGCCGCCGCTCATCCGCGCGACCACGTCGACCTTGCCGGGAAGCACCGCTACCAAGTCCCATCGGTTCCGCGGCACGTTTCTCGGGCCGACGTGCACCTGAACATCTCCCTCGGGCACGACCTTGATTTCGAGCACCCCAACGCTCTTCATGAGCTTTTGGCGCTCTTCTTCCGCCCGTTTTGCGGTCGCTCCGTATTTCGGCACCGTCTCGGCGAGCTCGCTCGCCTCGGCGGCCGCTAGCGCCATCTCCTCGTACGCCTCGGTGAGCCGCCCAGCCTGGGCGAGAGCGCGCGCCATCATCATGTGCGAGTTCGGGCTCGCGACCGTTTCGTAGGATTTCTGAAAGGCTTCGGCCGACTGGCCGAAATCCCCGGACTTGAACAGCCGGACTCCCTCTAGATAGCGCTTCTCCGCGGCTTTGGTCTGTTCGGCGGTGGCCTCGCCTGGCGCCGCTCCTTCGCCCATGGCCGTCCCACTCCAGGACGCCACCAGAAGAAAAGTTGCGGTGAGAGCTCGAGCGCCGCTCCAGCGCTGCGTCATCGCGCGAACAATACCACGGTTCACCCCGATTCTGCTGTTCGCCGGTGTGACTGGCTTCCGCCGCCCCGGACGGCTATAAGCTGTGTCGGTGGCGAAACCCTCGTCGCAGGCTTCCTCGAACGACGAGCTGGACGAGCTCACCGAGGACTCCATAGTCGCCGCAACGTCCGCGCCGCACACGCCAAAGCCGCGCGTGAACGTGAAGGTCGAAGAACCCTCTGTCGTTTTGGCCGACGATTTGGCTGCAGACGAGGAGGCGGAGAAGGCGAGGCTCACTCGGCCCGCCGGGCTCAAGCCCTATCGCGAAACCCAAGACCCGACTCTCGTGGTCAGGCGCGCGGATACCGAGAAGTATCTCAAATCTCGAAAGGCCGGTTGGACGACCTGGGCGATCTGGGCGGGCGCCGGCGCCCTGGCGTTCGGATTCGGTGGGATGCTGGCGTCGATGGGATCTGACGAGGAAGCGAGCGGAAAAGGCGTTGGCGTCACCATCGAGACGAACACCAAGGGCCCATCGGCCCCCGCCGATCCCGCGCCACCGTCGGCGCCGACGGCCGAAGAGCCCCAAGTCGAGCAGGTGGCGAAAGTCGAGGACCCCGTCGCCGAAGTCAGCGTCGACGACGACGACGACGACGCTGGCCTCGCGCTGAACCCTCACGAGCTCCCGGTGGCGACGCCGAAAATGAGGCCGACTCCACCCGCCGTGCGACCGCCGGTCGGTCGCCCCACGGCGCCGATCAAACCGAAGCCCAAGCCGCGGCCGCGGCCCCGACCGAGCGAGACCGACATCCCCTCGGGGATCTGAGCGCTCGTTCATTCGAGAGCGATTAGGTCGGCTGGCGCGACGTCGACGCCGAGCTTTTTCAGATCCGTCGCGATCTTCTCGAGGTCGCCGACGGCGACGACGACGAGGCGGTGGGGGGTCAGGTACTTCTTCGCTTGGGCGGTGACCAACCTAGCGTCGATACGTTCGAGAATACTCGAGTACCGCGCGAGATAGTCCGGTGGGAGATCTCGAATCACGA
Organism: Polyangiaceae bacterium; assembly: GCA_029261965.1. Classification (GTDB taxonomy): domain Bacteria; phylum Myxococcota_A; class Polyangia; order Polyangiales; family Polyangiaceae; genus JAJDAH01. The sequence continues at coordinate 18,449 of JAJDAH010000406.1, forward strand.
TTTCGGAGACCGCATCGCCGATGTCGTCGGTGTGCTCGAGCGCGGCGCCAAGCGAGTGGATGAGATCCGATCGAGAGCGACCGACCTCGATCTCCGAGATGGCTCGACCTCGAGAAGGATTGTGAGCGAGCTCGAGCTCGAGAAAAATCTGTTCGAGGGCGCGGGCCGTGACGTCGGTTTTTACGCTCGTCATCACGACCAGGGCGCCCCACTGTCGCGTGGCGATGGTCGAGGATCGCGCGCCGTAGGTGAACGCGTGTTTCTCCCGCAGGTTCTGGTTGAGCCGGGAAGTGAAGAGACCGCCGACGATGCCGTTGAGAACTTCGCGGGCCTCGTGGTCGGGCGCGGACCGCTTGGGGTACGGCTGCGCGACGAAGAGGCTTGTTTGTTGTGCGCCGGGTCGATGCACCGTGAAGATCTTGGTCTTCTTCAGCGATTCGGGAGCGGTGAACGACGGCTCGCCGAGCGGTGGCCCACCGGTCCAACCGGCGACGAGCGTCTCAGTCCGACGTTCGATATGGTCGACGTCGACGTCCCCAGCGATGACCAATGTGGTTGCTGTCGGAGAGAACGCGCCGTGATGAAATGCCACCGCGTCGGTGCGCGTGATGTTTTCGACTTCTGGAATGCTCCCCGCGACCGGTGCGCCTTGGTGTGGGCCCAGCAGCAAGCGCAGCCCGACCAGGGAGGCGAGCCGTCGCGGGTCTTGGCGCTCGGCGCGCAACTGATCGAGCCATTGATTCTTCACGCGAAGGAACACGTCGTTTCGGAACGCGGGCTCGCGCACGACCTCGACGAGCACCTCGAGCCCGCGATCGACGTCCTCGGGCAGAACGGTGAGGCTCAGCTCGGAGTAGTCGCGGCCGGTGTCGTGCTCGAGCGTCGTCCCGAGGCTTTCGACGGCCTCGGCAAGCTCCATGCTCGTCTTTTTTCGGGTACCTTCGGTCATCAACCGAGTGGTGAGCGCCGCGAGGCCACTCTTGTTTCGCGGAGCTGAGCTGCCGCCATGGCGGGTGATGGCAATCAAGCTCACGGTCGTCGCCTTCCGACGCACGACATGAACCTTCATCCCGTTGTAGAGCTGTCGGACTACGGGCGTCGGAAACTCGAACGCCCTGGACTGGCCCGGTGCCGGCGGCCGACTTCTCCAAGCGTTCTCGTCGACCTCAGTCGAGGTCCGGGGAGGGTCGGGAGGCGGCGGCGGTGGAGCCGTGGCGCACGCCGTCATCAGCAAGAGCCACGGGAGCCGGGCGCGGAGGCGGGTCACGGCTGCTCCTTCTTCGGACGCGTGACCACGGTCACTCGCGTTTCGGGAGTCAGGTGGGTGGAAATGACACGTTTCACATCCGCGGCGGTGACGGCCTCGAGGCCGCCGAGCACCCGCTCGAGCATCCCGGGGTCCCCGAAGTAGTGATTGAACCGTTGCAGTAGCCCTGCTCGACCAGATTCCCCACCGGGCCCGTTGAGCAACTGCAGATCGCCGAGAAGCTCGACCCGGATTCTGCGCTTCGCGCGGTGAAGCTCCTTCTCGTCGGGTCCCGTCGTGGCGAGCGCCGCCAAAGCGCGGGCGATCTCGCTCTCCAGCTCTTTCTCATCCGTCCCGCTGGCAGCAAGGGCAGAAACGAACGCCGTGCTCGCCAGACGGTTCGAATCGACCGAGGCGTCGACTTCGGATGCGACCTTCTTTTCGACGACCAGCTGGCGATAGAGGCGTGTGGCTTTCCCACCGGCGAGCACCGCCATCGCGACGTCGAGCGCCGTGTCGTCCGTAGAATACGCTGGCGGGGTGATCCACCCCATCGAGATCTTCGTCAGCTGGACCGGCTCATCGACGACGAGGCGCTTCGGGGCGACGAGCGGCTGAGTGGTCATGACGCGTCTCGGGGGGCGCGGGCGAGACGGCAGCGCACCGAAATACTTCCGAACCCAAGCTTTCGTCTGAACGGGATCAGAATCGCCCGCGACCACGAGGGTGGCGTTGCTCGGCGCGTAGAAGCGTTCGAAGAATTGCTTCACGTCGTCCATCGTCGCTGCCGACAGATCCTTCATCGAGCCGATGACCGCCCCGTGGTATGGATGCCCAACGGGAAACAACGCATCGAGCATGGCGAGCGTGCTGGGACCGTACGGAGAGTCCTCGTAGGATTGGCGCCGTTCGTTTTTCACGACGCCCCGCTGGACTTCGAGTCGCTCGGGGGTGAGCGTGTCGAGCATGAAGCCCATTCGGTCGCTCTCGATCCAAAGGGCGAGCTCGAGGTGCTCGCGCGGAACCGTTTCGTAGTAGTTCGTGCGATCCCAGCTCGTAGTCCCGTTGACGTTCGTCGCGCCGGCGGTTTCCAATAGCCGGTCGAACTCGCGTCCGACGTGTCGCGATCCCTCGAACATGAGGTGCTCGAACAGGTGGGCAAAACCCGAGCGCCCCACAGGCTCGTTCGCAGGGCCGACGTGGTACCAGACGTTGACGGCGACGAGCGGTAGTGATTCGTCGACGTGATGGATGAGTTCGAGGCCGTTTTCGAGTCGAATCTTCTCGAACGCGATCGTCGGAGGAGGTGGTGCGGTGGTCGCGGCTTTTTCGGCGACGACCTGCCGCGGCTGAAAGGCGACGAGCAGCCCGATGGCCAAGGCGAAAGCGGCCAGGGTCCGGCTCCGGCGGAGCTTCACGGTGTTCATTTATCCCGAGCCGGTTTTTCGCTAACGTCTCGCAATCGGCTCGACAATCTAGCCGACGGCGCACCCGCGCGAGGAGACAAGATGATCGAGCACGTGGACTTGGCTGGCGGCGGCGGTGGTTGGGGGCCCCCAGGCGGGGCGCCTCCCGGCGGAATGCCTCCTGGTGCGCCCCCCGGCGGAATGCCCCCCGGCGGTCCGCCTCCCGGCGGAATGCCTCCCGGCGGCGCGCCTCCCGGTGGGATGCCGCCTGGTGGGATGCCTCCCGGCGGCGCGCCTCCCGGTGGACCGCCCCCTGGTGCCCCGCCTGCCGGAATGCCACCGCAGCACGGCGCTCCTCCTGGGCCTGGCGGCTACCCACCCCCCGGTGGTGGCGCTCCCGGGCCCGCAATGGCCGCGCCCCAACAACCGAAGAAGAAGAGCAAGACCGGGCTCATTCTGCTCGGCTGCGGAGCGCTCTTGCTCGTCGGCCTCCTGGGCGGCGGAGGCATCGTCTACTATCTGTACTCCGAAGCGAACAGCGCAGCCGACGAGTTCAAACGGCAGCTCGAGGCGACCAACCCGACGACGGCTCCGGCCACCGGATCCGGATCGGGCGGGGGCACCTGCGCCAAGGCCGCCGCTTGTTGCGAGAAGATTGCGTCGAAGAGCGGCGCGCCTGGGGCGGCACAAGGTTGCGCGACCCTCAAGCAGGTCAACAACGAGGCGGCGTGCCAACAGGCGTTGACCGGTTATCAGCAATCGGCGAAGGCGCTGAGCATCTCCTGCGACTGAGCCGCTGACGGTGGTGGTCTTGTTTCGGGTCGCGGCACATCAGTAGCCGCGGCCCGCTGGTGCCCCGCGTAGCGGTGCATAGCCGGTGATCTTCACGTTGGGGATCTTCGCGCTCTCTTCGCGGTACATCTTTTTCATCCGCTCGAGAAGCTCGGGATCCTTGGAGAGGTTCTGCTTCTCCGTCGGGTCCTTTTCCAAGTCGTAGACGTGCCAAGCCGCTTCGTCGCCGAGGGTGAGCACCTTGTAACCGTCTCGGATGACCCCGCGCCGAAAGTCCATCAAATCGCTCCGTGGTAGATCGACGATCACGGCTCGCTTCTCTGGCGCCTCGGTCCCGAAAATCTCTCCGACGAGGCTCTTGCCTCGGTAGCTCCGGTGCTCGAGTCCCATGAGATCGGCGATCGTCGGTGCCAGATCGATGTGGCCCCGCGGGGCGTCGATGCGTCGGGGATCGGCTCCGGGCACGTAAAAGAACCAGGGCACGCGGACGAGCGCCTCCCAGAGCTCGTAGGAATGTCGAAAGTGGCCATGCTCGCCGAAACCCTCGCCGTGGTCGGCAGTGATGATGATGGCGGTGCGTTTCGCGAACGGTTGCTTCTGGACCCAGTCCAAGAGCTTGCCGACCCAGTGATCGGTGAAGTGCACTTCGTTGTCGTACAGGTCCCGTGGCTTGTTGCCGAAGTCCGGATGCCCGGCGTGCTTTTCGTAAGTGTGGTGCGGGTCGAGATAGTGGAAGTAGGCGAAGAACCGCTTACCGGCTTCGAGCTCGGTGTTCTTCTTGTCGCCGAGCATCTCCTTGGCGAGCTTGGTGAGCTTCGGGCTCGTCACCGACGTCACCGCCTTGAGATCCACGGCTCCCGGCGTGAGCCGATAATCGTCGAACCCCTGATTGTTTCCGAGCGCCGGCATGAAGTAGCCGTGAGCGTGACCCGCAAGAGTTCGGTGGCCGGCTTTTTGGAGTCGCTCGCTGATGAAGACGTTTTCGGGGTCGTAGCGCGTGAAAAAGTATCCGTCGCGTTTGGTGGCGCTCGGATACTCCCCGATGAGCGCTGGCGCGACGCTCTTCGCCGTGTAGCTCGACAGTGAATAGCCACGGGTGTAGCTGACACACTTTTTTTCGAACGCGGTCAGCCACGGAGCAATGTCACGCTCGTACCCGCTCCACGGCATGTCCGCCCGAAGGCTGTCGATCATGAGGAGGATGACGTTGTACGGACGTCGAGGCTCGGGTTTCTCGGGCTCCGACGGAGCCATCGCCGACGGGGCGATCGTGGCTGACGCGCTCGAGGACGCCGCCCGCTCGGGCGGTGACTCTTTCGAGCACGCGACGGCCAACATCACCGCGCCGGCCGCTCTGATTCGCGAGGCCCTCATCGGCGCGTGGTCGTAGCGTTTTCGGTCTCGGGTGTCACCTGAACCCAGTAAGCTCGGAACCGTGGAGCTCGGGAAACTGCCGAAAATCGATCGGTTGCTCGCTGAACCGAGGCTCGAATCGAGTCGGGCAAGAGTGGGCCAACGGGCGCTCAAGGAGATCGCTCGAGCGGTCGTCGGCGAGTGGCGCGAGCGAGTGCGGTCTGGCGCATCGGCACCCGAGAGCGACACGGTCGTCCGCGACGTTCTCGGGCGAGTCGAGCAACGACTCCGCGGCCGAGCGAAGCGAGTCGTCAACGCTACCGGAGTGCTCGT
>JAJDAH010000407.1 GCA_029261965.1 Polyangiaceae bacterium
GAACGGTCTCCGCAATGCCTAAGTGCCCGGCTTCGAGCAAGCGTCCCCACGATTCGACTATGTCCTTCCAGGCGACGGTAGCGACACGGGGATCGTGTTCGACTCCGTGGGGAACATTGACATCGAGCTGGCCCTCCCAGATGTCGCGGTGATGAGGTTTGTTCTCGACGACGATAGCGATGTCGCCGTAGGAAACGACCCCGTCGAGCACCTGCCGACGATCTGCCGGCATGGCGTCCGCGTCTCGGAAGACCTGCTTGTCGGTCTGGACGAGGGAGATCACTCTGGTGACACCCGGCGGAACCCTGGCGGTCTGCATGTGGATTTGCGGTGCAGGCAGCTCATGGAGATGCGGGACGCCCGAGCCCGTGTTGGCCCGGTGTGCCCTGTCTACGAGATCGAGCCAGGCAGCGTGGGCGAGCGGCACACCTCGAAGAACGAGGAGGAAGGCCCGCGTCAGAGCGTCCTCGTGACCGGGGCTCTTTCGCTCGTAGGGCTCGTAGACGTTCAGGTGGTCAGGCACGGTTGAGATTCGCGGATAGTAACTCGAAGGCGGACCTTTTCTCTCTGTTCATGGCCCGGATGGACAGGCCCATGAGCACCCCTTGGGCTCGGCCGGGTTTGTTGGTAGGCACGGTGCCCATGGCAACCAAGAAGACCACGAAGAGGCGAGGCGGCCGAAGGAAGGGCCAGAACGCCAGCGACTTCATCCGCAAGCAACCAGCGTCGATGTCCACCAAAGAAATCATGGCTGCCGGGAAGAAGGCGGGCATCAAATTCTCCCCGAACCTCGTGTACATGGTCCGTTCACGAGCGGGCTCAGCGAAGACGAAAGGGAAGCGTCGAGGTCGCCGAGCGACGCCCGGCTCGAACGCCAATGACGCTCAATTCCGTAAGCTCGTCGTCGATCTCGGCATCGCCAAAGCGAAGGACCTTGTGGACGAGGTCGAAAGGGGCGTGAAGGAATTGATCGCCGGGGACTAGCCGCCTTGGTGGGTGCGATTGAGGAAGGTCTTGGAACGTCCGCGTGGAATGGGAGGGAACAATGAGGGACTGGCAATCACTTCTGGTGGCGACCGCACTCCTACCGAACCTTGGTTGCTCGAAGGAGCCCAGCGTCAAGTGCGGGGACGGCACCGTTTTGAAAGATGGTGTCTGCGTCGTTGCCACGGCGACGTCGGCTGCTCCCAGTGCGACGGCCCCAAAGCCGAAGATAAAGTGCGGTGACACTTGCAAGAAGGTTGCGGAGTGCAGAGGCCTCAACGCCGAAGCTCCCATGGTTCAGGCCGGGTGCAACACGAGATGCACGCAGGTTTCCGAAGCGACCGACGAGGCTCGTGATGCCTACCTTCTGTGCGTTGAGCAAGCGAACTGCAAGAGCCTATCCAAGTGCGACACAGCCTTGCTAGAGGCGACGACTCCGGAGATCCGAAAAGCCAAGGCGGACGACCCGGTGAAGGTGACCAAGCACAGCATCGCCGACGACAGATTCGGGATCGCGAAGGAACTTTCCCTCATCTACAAGAACACGTCCGAGAAAGTGATCGACGGCGTCAAGTTGCACTACTTCTGCACGAACAACTTCGACGAGCCGGTCGGCCACGGCAAGCTGATTGCTCAAGACAAGATCAAGCCAGGCGAAGGCGACAAGGGCGTGTGGAAAATCCACGAGGACAACTGCACGAAGGTGAAGGTCACGGTGACCGATGTCCACTACGTCGATGGCGAGAAGTGGATCGCTGAGTAGTCGGCGAGCCCGCCTCTCCGACGATCCCCTACAGCACTTCGTTGATTCGTAGACCATCGCCCGCTCCTCGACCTCACGGGGAGCCACTATGAGCTTCGTACCCTCAAGTTTGTAGTCGTTGCCTCCGAGGGCGACGACGTCCTTGAGACCTCGTTGTTGCGGGCCGGGGTACGGCGTGGTCTGGATGCCGCTGCCAACCCGCCCAAAGCGAATCAGTCCCTCGTAGGGCGGACGCCGCTGTCGTGGACATGGTCGCGTCGGCGTCCTTCCTTGCCGAATCCGAACCCGGTTCGTAGAGGGTCGGGGCTCGACTTTTGGAATACGCATCGAGGACGAACGAGAGCTACATCGCGATCCGTGTATCCTGCGGCCTCGTTCACATTGCCGATGGCGAGGAGGAGGCTCCCATGAACTCCAGCACCGCACAGTTCCTGGACAACGACCTGTCTCTTCCACTGCTGGGCCAGCTTCGGTCCACGCTGGGCCACTGGATCGACCTGAACATGGACCGGACCAGGTGGGGCGAGGACGCACCTTGGTGGTACAACGAGCGAGCGTCGTTGAGTCAGTTCGCGGGGGCGATCTGGAAGGCGGGTGGGTGGGTCTTCGAGGAGTACACGGTTGCTAAGAAGAGGCCCGTCGGCAACGGGCGGTTCTGCCACCCGACAAAGGCAGAGCTTGCTGGTGAGAAGAGCCCCCGTGGCCGCGTAGACCTTGCCTTCGAGGTTCCCCGCCTTCGTGGCATCGTTGAATCGAAGATCGTCTGGCTCCCAGCGTCTCAGCCGAACGCTGAATACTCGGACAAGCTCGACGCGGAGATGGCAACGGCCCACGAGCAAGTGCGGCACTACCCAAACGGCAACGGCTGGTATCGACGCTTCGGTGTCCTCTTTCTTGTCCCCATCGTGTCGAAGCAGGTCGTCAAGGGGGAGCTTGTCGAACGCCGGGTTCAACGGGTCATTGACCAAGCCGTGTCACAGGACGGCTGGGCAGTCGCGTGGGCTTTTCCAAAGCGGACCCGGCGACTCCGCTCGAAGAAGGGTGGCTACTACCCGGGCTCCGTGGTGTGCGTTGCCGAGGCACCGCCGACTACGTGACCCGACGCACCCCAAAGAAGCTCGGCCACATCGACCGCCTTCATCCCGTGCTCGCCCCGGATGTGCAGGACAGGCCGCTCGCCCATCGAGAAGTCGCACTCGGGACCGTCGAGTTCGATCCGCCTCACGAACTCGCTCTCCGAGGCGAGTCCCTACCTCCGATGACGACGACGAGCGTGAGCACCGTCTTCGATCAGCGCACCCTCGGCCCCCTTCATGGCTGCCACAGCAAGCTCGCTAGACTCAACCGAGATCCGTCGCCTGACAAGCTCTAGAGTAGCGAGGCGGTCCGCGTCCTGGTGCCACGTCCGGTAGCTGATCGACCCGGCCCAAGCTGCACGGACCTCGGCGTCATCGTCGCTCGACATCCGCTCGTGGAAGTCGAGGTCGAACTCGGTGATCTCATCGTCGATGTCGATCGACCGCTCCCTGACGCCGGGTACAGTCGAGCCGAACCAGTGGTCTCGGATCTGCCGTAGCTCATTGGCCGTCAGGCCACGGACTCGATGGACCGCCACGACCACACCGCAAGCGTCACGGGCAGCCTCTCGGGTCCGAGCAGCATCGACCATTGCACGGAGTTGCTGCTCCGTGACGAGGCGTGCCATTCCGTCACCGGCCAGGAGATCACCTGCCAGATCACGGATGTCGTTGCCGCTCTCGGCGTCTAGCATCACGGCGATGGCATCTTCAGCTACGGCACGATCGGCAAGGTCCCCGAGTTTGCCTACGGTCCCCCAGCTTGGCCTCGTGGATCGGAGCCAGCCCCACACGACCGTCGGCGTTCTGTTGGGAACGGCAACTCCTTCATCGATGGCCGTGAGCAGAGCTTGGGCGGCGGCTGCTTTGACTCCGGATGGAGCGATGGGGTCTGCGAGGACATCGCATGCAAGGGCGAGGAATCGCGACACGATACTTGCGAGTACGAGCGGGGCGTTGCGGCGATCAACCTCCCGGTACGTTCTGCCCGTCCGACCATGGCATTCTCTCGGAATGGCGGAGGACGCGGACGATGTCCATGACGATTCCCACCAGTACATCACCATGGGGCGCTTCCATCGGAATGATGCCGACGCAGACCGGCTCGTCATGGACTTCGTTCGCCGGTCCGGCACTGGTCTGTCGAAGAGCCGACTGAGAAAGAGCACGTTCACGTTCGACTTTGGCAAGGGGCCGTTCAAACGCACGTTCGCTGAAATGAAGCGGGAAGCTCGCGAGACGGGTACCGTGTCCACGATAAACAGCATCCGAGCTTCGTCAGACCCGTTTTTCGGGCCGAGCATCGACATCGCAACGAATGCCGGGATGAAGGTCAAGTCGAGCTACGCCGGACACGAGCGAGAGTTCACGGGGCCGATGCGTGTTGCCCTGATCGAGAATGAGCTTTGCCACGACATCCTGTACTTTCGGGCGGCCGCCTGCGAAGCAAGTGCCTCGACTTCGTTTCGCCGTTGCACGATGTACTACCGGGCCTACGTGCTGACCTGCGCTAGCCTCGTTGAAGCCTTCCTGAACCGTCCAGTCCTTCTCGCCACGCACTTGCGAGAACACGTTGAAGCCATCAAGTCTCTTCATCGACCGATGAATTTTGAGGATCGCATCGCCCTCTGGGTTGAGACGTTCTGTGTCGAGCCGACCGCGACGTTGAAATCCACGACGGCCTGGGCGCACTTGCAAGAACTCCGAGCTGAGAGGAACCGCCTGGTCCACGCACTCGAACCTCAGTTGGGGGTGGAGATCCGAAGCCTTGAGCGTGGACTCAACCTAGCCCGAGAAGGCGTAGGTGGGCTGATGCGAACGCTCCGTAGGATGCAGGGGCTCGGGCCGACGGGCTTCATCGAGCGAACTGAGAGCGCCCCTCGCGTCGTATTTGGGCACCAACCAGGGCGAAGGAGAACATAGCTGGTGAAAGCCAGTTGATCGCCGAAGCAACGCGGTCGTATTCAGTGGATGACTGAGCACGACCGCTTGTGGTTCGACGCAGAACTCGTTGTCCGTCTGGCCGTGTCTGCTCTCATGGCGGAGGGCGTCAAACCGGACCAGGTGATCGTGATCATTGCCGACCGGAGGAGCGTGGCCGCCAAAGTGCTCGGAAGATGGTTCCCGAAGCACGTCGTTGACGATGCCCCAAACCGACTGACCGTTGCCACCTTCGCTCGGGCCGACGCTGCCTATTTCCGCACACGACTGCTCGGGGATGATGCCCCTGCGAACATCGACGGAGTCACGGTCGTGGTCCTCGATGCCGAGAATCGATCCGTGCTCAGCGTATGGCGGGTTCGTGAGTCACGGGTCGAAACAAACCTCCCAGTATAGCGGACAGGCCGCAAAAAACCGGGCGGTTAAGTTGCGGCCCGTCGTCGAGGAGTGGACGAACGCCAATCGAGTACGGATCGACTCTCTGTTTGGCGCCGCCGGGAATCGACCGATATTCGATCCCCCGCTCCCTATTCAGTCCCACCGCTCGAACTGCGAGCCTCGCATTTTTTCGGACCGCGAAATTTTCGTCGTGAGATGCGAAAATGCTACCCGGCGATCTCGTCGTCCTCACGCTCCACGCCGAGGCCAGCCTTCCTCAGGCCGAGCCCGTTCTCGTGCGGCCCGGCTTCACGGTCAGCGTCCGATGCGTTGACCTTGCGAATCCGACGTGACTTGGACTCAGAGAGAACCCGAATCAATCGGTTGAGCCCGTCGGTCTTGGCAACGACCGTTCCGATCTTCGAGGCTTCCGCTATGAGCTTGTCATCGACCGTGCCAGTCCAGAACACGACTCTGGTCACTCGCTCCTCACGACGCATTCGTCGGGCTTCCTCAATTCCGTGACCATGGTGTCCGATCTGGAAGATGCCAACGTCGAACACGCCGGGTGGTTCCTCGGTCATGACGCAGCACGCTTCGGTCACATCGAAACCAGTTCGACGCAGCCCCCGTCCAACGAGACGGCGAAGATCGCCGTTGTGATCGACGAGGAGTACCTTCGTCACGGCCACATCACGTACACGAGCACGACGTCCGAGGTCCAGCCCCCGCCCCGCAAGCCCGGCAGCGAGCACGTTTCAGTTCCAGGCACGTCCCGATGCAAACGGCAGGATCCTTCGACCGCTGTTTGCACCGGACGCGACACTTGTAGCAGGCGGAGTGGCATTGGGCTTTGGATGACGGGTCGGCCGAGGAGGTTACGGCGAGGAAGACCAAGAAAAATGAAAGTTGCTGTTCGGAGCATCGCTCGAAGCCTCAGTGGTACGTCCCGGTACGCCCGTCCCACGTGTATTCGACATCTACTGCCTCGCCGTTGCCATCCATCTCGACGACGGTCAGGAACTTCCACGTCGCCTTCTCGACGTAGCCAAGATCCTGCCAAACGACCTTGTCCGGGGCCCCGGCCTTGTAGACGGTCGAGTACGGCAGCGTTCGAGAACCGGCTTTCACCGAGTCCTCATTGATGCAAACGGCTCCGATAGCCCGATCACCCTTCTTGCAGGTCGGCTCGACCGAAGGAGTCGGCCGAGTCGTTTGTCGAGTGGAGCCAGCACATCCGGTCACGATGCCCAGGCCGAGGAGGACCGCCGGGACTCCCCGAACCACTACTTCGGAGCCTTGAAGATCGACCGCTGGTTGATCCAGTAGACGTGGGTCGAATCGATCTCGATGTCGAGGATGATCACGGGTTGGCCGATCACAACGTCCGTCACGGCCCCACCGTTGACGGAGACCTTCTGGATCTTCTTCGGCGTCGCGTTCCCCATGAAGTAGACGAACGAAGAGTCGGCCGCCAGCGGGGTCTTGACGTTGGCAATGAGGCCGTACAACTCGGTAGCCGGGTTGGGCGTCGTGCCCGTCGGAACACGCTGAAGGCCGTCCGGGTTCAAGCCGTTGGTGCTCGACGGAGCCCCGTTCCAGAAGATGTACGTCCCGTTGTTGATCACGCTCGTGGGTTGAGTCGTGAGCGGCAGGTCGGTCACGTTCGCCCCCACCCCGCCGGACTTCGGTAGCCAGGTGATCGCCCCCCTGTCGCTATAGGCCCACAGCGAGTTCCAGTTCCCCCATGCCGCGAGGTACACGTTCGATGCCCCCAGCGTGAGGCCCGACACGAAAAGTCCGGCCGCGGTGGCGATTGTCTCGGTTGTCCCGCCGCCTATTGGAGCCCTCTTGACTTCGGTAGTCTGATCCGTCGAGCAGAAGCAACCCTCGTCATCCACGTCGCCGTCGAGCCAGTAGACGTGAGTCGAGTCCACGTCGATGCCGGCGAACCGAGCCGACTTCACAGTCGTGGGCGAACCAATGGTGGAGGCCGCTCCTCCAGTTACGGGAGCCCGTTTGATCTTCTGGTTCGCCGCGGAGACGGCGTCGTTCGCCCAGTAGACGAACCCACCGGAAACCTCGATGGCCCGAGGGTTGTCCTCACCGGTCGCGATGACCTCGATGGAACCCCCGGCCTTCGGAACCCGGTTCACCGTGTCGGCGATCATGTCCGTCCAGTAGACGTGGGTCGCATCGAGAGCGATCTGAGCGGGTGCCAGAGTCGTGGTCTCGTACAACGGGGTCACGTCCTGCGAACACACGCCCGAGTTGCACGTTCCGCCGTAGCAGGACTTGCCGCACGCCCCACAGTTCAGCGGGTCGTTGTTGATGTCGTGCTCGCAGCCGTTCCCGTCGTTCCCGTCGCAGTTGCCCCAAGTTGCGTTGCACGTGAAGCCACAACCCGAGCCCAAGCAAACGGACGTGGCATTCGCCGGGGCCGCAGGGCATGAGTCCCCGCACCCCAAGCAATCGGAAAGCGTCCCAAGGGTCGTCTCGCAGCCAGGGCCGGACGTGCAATCGGCCTTGCCGGAGTCGCAGATGATTCCACACGTTCCTGAGGTGCAGGTGGCCGTCCCGCCGACGGACGAGCACTGAACTCCGCACGAGCCGCAGGTGATCGGGTCAGCGAGGTCGGACTCGCAGCCAGGGGTTCCGGTGCAGTCATCGAACCCACTCTGGCAAGCGATGTCGCAGCCGGTGCCCGTGCAGACTGGATCGGAGTTCGGTGCCCCCGAGCACGAGTCACCACAGCCGAGGCAGTCGCTCAGCGTCCCGAGCGTCGTCTCGCAGACCGTGTCGCCGTCGCAGTTGGCCGTGCCTGGTCCGCAGATAACTGACGTACATGAGCCGTTCTGGCAGGTTTCGTTGCCGGCACACTGGTTGCCGCACGAGCCGCAGTTGAGCGGATCACTGAGGATGTCTTCGCAGCCGTCGAGAAGGTTGCCGCTGCACTCTTCGGTGCCGGCCTCGCACCCGAGCTTGCAGAGGTTGTTGTCGCAGAGCGGGAATTGCGTCGAATCAAAGCCAGCCGGGCAGACGATTCCACAAATCGTACAGTTGAACGGATCCGAGGTGAGATCGGTTTCGCACGAGCCGCTGTTGTCGCAGTCACCTAATCCCGGAGGGCAACTCGGTGGAGCTGAGTCCTGTCCGGCATCGGCGTCGGGGAAACTGGCATCGAGGCTACCCGTACCCGCAGAGCCTCCCATCGAGGAGCCACCAGAGCCGGCGGAAGCATCCTGAGAGCTGCCCCCGCGTCCGCCACTTCCAGTGGACCCGCCGTTGCTACCGGCGTCCTCGTTGGGGGCTCCCGCCAGGCCGCTATCGACACTGGCGTCCGGCCCGACGTTCATCGCATCCACGCAGACGGAAAATCGGCACATGAGGCCCAGGTCGCAGGCACCCCTAGTCGTGCAAGCGCAACTCTCGGTGCCGACGACGCACTCCGTCGTGCCGCCGGTTCCCGCCCCCCCATCTGCGCCTCCCGACCCAGTGGCTCCAAGGTCACGGCCGCCCGGGTCTGAGCTGCACGCCGTCACTGCGATTAGCACGACGATCGTTGGCGGAAACTTCATAGGCGAACCCCGACCCTGATCACGCCAGCCGCTCGCGAGGTCGTCAAGATAAATAGGTACACAACTGTGTGCTTACGCCCCTGACCCCCAAGAGGCTCCGATGCCCCCATGGACATCGACCGTTTCCTGGCTCGGGTGGGGGAAAACCTCAGAAAGGCCCGGCAGCGGAAGGGGTTGACGCTTGAACAAGCTACGGCCGGGAGGGGCGGGTATCGGTATCTTTGGGAGGTCGAGGCAGGCCGCCGGAACCCGTCCCTTGAGATGCTGCACCGCCTCGGTCGGCTCTACGGAGTTACCGTTTCGGATCTCACCGACGTTCCCGGGGCTCGAAACCAAGGACTCGACCTCACCGCTCTCAAGGTCGAAGGTCCCAAGCGAGGTCGGCCCAAGAAGAAGGGGTCGGCGCCTGGCAAAAAGAAGCTGTCGAGCAAGAGGCGAACGACGAAGAAGTAGCGTCATCGCCTCTTCCGACGACGAAGCAACTCTGGACCCACCGTTGCTGCCGCCTCGGCCGCTGAATCGTCAAGCCGCTTCATCACTTTGGCGAATTTCGATTCGGGAATGACGACCCCAAGGAACACCTCGCCCGTCGTGTCATGCAAGTGCTCGACGAGCTTGTCGAGGGTCTTCCCGTCGAGGAGGTAGTCGAGGTTGGTCACGAGGCGACCACTCGACGTGACCGCCATCGGGTCATCGAGGATCTTCGCCTTGCTTCGTTTCGTAACCATCGCTCAACCTCCACCGCCGAAACGGCGCCCCTCGTCAAAAGCCCACCTCACGAGCAGGTCGTGCTCACGGACTGCCCGAGCGTTGACCGCCTCTTCTAGCCGGAGGTAGGCCGACCATGGCTCGTTGTCAGCGAGCCTCCGAAGGTCCTCTTGTCGCCGTCGGACCGCCTGCCGGAGCCGCTGCCATCGACGGTCCATCGTGCAGACTTTCTCGATGGCTTCGAAGAGCTGTTCCTCGTCGGCGATGATGTCGGGGTCGAGCGTCGGTCGTTCGATCTTTTTTCGAGCAGCCATCGCATGGATACGTTCGACACGTAGCCACGATCAACCAGCCATCGGCCTCGATGCGATCATGCTCCGGGTATGCTCGCACGTCTGGCATCCTCGCCCAGAGCCACCGTTGGCTCGGCCAGATGTGGCTCGGTCTCATCGAGACGCGGCCGGGCTCGGGCCTCGCAGGTGGCGACACTGGCGGGGGTGACGGTGGTTGTGGGTCTTCGTCAGGCGACCGGCAGGAGTACGAACGGTCCCTGCTGCCGCGAATACTGAAGCGGTCCTCTTGAAGGCGACTTCTAAGCCTGGCAGCGCCCCGGTACACTGCTCGCCCTCGGGGATGACTGAGTCTGAGCAAAGAACCAGGAAGAAGCGGATCGATCCTAAGCTCGACGCAGCTGGGTGGCCTCTCCCCCGTGGCGGGAAACTCCGAGCTTTCCGCTCCGAAGAAGAAGAGACCAACAACGGACCCGCTGATTACGCCCTCTGGCTAGAAGACCGGGTTGTCGGCGTCGTCGAAGCCAAGAAGCTCACGGTTGGACCGCAGAACGTACTCACACAGGCTGAGCGGTACGCTCGGGGCCTCCAGGACTCCAAGTTCGACTTCGATGGCTACGGCTGCCCGTTCCTCTACAGCACCAACGGCGAGGTCACATGGTTTCACGACGTGCGTCACCCGTTGAACCGATCCAGAAAGGTCGCTCGCTTCCACACTCCCGAGGCTTTCCGCGAGCTTCTTGGCCGTGACCTCCATGCCGCATGCGACAAAGCGCTCGCACTTCCGCACGATCACCCGATGCTACGGCCGTACCAAAAAGACGCGAACGCCGCCGTCGAGAAAGCCATCTCGGAGCGGAAGCGGAACTTGCTCGTCGCGATGGCCACCGGCACAGGGAAGACATTCACTTTGGTGAATCAGATCTACCGGGCGATGGAAACTGGTATTGCCAAGCGAGTGCTCTTCCTCGTGGACCGTCGGGCGCTCGCCGCTCAAGCCGTCCGAGCTTTCAACTCCTTCGAGGTTCGTCCGGGATACAAGTTCACCAGCGACTACGAGGTCTACTCGTCGCGGTTCCAGACCGAAGACTTTGGGGACGACGAGAAGTTCGACCCCAAGGTCATGCCTCGCGAGTACCTGGAGAACCCCAAACCCGGACATGCCTTCGTGTACGTCTGCACCATCCAGCGTATGGCGATCAATCTCTTCGGTAGGTCGGCCATCTTCGGAACAGGAGACGAGTCGGTTGACGAGGATGCCGACAAGGTCGCGATCCCGATCCACGCCTTCGACCTGATCGTCGCTGACGAGTGCCACCGGGGGTACACCTCGCAAGAGGTCTCGACGTGGCGGAGCACGCTCGACCATTTCGACGCCATCAAGGTTGGCCTCACGGCGACGCCTGCGAGCCACACGACGGCGTTCTTTACGCACAAAGTTTTCGAGTACGGCTACGAGCAGGCCGTGAAAGATGGACACCTCGTTGACTACGACGCCGTGAACATCCGCTCCGACGTTCGGATGGATGGTCTCTTCCTACGAGAGGGCGAGAACGTCGAAGTTGTCGATCCCGAGAGCGGGCTCTCCGCCATGGACCAGATGGAGGACGAGCGAGCTTTCGACACCGCGGAGATCGAGACCAAAGTCACGGCCCCCGAATCCAACCGAAAGATCTTGGAAGAAATCAAGAAGTACACCGACGGGCACGAGCAAGAAAATGGTCGCTTCCCGAAGACGCTGATCTTTGCGGTCAACGACCTCCCACACACAAGCCACGCCGACCAGCTCGTGAACCTCGCAAGGGACACTTTCGGGAAGGGGGAAGCGTTCGTGACGAAGATCACCGGGGCGAAGGATGTCGATCGCCCGCTTCACCGAATCCGGGAGTTCCGAAACCGCCCGAACCCTGGTGTTGCGGTTACCGTGGACATGCTCACCACTGGAGTAGATATCCCCGACCTAGAGTTCATCGTTTTCCTACGTCCTGTGAAGAGCCGCATCCTTTTCGAACAAATGATCGGGCGAGGAACGAGAAAGGGCGAGAAGCATCCGGACAAGGATCACTTCACGGTTTTCGATTGCTTCGATGGGACGCTGCTCGCCTACTTCAAGAACACCACCGGAATCACTGCCGAGACTCCAGCTCCACCGACCCGGATGATCACGGAGATCATTGACAACGTCTGGGCGAACAAGGACCGCGACTACAATATCGGCTGCCTGGTCAAGAGGCTCCAGCGGATCGACAAGGCAATGTCGGCCGAGGCACGCGACCTCTTCGCCAAGTACGTTCCTGACGGAGACGTAGCGAAGTACGCACGGCGACTCCCCGGTGCCCTTAGGTCGGATTTCGTGGGTTCGATGAAGCTCCTCCAAGACGGAGACTTTCAAGAACTCCTCGTGAGCTATCCGAGGCCACAACGGACGTTCATGAAGGCCTACGAGCAGACGGACAACGTCTCATCCGTGTACATGTTCCGCGACGTTGCGGGGAACGAGTTCAAGCCGGACGACTACCTCAAGGTCTTCCAGAAGTTTGTGACGGAGAACGAGGACCACATCGACGCCGTGAGCATCCTCTTGGATCGGCCCCGAGCCTGGAGCCCGTCGGCCCTCACCGAGTTGAAGACGAAGCTCAGCCAGAGCCGCTACAGGTTCTCGCCGGACAACCTCCAGAAAGCCCACGAACTGAAGTACCGGAAGGCCCTCGTGGACATCGTGTCGATGGTCAAGCACGCGGCCGACGAAGAGGCCCCGTTGCTCACCGCTGCCGAACGTGTCGAACGTGCGTTCGAGAAGATCACCGAAGGGAAGACGTTCGCCGAGGACCAACAGAGGTGGCTCGACCGTATCCGGGAGCACCTTCGAGCGAACCTCTCCATTGACCGCGAGGACTTCGAGCTTGTCCCCGTGCTTTCCGACGCTGGGGGCTGGCCGGTGGCACGAAAGGTGTTCGGCAAAGACGAGCTTGAGTCGCTAATCGTCAACCTGAACGAGGCCATTGCAGCATGAGCGACATCGTCCAAAAACTCTGGGGCTTCTGCCACACGCTCCGGCACGACGGGATCGACTACGGCGATTACATCGAGCAGATCACGTACTTGCTGTTTCTCAAGATGGCCGATGAGCGGGAGGTCGAGGTCCCCAAGGGTTGCTCATGGCCGACCATCAGGGATCGAAGTGGCACCGACCTCACCGATCACTACATCGACGTGCTCCGGAAGCTCGGCAAGACGACCGGGATGCTCGGGGACATCTTCGCTGGGGCTCAGAGCCGGTTCAGCAACCCCGTGAACTTGAAGAAGCTCGTCTCGTTGATTGACGAGACCGAATGGACCTCCCTCGACGTGGACGTGAAGGCACAAGCCTACGAGGGCTTGCTGGAGAAGGCCGCGGCCGAGGGGAAGAAGGGGGCAGGCCAATATTTCACTCCCCGCATTCTCATCCAGAGCGCTGTTCGCTGCATGAAGCCGGACCCGAGATCGACTCGTGATTTCACGATCTGCGATCCCGCCGTTGGCACGGGCGGCTTCCTCGTTGCGGCCTACGAGTGGCTGAAGGACGAGACCAGCGGCGGGGCCATCGACCGCAATGTGATGAAGCGGATCAGGTCGAAGACGTACTTCGGCCAAGAGCTTGTGCCTCGGCCTCGTCGCATGGCCCTGATGAACCTTTACCTCCACGGGATCGAGCCCCAGATCCGGCTGGGGGACAGCGTGGGGGAACCTCCCGCTGCCGACCGCTTCGACGTGATTCTGACGAACCCGCCGTTCGGCACGAAGGGGGCGGGCCAGTCTCCGGAACGCGACGACTTCACGATCTCAACCTCGAACAAGCAACTCAACTTCGTCCAGCACGTCCTGACGATCTTGAAGCCGGGGGGACGGGCAGCGGTCGTCTTGCCGGACAACGTGCTCTTTGCCGACCAGGCTGGTGAGGTCTTGAAGATCGTCGCCGAGGACTGCGACCTGCACACGGTGCTTCGACTCCCACGAGGGACGTTCACCCCGTACTCCCAGGGGGTGAAAGCCAACGTGCTCTTCTTCTCGAAGGGGCCAACCACGGAGAAGACGTGGATCTACGACGCTCGAACGAACGTCCCCGGCATCACGAAGAAGGACCGCCCACTCACGAAGGAGCACTTCCGGGAGTTCGAGAAGTGCTTCGGCCCGGACCCGAACGGCAGGACCAAGAGGAAGAAGTCCGACTCGAAGCAAGACCGCTGGAGGAGCTTCAAGATCGCCGAGATCAAGGAGCGGGACTTCAAGCTCGACGGCTTCAAGTGGCTCAGGGACGACTCCCTCGAAGACGCCGATGATCTTCCTGAGCCCGAAGAGCTTGCGACGGAGGCCATCTCCGAACTGGAGGAGGCCGTCGCCGAGTTGAACAAGGTGCTTGGGTTGCTGGAGAACGGCGGCCGGGCTGGCAATGGGGCACAGGCTTGAGCGACGAGCTTCCAGAGGGGTGGGCCAGAATCCCCCTGGTTGAAGCCGTTGCTCTGCTACAGAACGGGCCGTTTGGAAGCCTCTTGCATCGGTCGGACTACGTGTCCGGGGGTGTGCCGTTGATCAACCCCGCCAACATTGTGCAGGGGCGGTTGGTCGCGGACCCTGACATCACAGTAGGACGCGGGATCATCAAACGTCTGGCCTCCTACGTGATGCGGCCCAGCGATGTTGTTGTGGGCCGGAGAGGGGAGATGGGACGAGCAGCACTCGTCACCGATGAACGTGACGAGTGGTTCTGCGGCACGGGATGCGCTTTCATACGACCGGGGGAAGCCATCGACGCCGGGTACCTGGCGAGCTGGTTTGGCTCACCCGAGGTCAGGGCCAACCTGGAGCACGTCGCGGTGGGAGCCACGATGAAGAACTTGAGCACCAAGATCCTCGGCGGTGTTGAGTTCTCATTGCCACCACTCCCCGAGCAGCACCGCATCGTAGAGCGAGTCGAGGCCCTGCTAGCTGAGGTGAACAAGGCCACGGACCGGCTCGACCGGGTCAAAGAGATCCTGAAACGGTTCCGGCAGTCGGTGCTGGCAGCGGCTTGCTCGGGGAAGCTGACGGAGGCGTGGCGGAGTGAGAACAGTGGCGACACCACCGCGGTTGGCGTCGGTGAATCGGTCGAGGACGACCTGCTGACGGAGCTACCTTCCGAGTGGACGACCGTGCGACTGGAGAGCCTGGTCCTCGACTCGTTCTACGGACCACGGTTCTCCTCCGAGCAATACACGGAGACAGGTGGCGTCCCGACGGTTCGAACCAGCGATATGGATTTCCGCGGACGGATCAAGCTTGGTGACGCCCCGCGGGTCAAGGTCACGCCGACGGAGATGAAGAAATTCGGTCTAGTGGACGGTGACCTCCTCGTGACCCGTACTGGAGCAACCATTGGCAAGTGCTGCCTCTACACGGCGGACCTTGGTCCCGCGATTCCGAGCGCATACTTGATTCGGTTTCGACTTCGGACAGCCATGGTGCTTCCAGAGTTCGGTCTGCTTTTCCTCCAGTCACAGCTAGGGCAGCGGCTCCTGGGGATCGGTCAGACTGCGGTTGCACAGCCGAACGTCAACGCGAGGACAATTCGAGCTTTTCCCTTCCCGCTACCGCCGATCAAGGAACAGGGAGAAATCATGCGAGCGGTCGGGAGCCTCTTGGCCGTAGCCGACGTCGTCGAAGCCCGCGTCACGGCCGCCACGTCCCGAGCCGACAAGGTCCCCCAGGCGATCCTGTCGAAGGCGTTCCGGGGCGAGCTTGTCCCAACCGAAGCCGAGTTTGCCCGAGCGGAAGGGCGGGAGTTCGAGTCAGCGGAGGAGATGTTGGAGCGAGTCAGGGAGGCGAACGAGAAGGCCGCACCGACAAGAAGCAGACGAACGGTGGCTCGGAGGAAGAAGTAACAACGTGACAGAGGCAGAATCCCCGAGAGAACTGCTCGAACGTTTGAGAAGCGGGCATCGAGAATCGCATGGGCGCATGACGGACGTTCCTGCATTCGAGGTGCCAATGACCGACGAGTATGTCGATGCTTTAATCAACAGCGAAGGCACCGACACCGAGCCAAGCGAGGACATCCCTCTGGCCGATCCCGGGCTTGTTACCGCCGTCAAGAGCGGCCTCCCATCGGATGCGACTGTCGAGGTCCACTCCGCGGAAACAGGACGAGGGGCAGAGGGTTACGCTGCGGTACTCGAATTGCTCGGCGTGCTCGCGAGCGTCGGCGGCACGATTGCTTTCGGCAAGGAAGCGTACAAGGTCGTGAAGCGAACGTACGATGCAATAGCTCAGCGACTCGGGTCGCCACCCTGCGTGTCTCTCGGGGCGGCCCGCTTCCTCGCAATGGCTCACCTCGCAAGCCACCTCGGGAGCGACGACATCGACTTGGTGGCATCAGGCGATCTCAGCGAGGCACCGCCGGACTTTTCATTCTCCGGCTTTGACAACTTTTGGGTCGCCCTTCGCTACGAGGACCGGCTGTACAACTACGTCGTTGATGCTCGGGGTCGCCCGTATCTGGTCGGAGACGTGCCGTTCATTCGTACCAAACCACTCGGATACCGGACGGTCGTAGCCGAAAACACGAATAGCGACGACCAAGAAAGCGGCGATGACGAGTAGACGCAGTGCCCGTGCCAGCCGAAGCCCACCACCTCCGAGACGTCATCCTTTCCGAAGCCCGCGGCCGAGGAATGGATCTCGACGAGTACGGTCTCCGCATCGAGTACGATCTCCCCGTCCTTCGAGTTCGACTCGGGCGGAAAATCCTCTGGGGCTGTCGTATCAGCCTACCGAGTGAGGCGAGGTCGGCGAGGCACGTCCCCGACGTGATCACCGTCCACGGCTCGGGCGACCGAAACACGAGAACCTGGCAGAGAAAACGCGACGGCACCTTCAACGTCGATGCAATCACGAACCACCTCCTCGCACTCGTAGAGGAAGAACTCTCACGACCACGGCCCGACATAACCATCTCCGGAGGCGTCCCGGTTGGAGCTTCAGGACTCCACGTCCTCCGGCTGGCTGGCATCTACCTCGGCGTGATGGAACCGTGGGACATCGCCGACGGCATGATCGATCTCGTACACGATCCCGAGGTCCAGGAAGGCATCCGCGGACGTCTCTACGGTCGTGGCCTCCTCGAAAAGGATCTCCGAGCCGTCGCCGACACCAATGGCCTCTCGCTTTGGAGACCAAGAGACATCGAGGGCGACGCCTTCGAACCCATGAGCGACGTCATCCTCACAGTCCTCAGGATCTGCATCGAGCCACGGTACGTCCTCATCCTCGATCACCGAGGCGACGAGATCGAGGTGGCCGACCCGGCCGGGGATGGGATCGTGACGATGAAGCCCGAGGAATTGATTGAGGCGTGGACGCTCGGAGCCAAGAAGGGGAAGAGGTGGCTCGCGACGATCTCGGTCCGGTGATCTCGATCGGTTCCTGTCGGCTGTCCTTGGCCCGGGGAAGTGGCAATGGACGTCATCGGGTGAAGTCGCAGGCGATCGGGTCGATGCACGTGAAGGAGAAGCTGCAACACGCCAGGGAAGCCGTGCATCCACCAACCAAGCCGAAACACCTGCACTCCTTGACGCCATCAATCAGCAGGCATTCGCCCCTGCACGGCGCACCGTTGCAGCAGCTCACGATCTCGAAAGTACCCACGGGCGAAATGCCGCAACCGTTGCCTTCGTCAACTCTCGGATACCCGCCTGTTCCACCCGGGAGCCCGGCTCCAATACCGCCAGTGCCGCCCCCAGCTCCGCCCTGGCCGGGCATCGCTCCAGAGGAACCACCCACCCCTGTCGATCCACCTGACCCGGCCATGCCGGAGCCCGAAGCACCGGACCCCGTCGTTCCGCCGCCGCTGTCCGCGAAAGCCCCACCGGAGGCCCCTTGCCCGTTGTCGGTGCCTGTAGCCCGACCACCGCATGCAGCGGCCACAAGCAGCGTGGCGAGGGTAGGGAAACCCTTCATCATCCGTAGCCTACTCCCCTCTTCGGCTACTGGACCAGGAGTCGATAGCCGACTAGAGCGGCGATCGGTTTCGAAGCACGCGATATCGCACGAAAGTCGTGACCATACGTGCCCTGTATCGGATCGTGCTTGCCCCGACCTACTTTCAATGGCGTAATTGCAATTCCTGTGAGGGCGGGAATGCAGCATCAGGCGGAGGGGACTCGATAGGCGGAACAGGAAAGGACACGAAGAATGCGGAACGCAAAGCGAGGCTTAGTGCTGGCGATGACCACCGTTTCGGCGGTCGGATGCTCGGGGTCAACGGCTACCGATGAAAATACGCTCGGACCGGGTCCATCGGAAGGCATGACGTTCCCACTCGTTGAGCCGGGCGATCCAGTGGCACCCATTGCTGCCTGCGAAGGCGTCCTACAGCGAGGCTCGACGGTGGGTTTCGAGAACTTGCGTCGCACGATCACCGGATATCTCTGCACACGCGACTTCGGTGAGGATCCACAACTCGTTTGGACCGATGACGCCACGGGCGAGATCGTTGATCCCGAGGCGCTGGCACGGCTCGATGTCGAGTTCTTCCATGTGGTTCACAACGCGGTGGATGGTGGTCTCAGAGAGAAAATAGAGACGATGCCTGGGGACGAGTTCGTCGAGGTCGAAGTCTGGTTCGCCATAGACGAATCTGACATGCCACCTAAAGACGAACTCATCGAATCAGAAGAGCTTCGTGTGGAAATGGAGCGTCGGCTTGCGGATCGAATGAGAGAGGGCGCTCGTCACGTGTCGGCCCACCTCAACAGCCTGACTTCGGCCTCCCCCGGCATACCAGCTCCCGAAATCGTCACTCGAATCGACGCCGAGGCCGCTTTGGGGGCCCCGCGAATCATCGCCCGCGTTCCTGCGGGGTTGGTTCGTAGCATCGGCGTTGACGATCGAGTCGTCTGGATCGGCGAGCGGGTCAAACCAGAACCGATGGACCACTTCGATGCGTACTTCAAAACTGATGTCGGCCAGGTTCTGGACGACGCAGGTTGGGATGGAAGTGGGCAAACAGTCGCGATCCACGAATGGGGCTACCCGAACAGCTTCGTCCACCTCCCAAACGTCCCGGCAGGCAACTGCCAAGGATTCTTCGGATTGATGAGGAAGTGCCACTGTCCCACCGGTCCGGCCGACCAACATAGTCGCCAAGTCACTGGCGTCGTCGCGAGTTCGAGCACGAATGGTCCCGATATGGGGGCCGACCAGGTCGGGGGCGTGGCGGACGCAGCGACGCTAATAATCGCGAACTTCAGTCCCACTTGCGCCAACCCGGATGAGCGGACCGCGTCGATCAATTGGGCTGTCGCCGAGAACGCGAGCGTGATCAGCAACAGCCAAGGGACACCACCGGCAAATCCGGGTCCGCAGGATGCCGATGATCGCTACTTCGACTATGTCGCGTCGCACTGGCCGTATCCCCTGATCGTGACGGGAACGGGAAACGGGGGCACGGCGCTCGTCACGGGCAACGCTCTCTACAACGGGATCGTGGTTGGGGGATCGGACCATGGGTCAAGCAGCACGTTCCCCGGCGACCGTGCCAAGGAAGCTTTCTGGACGAGCACGCAGTCCAAGAACTGGGCTCCTACGGGGACAACTGCGGCACGCGGGTGGGAGACACCTCACATCGTGGCGCCAGCAGTGGACATCGCGACAGCGGGCGTTTGGCTCGAAGGCTCTCACGACCCGGAACGGCGGAACACGGGAGTCAGCTTGGCCATACCGCAAATCTCTGGGATTGCTGCCTCGATTCACGAGGGCAACAGCCTCATGAAGACCAGACCCGAAGCTCTACTCGCAGGACTCCTTGCTAGTGCGAACGAGAACACCGACGAAGCACAGAACGGTACGTGGCCACTCAACGTCACCGATCTGATCGATGACCACGATGGTGCAGGGCTAGTGAACGCTTGGGGTGCGGGAATCGTGCTGGACGGTTCGTCAAAGAAAAATGGTGGAAATGTGGCGAGTCAGTTCGGCCACGACTACGGCTCGATGCACCCCCTCAACACCCCCGCATCCACGGACTACTTTGAGGTGTGGAATGCCAGCGTTCCTGCTGGTGCCACGCTCCGTGGCGCCGCGGTCCTCGTCGCGAAGCCAAGCTGCGCTAGCCCACCGAAATGGGGGAATTGCTCCACCAGCACGTATCCGAACTTCTTCCTTCGAATCTACGAGGGTGGTGTCCTGCGCTCCACTTCCTGGAATGCGAACCAGAACTACCAGCTCGCATTCCTGAAGAACACCTCGGGCAGCACGAAGACCTACACCTTCAAAATCCACATCGTCGGCTGGGGAGGAATCACCGGTTGGAACGCCTATGCGATGGCGTGGACGATATGAATTCGGTCGGAGATTGGTCGTCGTCGAGCGATGCCATGCCGGGCCCGCTCCGTTTGGAGTTGATAGGAGATCCGCAATGCGAACCATGATTGTGAGCGCCGCAACACTTCTGCTGATGTCACCCGGCTGTTCCGATGACCCCGAGGGTGGACCAGCAGACGGAGGGTCTGGCGGCCGGGTTGCCGACGGCTCAATGGCGAACCCTCCCGGGCCCGATGGGGGGGCGGACGGCGACATCGCGAAGGATTTGACACATGACGAGTGTCGGCCGACCGCCGATAGGGGCTGCACGTCAGACAGAGAAGTGCCAGGTTGGGAGTGCTGCCCTGTGACGATCCACAAGCAGTTCCAGACCGGTGCCCAGTGCCTTGCCCCCAGCGATGACGTTCACTGTTTTGCCACCACGGTCGGAAGATGTTCTTGGGGCAATGCGGTCACCTGCTATTCAATCGAAGCGGGTGGTGGAGAAACCGAGGTCGTGCTGACCGACGGCTTCTTCCAGGAGCGGGACGAAGTCCGAGAAATCGGGTTTAGCCTTTGCGACCCAGACTTGAATCAGAAGGTCGTGGACGCCTCAGACTGCGGACTGCCGTAGCGTTCCGTGGGTGCGCCGATCGAAGTCCGCTGGCACTGATGCAAAATTTCATCGCACAGTACCCCGGGGTGCTGTCGGCTCGCTCCTGTCGTGAGGTTGTGAGACGGTTCGAGAGTTGCCGTCAGGGCAACCCGGGCCGAGCAGGGACAGTCATCGATCCGGCCCTCAAAGCGAGTGTCGATGTCTCGTTGGACAATGACGGATGGAGCGACGTCAAGGCTACGCTAGAGCGAGCGATGCTACGCGGGGCATGTTGCTACGTGAGAGACGTTCCGCACGCCCTCATCGGGGCGGTGTCCATCTTCGCCCTTGGAAGGGGAAGCGAAGCCCGTCGGATCACCGAAGGGGACGTCATCGGGTCGGACGACCGAACGCTTGCCGGACTGGTCGCGAGAGTGTTCCGACCCGGCAGCATCACCATTCAAAAGTATGCGAGAGGCCACGGTGGCTACCACATCTGGCACTCGGAGAGATATCCCATGCAAGGTTCAGTTGAGCCTCTGCATCGAGTTTTGTTCATGATCCTGTACCTCAACGACGTGTTGATCGGCGGTGAGACTGAGTTCTTGTACCAGGGGATGAAAATCCCACCGCGAGCCGGCACGCTGTTGGTCGCCCCGGCCGGGTTTACGCATACGCATCGTGGCAACGTCCCAACGGACACGGAGAAGTACGTAGCCGCTTCGTGGATTCTCTACCGTCCGGCAGAGCAGCTTGCAGGCGTTTTGCCTGATGTCGCTGCGCCGGACGGGGTTTAGAAGCAGCCCTTGGTGGTGACGAGAAAGGTGTCTCACCGCGGCCCCTCGGGCACTGGCCAAGCAGCCCATCATGTCCCATGCTCGTTCAGCCAGCCCCGGGCCGAGAAGCGAGTCACCCGACTCGTACCCAACGCCCCCTCTACCCGACTCGGCCCGGGCGTTGGCACCAAGAATCAATCAGGCTCTGATGAACCTTCTGCGAGCCGTCTCCCTGATGCGTCGCTTGCGAGCGCTACCCGCGCCAGGAGTGGTCGCACTGGCGTGTGCATCGAGCAACGGGCCAGCCGACCGCTCAGACTCGCCGTTGCAAGGCCCAGCGAACGGGTCGGGGTCGGATGCAGCCGCTGAAGCGAGCGTCGGTCAATGCGACGACACCAAGCAGTCGCTCGTCCAGCTCATCAACCAGAACCGAAGTTGCTCCGGCGACACGGATTGTCAAACCTTAGTCTCCTTCTGTCTCTTCGAAGGAAGGGTTCAATGTGCCGGACACTTCTTCATGAACAACGACGTGGACCCCGACGAGTTTACGCGGCTGGACGGGGAACTGACCGAGTGCGTGGGAGGAGTGGGTCACGGGTGCGGTACCTGTCTCGGAGGGCCGAACATGGTCCCCATCTGTAAAGACGGCGTTTGCATGCCTGATCCGGTGGAGTGCAATGGCTTTTGCTACGTGCCGGGTGATCCCGACTACGATCCGTAGACGCTTTCGAGAGTCGTTCGGGGCAAGGGTGGCGGGGTCGCACATCGCCCGATCGACGGCTCTACGTCGCCTGCTCATGCCGTTTCGCCGAGACGAGCCCCGTCGCCACGGGTCATTTCGCCACAGGGCCGCTGAAGCGGCGGACGCTCTCCCGGTCGAGCTACACGTTTCGTCGCGGATCGAGTTCGAACGATTCCCAGTTTGAGCCACAAACCTGCCTACGGAGGACGAGGCAGCACGAGCAAGACCTCGGTCTTGCCCCTCCTCCGGATGAACTCTTCCCGGACCTGCGGCTCACCGGGCTCTGGCTCGCAAGGGGGACCGTACTGACAGCGTCCTTTTGCATCCCGTTTCAATCCACGCTCCGGCGTCGGACGGAGCAGGGCTTCAACGGAGGAGTGACGATTTCGCACGGTGGCTTCTCGCATAGAGTCGAAGGAAACCACCTGTCCCCACAAACTCTGGTGCAGTTTTCTTGCTCTTGCCCGCAGCGAGGACACGTCCCTTCTCGCGGTGGACATGTCCTATCGCAAGCATCGGCAGACGCATTGCCTTTCTTGGCACATGCCGTCCACTTCGAGTGGGCCTTAGGGCTCAGGTACGCTTCGAACAATCCTCCCTGCCCCTTGTCTCCAGCAGGGAGCCGCCCCGCCCGCCAATCCCTCGACGGGTTGGGCACGCAACGCGGCACATCACCTGTCTCAAATGACGTTCCGGGGGGACATTTGCGACTCGCAACGCAGCCGCACATCGTGCATTCGCCGGTCGTTCTATTGCAACGCACGCCGTCTTCCACATGACCAAAGGAGCGACCAGCCGGGCCGTGCAATCGTCGCATCGTCGCGTCGCAAAGCAGAAGTCGCACGGAAAGACCTCGGTACGTCAATTGACCGTTCGTTCCTGACCGCGTGAACCGCGGCTTGTCGTGCGTGGTCGTGGGTCTGCGAGCAGTGCTGACCTCACCACACTTCTCATCACACCGTGCAATGCACCAGCTCCCCGAGCATGATTCTGCCTCAATGCAACGTCGCGTACACGCATCGAAGACTTCGTCGCCCTCGGCGAACTTCGACCGCTGAGCTTCTTCTGGCGGGGGCGTGTTGGGAACGCCAGCCATCCACTGGGGTCCACACGAACCAAGGACCCCCTTTCGTTCCCGTGCTTCACACTCGCTCGTGCCCCCGCACGACGCCCGCCGACCGCGCTCGTGTCCCGCACAGAACTCCTGGCACTCGAAGTCACGCCGGCAGACGCTCGCGTAATCCGCAGGATTCGTCGGGGGCAGCGTGGCGGCGCAAGCGCAACATCCGAGCACCGCCAATGCGACTCGAAACGCTCGATTGAACTCGTCCACCTACTTGGAGAATAACATCGATCTGCATCGTGGTACTCGAACCGCTGAGGCGCTTTCGCATGGTTACTCCGCCCATGACGCCGTCTGAGCCGCCCTTCAAAAGCACGCACTCCGGGCTCGTCCTGGTCGAGATCGGCGTTTTCGGGCGCTTCTGGAACGAAATGAACGGCCTCCCAGTCAAGACACTCGCCGCAGCCACTCGATCGCGTCATCGAAGTCCCAGAACACCGAGATCTCTAGGCCATGTACCGCCCCATAGCTTGCACCCATCTTCGCCAAATCGAAGTGGATCTGATCATCCACGACAACTGCACAACGGCCCGACAAGTGATGCCGCAACTCAGCAAAGAGCTGGGCTCTTTCTCTGAGGTCATCACTCCCTGCCTGTTCCTTCGA
>JAJDAH010000408.1 GCA_029261965.1 Polyangiaceae bacterium
CCCTCGACCGGATCGGTCAGGTTCCTGGCGATCTGCGCCATCCACGCGCCGTAGGCTTCTTGGACGATGCCTGCGACGTGGACTCGGCGGCTCTCGAGGTCGATGACGAACAGGACCGCGTAGCGGACGAGGCCGTGGGACGTCACCACTTCGACGGAGAAGAAGTCCGTCGCGGCGATCGCGCCCCGGTGCGCCTTGAGGAACGTCTTCCACGACGTCCGCTTCCCGCGCTCCGGGGCCGGCTCCATGCCATGCTCGGTGAGAATCCGTTGAATCGTGCTGCGGCCGAGCTCGTGGCCGAGATTGCGCATGGCGCCTCGGATCCGTGTGTAGCCCCACGTCGGGTTTTCGCGGGCCATCTTCACGACGAGCTCGGCGAGCTTCGCCGCCGTGGTGGGACGTCGCGGACCGCGGCGACGACTGCCGTCGTACTTCTTCGCGACCAACTTGCGGTACCAGCGAAGCAGCGTGTCCGGGGTGACGATGCACGCGACTCCGGCGAGAGCCCTTCGGCCGAGCGCCTCGGCTCGAACCGCGAGCCGCCGGCGCTGGGCGTTGGTCAGCCGGAGGCGGCGAGAGCCGAGCTGCTCGCGAAGCACACGATTCTCTTCCAGCAGGTAGTCGATCACCTGTTGCTGGCCCCGGTGGATCCAGCCGGCTATCGTGAAAACGAGAAGGTGCAGGACGACGTGATTCATGGGGCGACAGTATCTAGCTCACGGCGTTTCGCACCGCTCCGCGACTTGGGGTGGGACCAGCGTGATTTCTGCCCGATCACGTTTCGGGACACTACGGCTGCGGGCCCCGCGTGATCGAGGCGGTAAGCCGCCGGGTCGCGAACGGCGGCGTCGCCGGCGTCGTGCTCCTCGAGGCGTTCATGGGGCACCGGCACAGCCGCGCCGTGAGGCGCGCGGCGAAGGCCGCGGGAGTCCCTGTCGCCTGGGCGTGCAGCGGCGGCGAAGCGGCCATCGCGCGCGCGCTTCAGGACCTGGAGCGCCAGCTTGCACGCCGCGCGCCCTGAGCGGGCGCCGGTCGATGCGAGACTAGCCGCGCCGGTCGCTCCAGGGGATCGCCCGCAGGACGACATGGCCGCGTCCCGGGGACACCGGGAAGTGGGCGATGAGCTGCCACAAGGTGGCGCTGCCGCGCAGGACGAAGACCTGCCCGGTGCGCTCCCCGTCCACCCCGTGCAGCAACATCGGGTTGTCGGCGACGTCCCGGACCTCGAGTTCGAGGACCTCGGGCGAGTGACGTCGCACCTCGCGGAGCCTGTACGTCGCGGTCCGCTTCGACGTGATGCCCTCGGTCGCCGGGGTCCGTTCGCGCGGCGACATCCACGCCTCGAACGCCTCGCCCGAGAAGTGCCGAGTCAGCAGCCTTCGGAGCCACGCTGCCGTGCTCGGATCCCCGTCGCGAGCCGCAGCCTCCTTCACGCTCCTGGCAATGGCGGGAGGTACGCGTGTCTGGAGCAGCCTGTCGGCCATGATGCGAACCTATGCGGAACGCATCACCGCGGCAACGAGATAAGTGCCCGGAAACTCGCGTCTCCGCGCGCTCCGCCCGCAGGTCCGGCTCCCTCGCCAGATTCTGGCCGCACGGGGGAACGAACATGACATCGACGACAGGGCCGGGAGGCCGGCGTTGGACCAAGGCCGAGCTGACGCTCGCCCGCAGGCTGGGGAGGCAGGAGTGCCTGGAGCAGTTGCTGTCCCATGACCACTGCGTGCTCGTGACCGAGCGCAACCTCGTCGCCGAGGCGCTCCGCGCGCTCTCGCCCGACAGCGTGGAGCGCGTGAAGGCCCACTACCGGGAGATCGTAGCCGCGGAGGAGCGCGAGAAGGGCGATCCGTGGCCGTAGATCGCTGGTGCTAGCGGCCGCCCTCGCCCGAGCGGCGCTTGCTCTCTTCGAGCGCCTCAGTGATGGTGGAGCAGGTAAGCAGCGTGTCGATCATGCAGTAGACGCGCATGGCCCGGCTGATCTTCGGCCCGTACTTGACCTCGTGAGGCGGGACGATCGGCGGCCCGAGCCGGAACACGTAGTGGGGCTCTACCTCCACGTCGTCGGCCTCGGGAAAGACGGAGCGCGGGTTTGTGAACATCTCGACCGACTCGACGAAGTGGATCGACCGCAGCCGCGCGTCGTAGCGGAACGCGATGTAGTTCGGACGCCCGCCCCGGTAGCGGCTCACGGGATCGAAGTAGGCCCGCTGCTCGGTCGCCACCTTCCGGAAGTCGAGCCCGAAGGCGCCGCCCGCGCCTATCGAGAGCACGTACACCATGTTCGACCTGATCACCTCCATGCCCACCATCTCCGTCAGGTAGCGCCCGAACTCCTCGAGCAGTCGCTTGTTCGCGTTCGTCTCCCGCCGTCTCGCCTCCCTCGCCAGGCGCCGGACGTCCCGCCATCTCAGGTGACGGACTTCGACGCCGTCGACGTCTCCGGGAAGGGACGCGCGCGCGAAGTCCTCCGGCGCGTTCGTCACGGCCACCAGCCGCTGGAGTGTGCGTCCCGCCCTTCGAACGCGGGGGACGTAACGCCTGAGCTGGGCAAGCGTCGGCAATGTTGGTCCGCGCTTGGCCTCGAACACGACGTGAAGCTGGTCCGTCTCGATCTCGACGTCGGTCCGCCCGTCCGCGTCGGACGTCTGCAACCGGACGACGCCGTCGTCCCCGTTGTCGAGCGCGTCCCCGAGCTCGGCGACGACGGCCTCGGCGAACTTCGGGGAGCGCGAGACGACGAACCCCAGCGCGTACGTCATATCGTCTTCCTTCTGCCCGAGCAGGTCGAAGACGGTGCCGACCGGCTTGTCGTAGCGCAGGAGTTCCACGACCGGAGGATCGCCGTTGTCCCCGGGTCTGCCAAAGCCTTCGGCCTAGCGGGCGTAGTAGTGCCAGATCAGCGACTCGACGACCCGGACTCGCGGCGCCTTCGCGAACGGTTCCGCTGCGCACTGCTTGAGAACGGCGTCGATCTCGTGACGGCACGACCGTACGTCCTCCTGGAGCAGTCGGAGGAGCTCGAACACGTAGGCCCCGCCCCGCTTCGTCGCCTGGAGTTGGCGGAAGCGCTGCTCGTTTCGGACGGGCGTCGCGTACCAGTAATAGTTTTCGACGATGCTATCGATCACGGCGAGGAAACGCGGGCGAAACGGATAGAGAAACTTGGTTCCGTTGGCGAGCTTGATACCTGGTTGGCTCATTACGAGGTCGAACAGTTTGACGACGGGGCCGCGCGCTGCATCTAGGTTTGCATTCTCTAGCGCCTTCTGCGGAATCTGCGCGAGCAGTGCGTTCAACTCGCGCCTATGCTTGCGGATGAGTTCGCGGTAGGCGGCACGGGCCGCCCGCGCGCCCAACTGATAAACGCGATCGATATCGCCGACGGTCACTCGCTTCGGGTTGGCCCGGAAGCATCCGTCGTACCTTTCCCAGGGCCACTGCTTGAACTTGGCGCGCAGCTTCGTCGTGGCGTCGTCAATCACGAGCCCGCTGGCGAGCCGCACCGTCACCGCCTCAGCCATCCCTTTCGAGAATACACTCCGGAGTCGGCTCGTGCATTCCCGACGGATGTACGCGACGCTCGCCCACCGCTCGCCCACCGCTCGCCTCGTAGATCCGCACCGCTCGGGCGTTACGGACGTTCATGACGACGTTTCGTGCGCCCTCCGACGAAGCCCCCGCTACTAGTATCGCGACCCCGGCTCGGACGTGTCCCGCGTGCGGCTCCGTCGTCCGGTCGAAGCGACCCGAGACGGTGTACTGCTCAGGGAAGTGCCGCCTGCGCGCGTGCAGGGCTCGCCAGCGCGGGGAACTCGAGGCGCGCCTCGGCCGGGCCGAGGCGGCACTCGCGGAGGCGTCGGCAGCGGTGGCCGAGTTTCATGAGCTCGTCGAACGCTGGCGGTAACGGCGCCCAGTATTGCGTTGCGCGCACCTTCACGTTCCGAGCAGCTTCGGCTTGCCCGCCGCCACCGACCTCCTGAGTTCGATGGTCTGCCCGGCGTCGATGCCGTTGGCGAACTCGACGCCGCGCCGTCGTCGGCTTCCGCGCAGGGCGCGCGTTTGCGGGTGGCGGCGTTCGAAGTATTCGTCGACCTCGATGTCCTGGTCGACCTTCGCGAGCGCGCCGTCGGCGCGACGGTCGCGGCGGCCCGCCCGCGCGCGCTCGTGGGCGGCTAGTGACTCGCGGAAGCCGAGCATGGTGCCCTCCAGGAAGTCCCTTCGGGCGCGCTTTCCCCGTCGACCGTCGGAGCGGTCCCAGAGGCGCTCCCCCTCGGCGATCAGGAATCCGTGCACGTGCTCCGCGACCTGCAGGTCCGCGCGACGCCCCACGATCTCCAGCTGATGGCCGAGGCGGCCATCGGGGTCGAGCGTCAGCACCCAGATGCACCGGACGCGGAAGAAGCGCCCGAGCACGTCCGCAACGACAGCCAAGTCGCTCTCGATACGGGGCACCACCCGTCCTACGTGGGTGACGCCGACGTCGTCGGGTGTCGGGTCCAGGGCGTCCTCCTCCGCGACGCCGACGTGGTCGAGGAGCTCCCGCGCCATGCGTAGCGCCGCCTTCGCCTCGTGCTCGTTTGGGCTCGCGCCCAGCGCGAACAGCTTGCGGACCTTGAGCAGAAGCCCCGGCTCCGCCCCCGACGGGGTCCCCGAGGCCCTGCGGTCGATGGCGAAGCGCTCGCACACCATGCGGAACGCCGGGCCGTGCGGCGCCTCGTCGTCGGCACCAAGAACGTCGGTGACGTACTGGTGCGCCATCTCGTGCTTGAGCACTTCGACGACGGCGAGCCAGTGGGCGGACTGCACAAACTCGCGCGAGATGCGGATCATGCGGTTGCGCGGATCCCACTCGCCGAGCCTGCTCGCGGTTTCCGAGAGTGCGATTGCCGGCGGCGCCAGGAGTGCGCCGCCGAACACGGTCCGGTTGATCCTGTCCCACCAGTCGCTGAGCCGCCGTTCGTAGACGTCACTCCGCTGCACGGTTCGCCTCCGTGAGCTCGCGCGCCCGCTGCAGCGCATCCTCGACGGTCGTCGCGCCCAGCACGCGGAACAGCCCGCCGAGGTGCCCGCTTGTGGAGCAGCGCGACCTGCTTCTCGAGCGCGTCCGCCTCGCGCTCGGCGCGGACCAGCCGCGCCCGGAGCTCGCGGATCGCCCCGACGCAGCGCTCGACGTCGACCACGCCGAGTTCGCTCATGACCGCCGCGACCTGGGATGCCGGGTCGCCCGACGCCGCGCCGTCTTCGGGTCCGACGGCACGTTCCTCGTCCTCGTCCTCGTCCTCGAATTCGTGCTCGTCAGGGTCGTCCGAGCCGTCCGGGTCATCGAGCCCTTCGGGGTCACCGTCTTCGCCGGAACCGTCGTCCGCCCCTTCGGCTGGCTTGTCGCCGAGGTCGAGGCAGTGTTCCCAGCGCTCCAGCTCCGACTTCGCGTGCGCCCTGCTGCGCTCGAAGAGCCCGACGAGGTCGCGCTGGATCTCCGGCTTCGGGATCGCCGCGATGCGCACCAGCAGCCCGAGCTGGTTGGCCAGCGCGGTCCCGTAGCACGCGCGCTCCGCCTCCGGGTCCACGACAGGCGCTTTCGATGCAAAGAAGCTGCCGAAGGAGCTTCGCGTCGCGATGGACTCGAGCCCTTTAGAAGGGGCGGGCCGCGTTGAGGACACCTTCAACTTGCTCGGGCACGCGGCCCGCAACATCGTCGCAGGTGCCGCCACGGTCACGGGCCTGAAGGTTGCCGAAGTCTGCGAGGAAGCCGGCATCGGCGTCTTGCTCCACTCGAGTATCAAGTCCGGGCTGGATTGCGAGTGGAGTGACCCGGTGCAGAAGCAACGAGCGCTCCGCATCTTG
>JAJDAH010000409.1 GCA_029261965.1 Polyangiaceae bacterium
TAGTCCTGCCACAACAGAAGATACTAGGAGTCTAATCAGTGAAGAGTCGTGCAAATTGGAACCAGCTGAACTTATTGCATTCGGCTTGATTTCTTCATCTAATTTTGTATTAGGCTCTTGAGTCATAGTACTCTATTATAAGATGCTACCAATTATGGTGTTGATAAATCAATTATCGTAAGTAATTATGGAACTAACGTTAAATCGAAAAACGATTATTTCACTGATCTGTCTGAATTTGATCACTTCAAGTCAATTTGCAGTTTCAAAACCGCAACAAGCTATTGATTTTGGACATATTGAGGAAATAAAAGGGCTGGTAAAAAGAGGGGCCTATTCCAAAGCTCGTCCACTTATGCATCAATTGTTAATCAATCATCCAGATGATACCTCTTACCATTTGGTGGCCGCGAGGTTGTACAAAAAAATGGGTTTGTGGTCAAGGGCTATCACCGAATATGAATGGATTAGGCAGAAACATCCAAAACTAGCTGAACCTTATATTGCTTTGTCTGAGATGTATATGGAAAATCTTAGCTCGGATATAGCTCTAAGTATGGCTGAAGAAGCTACTTATCTAGCTCCAAATTCCCAAGATGCTGTTTCACAATTGATTAAGGCGCTCATTGCAAATCATGAATATCAAAGGGCTGAAAGCGAATTAGAATCACTAATTGACAAGTTTCCTAATGACGCAAATGTAATGCACCTGGCCTTTACCTTAAGGAAAGATACAGGCGATTACAAAGAAGCAAAGAAATTTTTGGACAAAGCAATCAAGTTGAGACCTGAAAAATTAGCTTGGTTGCTAGATCTCTATGATGTAAGCATGGCACAGCATGACACCAAAGGTGCAAAATTTGCGATAAACGCCTATTTAAAGGAATCACCGGATTCTATAGAAGCACTTCTGAAAAAGGCTTGGCTAGCAGAGATTTATTTGTATGACTACCAGGAAGCTAGACTTGCCTATGAAAAGGTGATTAGTTTAGATCCAGAAAATTGGGTTAGCGAAGCAGGGCTTGAACGGGTAATCAAAAAGCAAAGCGATGTCGCTGAAACTGTAAAAAGGTGTGTGCGTAGATTTATATCCGACCTAATAGGTTGGATAGGTTCTTTCTTTCAAAATGCTAGCTCAGATGACTTGAGCTAGGTGTTTAGCTGGAGCTAGACACGGTCGCTGGCTTGGTGAGTACACGTTTTGGACCGTGGATAGGATCTTCAATTACAACGGTATGATCACGATTTGGACCTACGCTTACAATTGCAACTTGAACTTCAAGTTGTTCTTCTACAAGTTCAATATATTCTCTTGCTTCTTTAGGTAGATCTTTTAAGCTCTTGCAATTTGTGGTTGGTTTCTTCCAGCCTTTAACTGTTTTATAAACTGGTGTCATCTGTTGGAATGTGCTTCCAATAGAAGGAAGGTCTTTATAAATTTTACCGGTGACACTGTCTTTGTATTCCGTACAAATTTTGATTTCGTCAAAGTCATCTAAGACGTCAAGCTTTGTTAATGCCAGGCAATCTAAGCCGTTTATTCTGACAGAGTAACGACCAAGTACAGCGTCAAACCAACCGCATCTTCTAGGACGACCTGTTGTAACACCTACTTCGGCCCCGGTTTCTCTAAGTCTATCGCCTGCTGCACCAACTAACTCTGTTGGAAATGGACCTTCGCCCACTCTTGTCATATAAGCTTTAGAAACACCAATTACTCTATCTATTATTGTTGGTCCGACTCCAGCACCGACACAGGCGCCACCAGCGGAAGGGCTTGAACTTGTTACATAGGGATATGTGCCATGATCTAGGTCCAAGAGAGTACCTTGCGCTCCTTCGAACAAAATGTTTTTCTTCTCACCGACAGCTTCAAATATAAGAGCCGACGTATCACAAACATACTTCTTTATTCTTTGAGCGTAACCGAGATACTCTTTTAAAATCTCGTTGACGTCCATTTCATCTAAATTGTAGAGGCGATCAAAAAGTACATTTTTTCTCGGAACCATAAAATCAAGTTTTTCTTTTAAAACTTCTTCGTTTAAAAGGTCTTCTATTCTGATTCCGGATCTTGCGCATTTATCGGCGTAAGTAGGACCAATTCCTCTTTTGGTGGTACCAATTTTATTTTCACCACGGCTTTCTTCTTCGGCAGCGTCTAATGTGAGGTGATATGGCATTGTTACATGAGCAGTTGCCGAAATCTTCAAATTGCTAGCATCTAAACCTCTTTCTTTCAGAGCATCCAGTTCCTCTAGTAGAGCCTTGGGATCGATAACCAATCCAGGACCTAGAATGCAGGTTTTCTTTTCGTAGACGATTCCCGATGGAATCAAATGGAATTTATAGGTTTGTCCGTTGGCTACGACTGTGTGACCGGCATTACAGCCACCTTGGTATCTAACAACAACATCAGCATTTCTGGCCAATAGATCGGTAACCTTAGCTTTGCCTTCATCACCAAACTGTGCGCCAACTACTATTACGTTTGCCAAAACTCTCTCCTAGAAGTATCTCGTGTTTAACCAGCGAGGAATGCTCGCACATCTTTCCGACAGGACAAGAC
>JAJDAH010000410.1 GCA_029261965.1 Polyangiaceae bacterium
TCGAGGGTGCGCTGATAGCTTGTAGCCGGTTGGGGATCTTGGCGTCGCCGGTGCTGTCCTGTCGGAGGCTCGCCTTGAAGTGCGTGTTCGACAGCCACCACCAGAAGCCGAAGTAGAAAACGACCCGGATGAGGAAGAACGTCTTGTTGAGGTAGGGCGCCTTGTGGTGAAGAAGGTGGTCGCTCGCGGCGAGCTCTTCGTTGTTCCACTTGTAGAGCTCGTCGCTCCCCGTGGCGACGGTGGCGACGATCGGCACGGACAACAAGGCCAACACGACGAAGTTGGTGGCAAAAAACTCGCCCACGCGTCGAATCGAGATGCACCAGTGCGCGTTCACCAGATGCTGCAGGTTCACCCAGAACAGCGCCCCGAGCCCTAGGGTCAGCGCGTAGAAGAAGGCGATGAGGTAAGAGAAGAGGAACGCCTTCTTGTCGCCGGAGCCCACGGCGTAGGCGGCGCCCAGGCCGACGATGCCGATGACCAAGGCGCCGTTGCGCACCTTGACGGCGAGCTCCCCGAGGGCGAGCGGCCCCTCGGCGGGCTTGGCCGCAGCCTTCGACGTCGAGCTCGACTTGCTCGAACCGCCCGAGGAGCCGGACTTGCGCGAGCTGCCGGACTTGCTCTTTTTGGCTTTTTTCTTCGATTCAGCCATCGATCGTGTTCCGTCGCATCAGGGGGTCGGTGCGGGTGCCGCGGGTGCGGGTGCCGCCGGGGTGGGTGCCACTGGGGCGGGTGCCGCCGGGGTCGGTGGTGCTGCAGGTGCGGGCGCTGCCGGGACTGGGGCCGGGGGCTCATCGGGGGTCGGTTCGGGCTCGGGAGCCTTCACGGGCTCCGGCTCGGCGTCGGTCGGTGTCGACTCGGCGTCGGGCATCGCCATTTGGTTTCGCTGGAGCGCGCGCATGTACATGATGATCTTCCACCGGTCTTCCGGAGGGATCTGTGCCGCATAGGGCGGCATGTTCCGGATGCCGTTGGTGATCGTGTTGAAGAGCTGACCGACGGGTTGGTAGAGCAGGTAGTCCTTGGTCATCGCCATAGGATCGACCCAAGTGCCCTCGGCCAGGCTCTTGGCGCGAATCGCCACCATGCCGGCGCCGGCGCCGGTGATGCCGTGGCAGGGCGCGCAGTAGATGCCGAATCGCTCGCGACCGCGCTCCATGTTCTCCGCGCTCGGCTCGATGCGATCGGGGAAGGTCCGCGCCCAAGCGTTGCCGTTCTTGCCTCGGAAGAAGTGGTCGTCGAGATCGAGCGCGCCTACCGCCACGGTCCCTTCGACCGGGAGGCGCATCGCCCGTCCGTCGTCGAAGAACGCGTTCTTCTTCTGCGTCTTGTACTTTTGGTACTGCGTGTCCATGTCGGGGATGATGTGGTAGCGCGTCTCCCTCGACTTGCTCTCCCGCGCTTTCGCGATGATCGCGAAGGGGATGAGCGAAGCGACCGTCAAGATTACCAGACCGTAGATCACGCCGGCGGGCACCGTCGCGCTCGTCTTCGTGTCCTCGGCGACCTCGTCGACGATGACTGCGTTGGTGGTTTCGAGCAGCTCCCTCGTGTCGTCCTCGTCGAACTTGGGGTCCTTGGCCTCGATGACGAGGAAAAACCGGTCGTCGTTCACCCGGTCGACGAACCGGTCGTGGTGGTCGAGAGGTGAGCTCGGCTGCGGCAGCTTGTTGAGGGCGAGCATGCCGAATACGGCTGTGAGCGCGCTGAACAGCACGGTGAGCTCGAAGGTCACCGGAATGTTGGCCGGGATGCTCCAGAAGGGCTTGCCGCTGATGATGTAGGCGTAGTCGTAGGCGTTGGTCCACCACTGGAGCGTCAGCGCCGTCGCGCACCCGGTCAGCCCGCCGAAGAACACCAGCCAGGGCAGCACGGTCCAGGGGATCCCCATCGCGCGCTCCATCCCGTGAATCGGGAACGGGGTGTAGGTGTCCCAGTTCTTGAAGCCCGCGTCGCGAACCTTCTTCGAAGCGGCGACCACGTCGGTCGGCGTCTCGTACTCTGCCAAGAGCGCGTAGAGCGGCGCCTCTTCGGACTCCGTGTTGGGATTGGCGTTGGTGTCGCTCATCTCAGTGGTCCCCGTCGTGCGCATGCGCTTCGGGCAGGGTCGCTTTGACCTCTGCGACCGCCACCAGCGGCAAGTACCGGCAGAACAGCAGGAACAAGGTGAAGAAGAGGCCGAAGCTTCCGACAAGGGTCATGAAGTCGAAGGCCGTCGGTAGGAAGTAGCCCCAACTCGAGGGCAGAAAATCACGGTTGAGGCTGGTCACGATGATGACGAAGCGCTCGAACCACATGCCCACGTTCACCAGCGCGCAGATGACCATCATCGCGGGAATGCTCGTGCGTATCTTCTTGAACCAGAACAGCTGCGGGAAAATCACGTTGCAGCTGACCATCGTCCAATAGGCCCAGGCGTATGGCCCGAACGCGCGGTTGACGAACGCGAAGGTTTCGTAGGGGTTCGCGCCGTACCAGGCGATGAAGAACTCCATCCCGTACGCGTATCCAACCATCGTGCCGGTCGCGAGGATGACCTTGTTCATGTTCTCGAGGTGCTCCATGCGGATGATCCGCTTGAGCCCGAAGAACTGACGCGCCGGTACGAGGAGCGTCACCACCATCGCAAAACCGCTGAAGATAGCGCCGGCGACGAAGTACGGAGGGAAGATCGTCGTGTGCCAGCCGGGTAGCTGCGCGGTGGCGAAGTCGAAACTGACGACCGAGTGTACCGAGAGCACGAGCGGCGTCGCGAGAGCGGCGAGGATCAAGTACGCGCGCTCGTAGCGGTGCCACTGCCGGGAGCTGCCGCGCCATCCCATGGCGAAGGCACCGTAGATTGCCTGCCGCGTGCGCTCTTTGGCTCGGTCCCGAATCGCGGCGAGATCCGGAATCATGCCGATGTACCAAAACAGCAAGCTGACCGTGAAGTATGTGCCGACCGCGAACACGTCCCATTCGAGCGGGCTCCGGAACTGCGGCCACAAGTCCATCTGGTTCGGGATCGGGAACATCCAGTAGGGCAGCCACGGGCGGCCGATGTGGATGCCGGGGAACGTGAGCGCGCAGATGACCGCGAAGATGGTCATTGCCTCGGCGCTTCGGTTGATCGCCGTCCGCCAGCGGGCACGCAGAAGGAACAAGATCGCGCTGATGAGCGTGCCGGCGTGGCCGATGCCGACCCAGAAGACGAAGTTGACGATCGGGAAAGCCCAGGCGACCGGGATCATGTTTCCCCAGGCGCCGATGCCTTCGTAGAAGACGTATCCAATGCTGCCGCCGAACATCGTGAGGGCGGCGAGCGAGATGGCGAACGCGATGTACCAGGCGCGAGGCGGCTTCGGCACCTCGGTGACGCGGATGACGTTTTCGGTGAGCTCAGCGAACGGGTTGTCCGTCGGCTTGAGCGGGCCTTGATAAGCGTTGAGGTGGATGTCGTCGGCTTCGGGAGCTGCGGTGGTCATCCGTGACCTCCCTTCGGCTTCGCGTCGCCCTCTTCGGGCGGTGCAAGCTCCGGGTTCGGGTTTCGGACCCGGGCGAGATACTTGAGGCGCGGCCGCACATTGAGCTCTTCGAGCATCGCGTAGGACCGCGGTCGGTTCTGCAGCTCGGCTACGCGGCTAGCACCGTCGTTGAGATCCCCGAATACGATGGCTTCGGTCGGGCATGTCTGCTGACACGCCGTGACGATTTCTCCGTCTTCGACCGGGCGGCGATGGTTCTTCGCCTCGATGGTGACCTTGCGGATCCGCTGCACGCAGAAGGAGCACTTCTCCATGACGCCACGGAAGCGGACGGTGACCTCGGGGTTGAAGGACATGCCTTTGACCTGGTTGTCCGGGTCTTTCATGTCGTCGTGATAGTTGTGGAAGTTGAACCGCCGCACTTTGTAGGGGCAGTTGTTCGAGCAATACCGCGTGCCAATGCAGCGGTTGTAGACCATGTCGTTGAGCCCCTCGCTCGAGTGCGAGGTCGCGGCGACAGGGCAAACCTGCTCGCAGGGAGCGTGCTCGCAATGATGGCAAGTCACCGGCTGCTGAACGAGCTGCGGGTCTTCGGCGTCACCCTTGAAGTACCGGTCGATGCGTAGCCAGTGCATCTCCTTGCCGCGGGACACCTTGTGCTTGCCTACGACGGGTATGTTGTTCTCGGCCTGGCACGCGACGATGCAGGCGTTGCACCCGACGCAACGGCTGAGGTCCACGCTCATGCCCCACTTGTGGCCGTCGTAGGAGACCGGCTCGTTCCAGAGCGACAAGAGTGGCTCGTGGTGCACGGCATGCCGGACGGCGTCAGGCTGTTTCTTGTACGCGGCGAGGGTCTGCTCCCGCACGAGTTGCGGCAGCCGCTCCTCGGTGCCGTCGCGGCCGACCTGATCGATGACGTGTTTGTCTTGAGTGGTCGAGAGCTTGGCCCTCTTGCCGGTCGCTTTGACTGAGAGGCCACGGCTCGGGTCGAAGACCTCCGTCGTGCGCAGGGCGTAGGCATTGGCGCCGACGGGGTCGACTCCCGGCTGGCCTCCGAAACGGCCCGCGTGAGTACGCCCGTACCCGTAGGAGAGCACGACCGTTCCGGGCGCGACTCCAGGCGCCATCAAGGCTGGCACTTCGAGGCTGCGACTGCCGATGCTCAGCTCGACCCACGTGGCGTCGCCGACGCCGAGTTTTTCGGCTGTGGCCGGGCTCATGAGCGCGGCGTTGTCCCAGGTGAGCTTCGTCATCATGTCTGGCAGCTCTTGCAGCCAGGGGTTGTTGCCGAAGCGGCCGTCGTAGACCTTCGAGTCCGGGCAGAGCACCAGCTCGAGCTTGCCGTTTTCAACGTCGAGTCCGCCGAGCTCCTCGGCGGTGAGCTTCACCGGCGCGATGGTT
This sequence comes from Polyangiaceae bacterium, assembly GCA_029261965.1. GTDB lineage: Bacteria > Myxococcota_A > Polyangia > Polyangiales > Polyangiaceae > JAJDAH01. Next base: position 4,869 of record JAJDAH010000410.1, read on the forward strand.
TGAACCTCGGGCTCGGTCCCGTTGAAGGCCGTCCCGGGCACGATGCCTTCGTGCAGAGCGCGTTTCCACGCGCGGTCGTCCGAGCCCCATCCGGCGTGGACGCGGCGGAGGATATCGAGACCTTTTTGCTGCTCGTCGTTGAGAATGAAAGCGAGCAGCTCGGTCGGCGTGCGGCCCTGAAACAGGGGCTCGACGATGGGCTGGGCAATCGACAGGGTGCCGTCGCTCGCTCGTGCGTCCCACCAGCGCTCGAGCCAGTGTGCCGCGGGCAGGTGCCAGGTCGATGCGTTCGAGGTCTCGTCCTCGTAAACGCCGAGACGGATGCGATACTTGATTTTGCTGTACGCCTTCTCGAAGCCGAGGTCCGCCGGCGCGTCGTAGACCGGGTTCGCTCCGAGAACGACGATGGTCTCGACCTGGCCGGAGTTCATCTCGCCGACCAGAGTCTTGATGGCGTCCCGGTGGTGAGGGCGAGCGGGCTCGGGCTCCGCGAGGTAGCTGATCGCCCCGCCGACGTTGCCGAGAACCTCGTTGATGCGGTGGACGAGCGCGTGCACCACTGGCGGCTGGCTCGGTCCGACCACGACCGCGGACTTGCCGCGGTTGGCGACGAGCTCCTTGACGACGGTCTTCAGGAACGCCGCGACCTTCGGGCCATTCAGAAATGCCGCTGCGGGTTTCTGCTGGGCTCCGCCCGCGGCGTCGCCACCGAGGGCTGCACTGACTTCGGCGTCGAGGGTTGCGGCGAAGGCTTTGATGTAAGTGGACGGGAGCGGCAGCCGATGGTCGGCGACGCCGCCCGTGCTGGTGAATCGGCTTTCGACGGCGTACAGCCGCGTCATGTAACCAGCTTCGGGCTTACGTGTGCTCATCATTGCCCGGGCGTGCCGCAGTGCGCTGGGCTCTTCGCTCATCACGTCGGCGTCGAGGCAGAGAACGACCCGTGCCTTTTCGAGCTGCACGTGCGTGCGATGAGCGGCACCGAACGCCAACGCTGCGCCGGCTCGCGCGTTGTCGCGCGACGCCGGCTCCCACTCGTACCACTTGGCTTGCGGGTACTCGTTCATCAGCCGCCGCAACATGTCTGCGAGCGCAGGAGACGAGCTCGCCTCGGACACGAAGACCAGTCCCTGACCGCCTTTTGCCTTCGAGTTGTCGAAGATCTTCCGGCCTTCGCCCTCGAAGCTCGCCCAGTCGGCGGCCGACCGCTTGGCACCGGCGATGCGCGCCGGACCACGGCTGCGATCCGGGTCGTACATCTCGAACACTGCGGCTTGCGCGAAGACGGTCGCTGCGCCGAGGCTGTCGGGGTGATTGGGGTTGCCCTCGACCTTGATCGGCCGCCCGTCGTAGCTGGTGACTCGCACCCCGATGCCGACGCCCGCGTGCTCGTAGACGGTCGAAAAAGACTTCGGCACCCCGGGCACGTGGTCCGGTGGCCGTCGCGAGAACGGCAGAATGTAGTCCTTCTTCCACCGGATCCCGTCTTGCTCCTCGCCGCAGGCGACGGTGGCCGCCGCCGCGGCGGCGCCGCCCATCACCTTCAAGAAGCGGCGGCGTCCCGTCGAGTCCGCTGGGCTGAGCTCGGCCTCCGCGATGTCGCCTTCGAGCTCGGTGCTGAACTCTCGTTCGGCGACCTTCGAAAATTCTGGATCGCCATCACGCTCGGCGAGCGTGCGCCAGTGAATCGGCCCCTGGTCTTTTACCGATGACATGTCGAGCAATCTTCTGAAGGGTTGATGTTTCGCTTCTCGCGAAGGCTCTTGCCGTAGGTCGTTGCGTCCTCCGGCGGTTCCCAGGTCATGTTCGTGACTTCCTCGGGCGGACGTAGGTGCGGGTCGGGGTTTCTGTGACAGTCGAGGCACCACCCCATGCTCAGCGGCTCGTGCTGGTAGACCTCGACCATTTGGTCGACTCGGCCGTGGCACGACACACAACCGATGCCGCGCGTGACGTGCGCGCTGTGGTTGAAGTACGAGAAGTCGCCGAGGTCGTGGATCTTCACCCACTCCACTGGTGCGCCTGTCGTGTAGCTCTCGCGGATGGGGAGCAGCTTCTTGCTCTCCTTCTTGACGCGCTGATGGCAGTTCATGCACGTCTCGGCCGGCGGCACACCAGCGGCGGCGCCCTTCTCGACCGTGGTGTGACAGTATCGACAATCGATGCCGAGCTCGCCCGCGTGCAGCGCGTGGCTGTACGGTACGGGTTGCTCCGGCATGTAGCCGACGTCCAACGTCTTCGGCGAGAAGCCGAACCAGATCAGGAACGTCAGGTAGACGGGGGCGCCACCAAGAACGGCCCCCGCGAGCATCGGGGTCTTGTTCGTCCAGCGGGGGAATACGAATCGACTCATCTCTGAAACCGTCGAAAAGGGGAGCTCCGATGAAGCCGGCCCTCGTTTCCGAGCGCGCGGCATGCGGCGGGGGTTCCGCGGCTAACTCGTTGAATCCGCAGGGCTGCTACCACGGTTGCGCGCAGAAATGCGCGCGCTTCTTTGCGCATAATTTGCAAAACTGGCCCAATGGACTAGCCCGCCGCCGAAGCGGGGGCTGGGCATGGAACCGGTCCACAACATGGTCTTCTAGCCTCACGCCTTCGGGGGCCCCGGGGTGGGGACCGAAGGCGTGGCAAGATGACGCGCGCCGTTATGCGCCTACCCTGAAAAAAAAGTAAATGACGGACCGCAGCGGTACCGTAACCACCTGAAATTCCAGGGGACCGTGGGCTAGTGCAGGGCACCCCCCGCCGTGTTGGGGGGCGCGGGCGACCTGGCTGGGGGCCGCGCCGGGTCTACCAGCGCTCTCGCATCTGCTTGCGGATCTTACCGATCGCCTGCTCTTGAAGCTGGCGGATCCGCTCACGGCTCAAGTTGTACTTGTCGCCGATTTCCTTGAGCGTGAGCTCGTCCTCGTTGTCGAGACCGAAGCGCCACCGAATGATCCGACTTTCGATCGGCGTCAGGGTGCCGAGCAAACGTCGGACCTCCTCCGCCCACTTCTGGTTGGCGAGGTTGTCGAAAGGCGACAAGGCGTTCTCTTCAACCAGGAAGTCGATGAAGCGGCGACCGTCCTCGTCGCCGACCGGGCGGTCGAGGGAGAACGGCGTGTCCGCGTAGAGGTCTTTGACCTTGTCGAGCTTTTCGCGCGGAACTCCGGTTTCTTTTTCCAACTCTTCGATGGTCGGCTCCTGGCCGGTGCGCGCAATGATGGTCTGCGTGGCCCGCGCGACACGGTTGTACGTGTCGAGCATGTGAACCGGGATCCGAACCGCGCGACCCTTGTCCGCGAGCGCGCGGCTGATCGCGTGGCGAATCCACCACGAGGCGTACGTGCTGAACCGGTAGCCCCGCGCGTGATCGAAACGCTCGACGGCCTTCATCAGTCCGATGTTGCCCTCTTGAATGAGGTCGATGAGCGGAAGGCGCCCGCGGTTGTAGCGCCGGGCGATGCTCACGACGAGGCGCAGGTTTGCCTTGACGAAGCGGTTCTTGGTCTCGCGCTGCACGGCGTCGGTGCACCGAACTCGGTCGATGTAGCGCTTGTACGCCGGGGTCGCGGCGACCACCGGGCGACCGGTTAGCTCGTCGGGTTTCGACAATGCCCGCGCTTCACGGTTGGCGTTGGCGATCCAGACTCGGTCGGTGTCCGGAAGCCGGACGTCGCGCGCGAGATCCTCGCAGAACGAGGTCCACGTTCGCATCTGATCGGCGAGCAGCTTGCTGCGCTGCTTGCGATAGACCTTGAGCAGCTTGCGCAGCTCCGCGACCTCGGCGAGTCGCGGGCGGACTTCTTCGCTGAGGGTTTGCACGTTTCGCTCGAGCTGATCGATGAGGTGCTCCGCCACCGGGAGGTACGAAAGAAGCGCCGCCCACTGGGCGACCTCGGCATTCTCGACACTTTGGGCGGCCTTGAGCTCCTCTTCGGGGCCCATGACCTGGTGAGTGGCCATGTCGCGGAAGTATCGCGAGAGCATCGAGTCGTTGGCGACCTCGTCGGGGAGCTTGTCTTTCCTCGACACCTTCTTCTTCGATTTGTCCTTCTGAGCGGTCACGGAGGGATCCACAGCGGGAGCACCGCGCGGTCGGGCCCGCACGCCGGTCTGCTCGGACGCGTCTTCGTCGAGGAGGAGGTCTTTGCTTTGCTTTGCGGTCATGGTTCGTGCCGAATTCGTAAGGGGGGGAAGTTTCGGGAAGAAAGTCGTGTGGGGCTCGAGAGGGGGTTTGGCAATCGGGGTGGCTCAGGGCATCAAGCGCTGTGACAACCTCTGGATGGGGGCGTTGATTCCGTCGCCGTCGCGGGGGGCTCTCGGGTCCATGGGCGGAAGTCGTGTCTAGGGGTTATGGGCGGGAAACGCGCAGATATCGGTGCAATCTCCATGCCCGGCCGTGAGCTGACTTTCTCGGCGCGGGCCGCTCAGAGGTTGGGAGATCTTCAGGGTGAATCCATTCATCGGGAGTTAGGGTGGTGCGCGACGATGTTGCTCGGCCGCGAGGAAAGAGATTCACCGTGAAATGGGGTTTCACGAGTGAACCAGGCCCCCGGCAGAGGCGTGCTGAGGGCATGGAACGGCCCGAGGGACCGGGAACGTTAAATACGGGCGAGAAAGCGAAAAGGTCGGATCAGAGCGGCAGGGACACGGGGTTCTACGGGGCAATTTTCTCAGAGTTCCTTCGACACCGCCCAGTTCTCGCAACCCTTGCGTTAAGCGTGATATTTCACGCAGTTGGGCACGCGGGCACCGCTATCGCGGCGGGGCTCCTGGGCCGGGCGCTGGTGGTGGGCTCAAATGCTCCCGGTTGGGATCCCGTGCTGCTTTGTTATGTCGGGCTCGCGGCAACGATCGTCAAGGCGATCGCCTCGATTTCCCTGGGTTTCGTCGAATCCCGAGTCGCAGGCCGGGTGGGCGCCCGACTGCGCGGCCGGGTCACCGCGGCCCTCCTCCACCGTGGCTTGCCTGACGCGGCTTCCCGGGTTCTCGCAACTATTGCGGTGCGCGTCCGGGAGGTGGAAACCGCCACCCAAGTTGGCGCCTTGGCGACCATTCGGTCATCGGCCCAACTTGTGCCGCTCGCCCTGGCACTGATCGTGGTGTCACGCCCGTTAGCTTTGGGCGCACTTTTGGCTTTGGTGCCGTTCGGCCTCCTTCTGGCCGGATTTCGACGACGCTGGCGCCGCGCCAACGAACGCGCGCTGCTCGTCGTCGAGGAACTTCACACGGGGGTCGACGAGCTCGTGCGACATGTCGATCTCTGGCGAAGTTATGGTGCACAGGAGCGCGTGCATGGGGCCATCGAGCTGCTGGGCGAGCGTGCCAGTCGGTCCTCGGCCCGCGTAGACGCGGCCCGTGCGGCGCTCTCCAGCTCGAACGAAGTGCTGAGCGCGCTCGCGTTGCTCGGCGCCATCGTTCTCGCTTCTCGCGTGGGGTTCACGGTGGACGGGACCCTCGTTGTGTTCGCAGCCATTTTTTTCATGGCGTACCGCCCGATGCGTGACCTTGGCGACGCACGCGCTCACCTTGCGCGCGGCCAGATGGCCTACCAGGCGGTCGACCGTCTCATCGCCGCGGCCGGCGACGAAGAAAGTCCGAGCTGCGTCTCCAAGGAGACGCACGAGCTCGCGACGCTCGAAGCGCGCGCGGTGGGTGTGCCGGGGCGTGGCCCGCGTACGAGCCTGGTGGTGAACCCCGGGGAAATTGTCGGTGTCGTCGGCCCGACCGGCAGTGGGAAGACGACCCTGCTCCGCGCACTCATCGGTCTCGAGGCTGTCGTTGGCGAAGTCGAATACGGCGGGAGACCCATCACCGATGCGCCGGTCGGTCCCGCTCTGCGACCGTTTGCGTGGGTCCCTCAGGACGCTCCGCTCGTGACCGACACGGTGCTCGGCAACGTCGGGCTCTTCGGCGCCGACGAGGCCGCGAGTCGTCGCGCGCTTTCGCAAATCGGTGCTGAGGATCTCGCCGAGCTGAGCGAGAAGATCGGACCCGGGGCCCGCGAGCTCAGCGGCGGTGAGCGGCGGCAAGTCGCCATCGCGCGAGCGCTCGCGACCGGCTTGCCGGTGCTGCTGCTCGACGAACCGACCGAGGGACTCGACGCCGACTCCACCGAGCGGGTACTGACCGCCATCAAGGGGCTACGAGGAGCGCGCAGCGTGATTGTCGTAACTCATCGGCAGGAGGTGCGGGCGATCGCGGACCGTGTCGTCGAGATCGGCGCGACCCCGGAGCCACCGTCCCGCGCCTCCTCGGCGCACGCCGCGTGACCAGCACGCGGCCAGGGCCAGAAAAAAACCTCCAATCGAGGCCCGGCTAGAACTGGGCGAGAAAGCGCGGGTCGTTCTCGAAGAACAGTCGGATGTCGGGGATGCCGTATCTCAACATCGCGATGCGCTCGATGCCCAGCCCGAACGCGAACCCGGTCCAGCGTTCGGAGTCGATGCCGCAGTGTTCGAACACGTCCGGGTGCACCATGCCGCAGCCGAGAATCTCGATCCAACCGGTGCCCTTGCACACGCGACACGACGCGCGTGACCCGTTCTCGGCGTTGCAAAATACGCAACCGATGTCGACTTCGGCGCCCGGCTCGACGAACGGGAAGTAGCTCGGCCGAAAGCGGACCGGCGTATCGGGTCGATAGAGCCGTTGGGCGAATTCGGTCAGCACGCCTTTGAGGTGGCCGAAGCTCACGTTTTCGTCGACCAAGAAGCCTTCGATTTGATGAAACATCGGCGAGTGCGTGATGTCGTCGTCGCGTCGGTACACCGGACCCCCGCTGACGATCGCCATCGGGGGCTCGTTGGCCATCATCTCGCGCACCTGCACGTTCGAAGTGTGTGTGCGCAGGAGTACCCTAGCGTCCGGTTCCCCGCCCTCGACCGTCACCCAGAAACTGTCCTGCATGTCGGTTGCCGGGTGATCAGGCGGAAACGCGAGCTTGGTGAAGTTGTTTTCTTCGAGCTCGACCTCGGGTCCCCATCCGATGGCGAAACCCAGCGACGCAAAAATGTCGAGGATGTCGTCCTTCACCCTGGTGAGCGGATGGAGATGCCCGCGCGGCGTTCCCACGCGGCCGGGCAGGGTGAGGTCCTCGGGGCGGCCTTCGAGGTCGGCCTGGCGCCGACGTCGAGCGAGCGCGGTGACGGCCTTTTCGAAGTCGGCTTCGACCTCCGCCTTGACGGCGTTGACTCGCTCACCGATTTCGCGTCGCTTCTCTGCGGGCACCTTGCCCATGCCCCGAAGGATCTTGGTGAGCTCGCCCTTCTTCCCCAGCACCTCGGCGCGGGCGGCCCGCATCGACGGCTCGTCGTCGGCGGCAGCGAGCCGTTCACGAAAGCTCTCGCTTAGCGCTCGGAGGCCGCTCTCGATGTCGGCGGCAGCGTCGGTCACGCCCGGAGCCTCCTCCCCGGCGGCGAGGTCAGCTCGCGCTGGCGGCTGGTTGAACGCTGGTGGTCAGCTGGACGAGTTGCTTGAACGCCGCGGGGTCGTTCACCGCCATGTCAGCGAGCACCTTCCGGTCCAAATCGATGTCCGCGATCTTCAGGGCGTTGATGAGTCGTGAATAGGTCGTCCCGTTTTGACGGCAGGCGGCGTTGATGCGTGTGATCCACAGCCGGCGGAACTGGCGCTTGCGCTGCTTGCGCCCGACATAGGCGTACTGCCATGCCTTCCACAGCACGCGGATGGCTTGCCGATACCTGTTCTTGCGTCCGCCCCAATATCCCTTGGTCTGTTTGAGCACCGCCTGATGGCGACGATGCGGGATGGGACCTCTCTTCACGCGGGGCATCGGTATCTCCTCGGATTCACTTCGTGCCGTACGGCAGCAGCACCTTCACGCGGTACTCGAAGCTCGGCGCGACCATGTCGTTGTCGCGGTGGCGGCGCGTGAGCTTGCGGCTCTTGCCGATCATGCCGTGTTGACCGTTCTGCTTCGGGCGCCGGACGCGTCCCGTGCCGGTTATCTTGAAGCGCTTTGCCGCAGCGCGATTGGTCTTCATCTTGGGCATGGGGAGCGCGGACATATGGCCTCCGGCGGCGATTTCGTCAAGCATTTCCGGCGGTGAGGCTGGTTCCGGCGCTGGGGCCGCCTTGGGCCTGCCGCGGGGCCGGGGTCCGCTTTATCGCTGCAAGGTCGCGGGTTTGTGGCCCTTCGCCTGGTGGGTCGACGGCCACCACGGGCCTTGGCTACCGTAGTGCTCGCTGTGGCGAGCGTCGTCCTTCTCATGATGGGTGGCGGAGCGGCGCGCGGGACGGAGCTCGCGGCCCTGCGTGACGTTGGCCATGGCGTGGTCGTCGTGGAGCCACGTTTTCCGGAGTGCCAATCGGAGCTCGAGGGCACGCGCCCCGACATCATCCTCGTCGACGGCGAGAGCTCGCCGTCTCACGGGCGGGCGACGGCTGCGTGGATGGGCGGTCTCGGAAAGTTCCGCACCGTCCCGGTCGTTTTCCTCGACGCCGAAGATCGGGATGTGCCCAAGGCGAAAAAGGAAATCCCACGGGCGCAGTTTGCCGCATGGGCCAGCGTCGTCCCGACGACAGACCGTCTCGCCAAGCGACGGTGACTACTCGGCGCAGAGCCGAAAGCGTTCGACGCGCAGCTCGCTGTCGGCGACGCCTGCGGGTTGGATCCACGCGATCGCGACGCGATCGTCGGCGAACGCGATCGCCGGCCAATCCGGACCGTCGAGCTCGCTCGTCGCCGGCTGCGTGGCAAGCGGCACGCCGCCGCCGGTCAACGGAGTCACCGTGGCGTCGACGGCGCCGTTGCCGAGCTCGAACAACAGCGCGTTCATCACGATCGATGCCGTGGGCGGGCTTGCGCCGAAGTCGACGAAGGGCGCGGCGGTCACCTGGAAGAGCCGACCGGGCTGTGCGCTTTCGATGAGCACCGAGACCGGATTGCGCGTTCCCAAAGAGACCCGGCCGCCGACGTCGGACGACTCGCACCGATTGGCCTGGTTGAGGTCGAGCGGCACGCACCTTGCGCCGCCACCGCATCCGAGGGTGATTTGCTCGAAGCCGAGAAAGGTCGAGTCGAGCTTCGACCAGCCGACGCCCCAGACTCCGTCGGCGCCCGTGAACGTGCTGGTCGAGCTGGTGTAGATGCCCGTCCGGGGCAGACACTCTTCGAAGGCTGTGGCCGGTCCTCCGAGGATTTGTGCAAACGACTGTTCGGCGCCCCAGACGGCGCCCGGGGAGGTGCCGAGGCCAATCGGCGCGACGTATTGCGCGGGAGCGGCGCTGCCAAACGACGGCTGGTTCGCCGAAATGCCCGTTCCGGATTGATGGAGGTAGATGGCGCCGTCGGCACCGATCCAAATGGCGTACACGTCGGCGCTCGGCCCGGGCTGGAACGCGATGGGATACCGACGCGGGTCCGAAGGATCGTAGTTCGGACCGGTCGAGACCCTCCCGGAGTCTCCGACTCGGAGCCCCAGGTTTTCGTCGAGCACGATGTCGAACACATCGGCGGGTTGGTTCGGCGCGATACTGCCCACGGCCACGTACGCGTGCACGTCGAAGTCGAGACCGCGGCTGTCCACTGCGAGGCCGGCGGCGCTCACCGGATCGCGAGCTCCCAGGAGTGGGAGGGCCGTGAACGACGGTCCTTCGACGAGGTCGTCGGGGGTGTCATCGGACTTGAACCCGAACAGCTGCACGTCCGGTTCGCCGTCGACGATCCCGTAGGTCGACATGAAGAAGCGATCCCCGGCCGCCGCCATCGTCACTCGGAACAGCGGGTCGGTGACCCTGCTGACGGAAAAACCATCGTTGACGAGCGGTTGGCGCTGGTGTTCACAGCGGGGAGTCGCTTGGCTGCGGTCGCACACGTCGACGGTGCAGGGGTCGTTGTCGTTGCAGTTGTCGACGCAACCGATGTTGCCGGCCCCACCAGTGCCGGCGTCGGGGCCACTAGCTTGCAGCTCGTCGAAATCGAGAATGAAGCCGCACCCGAGTTGCGACGCGCCTAGACCCGCGGCGACGAACAAGTGGCGGGGTCGCAACTCAAAACCTCCACTTGGCTTGGGCGCCGACGCTGCGAGGGCCAAATCCTACCTGTAGACGCGGTCGAGCTTTGCTCTGCTCGCTCGCTGCCGAGCTCGACCCCATCGTGAAAAAAAGTGCCGCGCCGACGCCGACGCTCACGATCGCGACTCCGGTGAGTGCGGTGCTCGTCCACGCCATCGCTTTGCCCGTCGAGACGTCGCTGTTGCTGCAGTTCGGAGCACAGGTCTTTTCTGCGTCGTCGTGTTCCTTTTTTGCCAACAGCCCCGTGATACCGGCGCCGATGCCCGTCAGACCGCCGACCCCGAACAGCACGTACGCCGGAACGCGATTGCCGCTCGGAGGCGGGCCGGGCGGCGGATCGGCCTCGGTTTCCGGAGCCTCGGTGGGGGCGACGGTCGACGGCGTCGGCGGCGGCTCGGCGGGCGGCGGCTCCGGCGGCTCGGGCCTGTGTTCGGACTCGCGTTTCTTCAGATTGGCGATTCGGAGCTTCACCGTTTCCGCATGCGCGCCGTCGGCGGCCGTTTCGAGGTACTTCTCGAGCGCCGCGATGGCTTTGCCGAGCTCGCCCAGCCGCTCGTACACCGTCGCGATGCTGAGCAAGATGACGGGTCGGCTCGAAAGGTCGTACGACTTCTCGAACGCCTTGAGCGCGTTGTCGTAGTCGCTCTCATGCAGATAGGCCTCGCCTGACTCGAAGTGGCGCCGGGCGAGCTCGTCGGCGGTCGCGGGCTGGCCGAGCGCGGGCGTCGCCCAGGAGGCCACCAACAGCGCGGCGCCGGGGAGCCAGAGGCGGCGCCTCGTCGCAGCCGGTCTCCTCATCCCGCCTACATACCATGTTGGGACCGCCGGAGTTTCCCAGGGAACCGCCGGGAGTTTCCGCCCCGGCGATCTGGTAGTGCCAACCGGGGCCGAGCGTGTGGTAAGTGCGGCTCTGCCCGCCGGTGGTCCGTGCGGGTGCACCGCGATTCGGCATGCCGCGCCGGGACGACATCCAAAAAATCCTGCTCATTGGGTCGGGCCCGATCGTGATCGGGCAAGCCTGTGAGTTCGACTATTCGGGCACCCAGGGAGCCAAGGCGCTCGTCGAGCTCGGGTACGAGGTGGTGCTCGTCAACTCGAACCCGGCGACGATTATGACGGATCCCGAGCTCGTGCGCCGGACGTACATCGAGCCGCTCGATCACGAAACCCTCGCGGCGATCATCGAGCGAGAGCGACCCGACGCGCTGCTGCCGACACTCGGGGGGCAGACGGCGCTGAACCTCGCGCTCGAGCTGCACGAGAGCGGCGTGTTGAGCAAGTTCTCCGTCAAGCTCATCGGGGCCAGCGTCGATGCCATCCGAAAGGCCGAGGACCGCGCCTTGTTCAAGGAGGCCATGACCACGGCGGGGCTCGAGTCGCCGAGATCCGGTTTCGCCAAGAGCATCGAAGAGGCGCTCGAGATCGTCCAGCACACCGGGTACCCGGCCATCCTCAGGCCGAGCTTCACGATGGGCGGCGCCGGTGGAGCCGTGGTCGATTCGCCCGCAGAGTTCGAAGAGAAAGTCGCTTGGGCGCTCCAACAATCGCCGACCACCGAGGTCCTCGTCGAAGAAAGCATCATCGGTTGGAAGGAGTTCGAGCTCGAGGTCATCCGAGATCGGGCGGACAACTTCATCGTCGTTTGCTCGATCGAAAACATCGACCCCATGGGCGTGCATACGGGTGACTCGATCACCGTCGCGCCGGCCATGACGCTCACCGATCGCGAATTTCAGCGACTTCGCGACGCTGCGCGCAGCGTCATGCACGAGATCGGAGTCGAGACCGGCGGGTCCAACGTCCAGTTCGCGCTGAATCCCGCCGATGGCCGCGTCCTCGTCATCGAAATGAATCCGCGCGTGTCGCGCTCGAGCGCGCTGGCCTCGAAGGCCACTGGCTACCCCATCGCCAAGGTCGCCGCGAAGCTCGCGGTCGGGTTCACCCTCGACGAGCTCGAAAATGACATCACCGGAACGAGCGCCGCGTTCGAACCGACAATCGACTACGTCGTAGTCAAGTGGCCCCGTTTCGCTTTCGAAAAGTTCCCCGGAGCAGACGCGCGGCTCGGCACACAGATGAAGAGTGTTGGCGAGGCCATGAGCATCGGGCGAACGTTCATCGAGGCGCTACAGAAAGCCGCCCGCTCTCTCGAGACGGGCAAGGACGGTCTCGTCAGCTTGCACGGTCGGTCCGACTATCGCTTGCTGGCGGCGAAACCGACGACGCGCGATTTGGTCAACGAGGCGCCGGCGGAGCCTCGCCCTCCGCCGACATTGCCGCCACCGAGCCAGTCGGAAATCCGCGCCGCCGTCGAAGGGGTCATCGGGACGGCAACCGCAGATCGTTTGTTCTACGTCGCCGACGCGCTTCGGGCGGGCATGACGGTGGACGAAGTGAACGAAGCGACGGCCATCGACCGATGGTTTCTCGAGCAGCTCCGTCTGATGGTCGAGCAAGAACGCACCGTCGCCGCGGCCGACGAGCTCGACGAAGAATTGTTGCGGGACACCAAACGATTGGGGTTCAGCGACACGCAAATCGCTAGGCTTCGTCGCTGCACGGAGGAGGACGTTCGCGCGCGTCGTGAGGAGCTCGGGATACGACCGGTTTTCGCTCGGGTCGACACCTGCGCGGCCGAATTCGTCGCTCGCACGCCTTACATGTACTCATCCTACGAGAGCGAGAGCGAAAGCGAAGTGACCGCGGCGAAGAAGGTGATCATCCTCGGCGGCGGGCCGAACCGCATCGGCCAGGGCATCGAGTTCGACTACTGTTGCTGCCACGCGGTGTTTGCCTTGCGAGAGCTCGGCATCGAAACCGTGATGGTGAACTGCAACCCGGAGACGGTTTCCACCGACTACGACACGTCGGACCGGCTCTACTTCGAGCCGCTGACCCTCGAGGACGTGCTGGCGATCTGCATCGAGGAGGCGTCGAAGGGCGAGCTCTTGGGGGTCATGGTTCAGTTTGGAGGTCAAACGCCGCTGAAGCTGAGCGCTGCGCTCGAGAAGTGCGGCATCAAGCTGCTCGGAACTTCCGCGGATGCCATCGATCGCGCCGAAGATCGCGAGCGTTTCGACGCTCTCTTGCGAAAGCTCGAGTTCGAGCGGCCGGAGGCGAGCACGGCAACGAACGTCGAGGACGCCCTCGCGATTGCCCGTCGCATCGGCTACCCGGTGCTCGTACGACCGAGCTACGTGCTCGGAGGGCGCGGCATGATGATCTGCTGGCACGACGAGGACCTCGTGGCCTACGCGGGTCTCGCGATGGAGGCGATGAGAGACGTCGGGAGCCAGGTGCTGCTGATCGACCAGTTCTTGACCGATGCCATCGAGGTCGACGTCGACACGGTCTCCGATGGAAAGCGGGCGGTCATCGGCGGTGTGATGCAGCACGTCGAGGAAGCGGGAGTTCACTCGGGGGATTCGGCGTGCGTATTGCCACCGCACACCCTCACGGCGGACGTCATCGCTAGAATCGAGAGCCAGGCGAAAGCGCTGGCCATCGAGCTCGGCGTCGTCGGTCTCATGAACGTGCAGTTCGCGGTCAAGAACGACGAAGTCTACATCATCGAAGTGAATCCGCGCGCGAGCCGCACGGTTCCGTTCGTGAGCAAGGCCACGGGTCGGCCTCTCGCCAAGATCGCCGCCAAGGTGATGGTCGGCAAAACCCTCGACGAGCTCGGAGTCGACGACGGCTCCATTCCCATGCACGTCGCGGTCAAGGAGTCAGTGTTCCCGTTCACGAAGTTCCCCGGAGTGGATACACAGCTCGGTCCGGAGATGCGCTCGACTGGCGAAGTCATGGGCATCGCCACGACGGCGCCCGTGGCTTTCGGCAAGGCAGTGGCCGCCATAGGATTTTCGCTGCCCACTCGCGGCCGTGCTTTCATCAGTGTGAAGGACAGCGACAAGGGAGAGGCGTGTCAGGTGGCTCGGCGCCTCAGAAACCTCGGCTACACCATCGTCGCCACCCGTGGGACTGCGGAGGCCATCCGGTTGACACGCGTGCCATGCGAGATGGTGAACAAGGTCCAGGAGGGCTCACCGCACGTCGTCGACGCGATCAACTCGGGCGCCATTCAGATTGTGGTCAACACGACCCTCGGTGGCCAGGAGATCCGCGACAGCTATTCGATCCGCCGCTCGGCGCTTCTGGCGAACATCCCGTACTTCACGACGATGCCGGCGGCGGTCGCGGTGACGGCTTCGCTCGAGGCCAGAGTCTACGCGACGGCCGGGTCCCGGCGCGTGCGCAGCGTTCAGGAGTGGCACGCGCGCATGAACGGCCACTGAGCGCATCCGTCATCGGCACGAATCGTGTATTGGCGACCCGGCGCATGCGTCGGCTCCGACGAGTTCTTTTGTGGATTGGGGGCTCATTTGTCGTCGCAGCGCTCGCTTTTGGAATCCTCTCGTGGGGAGTTCGACCCGAGCAGCGACCGGCGCTGAAAGTGCACGCGCCGCTCGATCCGGCGCGAATCGAGCGCGGACGCTACCTGTCGAACCACGTGCTCGGGTGCATCGAATGCCACTCCGCGCGCGATTGGACTCGATTTGGTGGACCGGTGGTCGGTGCCCCGGGGGCCGGTGGCGACTGCTGGGGGGCGCGCGAGGGTGTGCCCGGCAAAGTTTGCGCGTCGAACATCACTCCTGACGACGACGCGGGCATTGGTGCGTGGACCGATGGTGAAGTCTTGCGGGCCATACGCGAAGGCGTCGACCGGGAGGGCGAGGCGCTGTTTCCTTCGATGCCCTTCACGGAGTACGCGGCGCTTTCCGACGAGGACGCGCTCAGCGTCGTGGCCTACCTCCGCACGCTCGAACCCGACGGCAAGAACGTGCCGCCGACGGAGATCGATTTCCCGTTCAGCTACTACATCAAGCTGCTCCCCCGAAAACTCGATGGCCCCGTCGCCACCGCCGATGGGGACGACGAGGTCGCCTACGGCGAGTATCTGGCGACGGTCGGGGGGTGTCGTCACTGCCATTCTCCGATCGATTCCCGCTTGCGACTCGAGCCGGGACGCGAGTTCTCCGGTGGTCGCGAGTTTCGAGGCCCCTTTGGTGTCCTCCGGTCGCCGAATCTCACCAGTCACCAAACCGGACTGGGCGCCGTGGACCGTGGCTACTTCGTCAAGCTGCTGAGGAAGGCGTCGAGCGCTAGCGGTGGGGCAAAAAGGGTGGATCCGAGCCACAACACCATCATGCCGTGGATCCCTTACGGCGGGATGAGCGAAGCCGACGCGAGCGCCATCTTCTCGTTCCTTCGCTCGGTTCAGCCGAAGGCGAACCGGGTCCTGGTTCGCCCGCCCCGAGCGGGCTCGTGAAGCGAGACGCGGGTCCCGTCAGAACTTCACGTCGAGGGTCAAGTACGTGAAGTGATCCGGTTCGAGGCTGCCGGTTGCCGGGGCCCGCCCGACGGTGCGCATGAGCTCGTCCGGCACGAATATGCCGTAGAGCGCGCGGACCTGCACGAACTCGATGGGATCGAAAACGACTTTGACATCGATTTCGTTTCCGAACACAGAATTGCCCGCAGCGTCGTCTTCCGCGCTGCGGAAGTGGTGCACGTCGACGTGGGCGCCGACCCTCTCCGCAATGGCGGCGCTCAGGCGACCACCGAGGTCGACCAGCCCGAGGTTCGTCGTGTGAACCGGAATGTTGAGGAAGAAATCCATCTCGCCGTAGAATTTGTGGTTCGTCGCGAAAAGCGTGTCGAAGGTGCCTTCGGCGCTTCCGTTGCCGTGCAGGTGTTCGAGAAAAACGGCGATGGCCGGTTTTTTGGGAACGTCGAAAGCGTAGCCGAGCTCTCCAGCAACGAATGCGGTGCTGATCGTCTCGTCTTCGAGGGTTCCGAATTGGTAGAAGGCTTCCCCGGTGTAGCGGAACCCTCGATGCTTTCCCGTGGCGTTGACTCCGGCCGTGTGTCGCACGTCGTCGGTGGCCTGGATCCACCGCGTCATGAAGCTCGGCGAGATCTGGTGGTTCTTCGAGATCTCGAACGAGGCATGCACACCCCCGAAGTCGATGTCGCCATCACGCCCGTCGGGCACGGTTCCATCGGGGTATTGTCCAGCTTCGAGAATCTTCGAGTAGAACACATCGAGGGTCACGGGCTTCGCCGAGTAGGTCAACCGGCCCGCGTCGAAAGAACGAGCGCGCTGCGTCCAACCGACGTTTCCGACGAGCCGGTGGTTGTCGAGGGTGATCTCTTGGCGACCGATCTTGAGCGAAAGTCCCCGAACGATGGGAAGCACGGCGAACACCTCGTGCGCGTCGAACCCGCTCGCTGAAAAGTCGAGGGTGCTGTCCTCTTCGCCCCAAATTCGCACGTCCTGCACACGAAGAGTGAACGCTACTCCGGTGTCGTGCTCGAGGGTGAGCCCGAGGCGCGCTCGGTGCGTCGCGAGTTCGCGAACCTCCGAGTCGTCGCCACGAAAATCGAGTCCGGTGTGCACAATCACCCGCGGGCGATACTGACCGTCTACTGTCAGAAACCATTCGTCGGAGAGTTCGACCGAGGGAGACGCCGCTGCCGTGCCACTCGCGGTCAGCGCGAGCGCAAAACCTGCAGCCCACAACGTCGTTGTTCTTCGATTCGGCATCTTACGCGCGCTGGTGCAAGCCGCGCGCCATGTTTGGCGCGTTGGCACGCGTTGCGCAAGCGCCGCCTTTCATGGCGTGGAAACCATCGGACGACGACGCACCGCCCGGCCGACGGCGCCGCAAGTTGCGCGTGCTCCAAGACCGTCGCTACGAGGTCAATCGTCGGGTTTTTGTGATCCAGGGGCTCGCCCTGGCCGCCGGCGGCGCGGGCTTGGCGGCGGTGGCGCCGAACGGGCCCCGGCCTCGCGCGACCCCGCCGATCCGCCCCCCGTCGGCGGCTGCCGCCGATGACGTGTTCAGGGCGGCGTGTGTTCGTTGCGGCATGTGCGGGACGGTGTGTGAGAACGGCTGCATCCGGTTCTTCGGGGCTGACGAAACCGAGCACGGGGCGCTCACCCCATATCTCGACATGCGGCGCCGCTCGTGCACTCTCTGCATGCGCTGCACGAACGTCTGTCCGTCGGGAGCTCTCCGCGGCGTCGCTGACGACCTCGGCGTGATCGCGCGGGAGGTGCGCATGGGTCGCGCGGTCATCGATCCCGAGGGCTGCCTTTCGTACCTCGGGCGGCTCTGCGGGTATTGCCACGACGCGTGCCCACTGCCGGGTGATGCGATTCGCCTCACCCCACCGGCGCTGCCCGTGGTGCTCGAGCAATGCGTGGGGTGCGGCCGCTGCGAGGAAGAGTGCCCCCAGCTCCCCGCGGCGATTCGCGTCGAACGGAGGAACGCCTGATGAGCCGCAAAGTATCGCTTCCGATCGTACAGTCGTTTGTGCCCGCAGCAAAATGGCGATGGGGAAGGCGACTGACTCAAGCGTTCGCGCTGGTGGCCGTCGTCGTCGCGCCTTTGCTCGGGGGGTGGCAACGCCTCGAACGAAACGACATGGCCGCGTGGGAAGGGCCCGGCTGGGATTTACCCGCCTGGCTTGTCGCTCTGTTGCCGCGCGGAGAATCTCCTACGCTGGCTCACGAAGCCAATCGACTCCTCGGGGGTGGTAGCGGCATCGAATACTTCTCGGTCGCGGTCGTCGACCCGGTGGCGGGCGCGCTCGCGCTGACCACGATGCAGGTTTCGACAAAAGTGCTCGTCGCGTGGCTCTTGCCGGTGGGGTTGGCCCTCGTCGCCGGGCGAGTCTTTTGTGGATGGCTCTGCCCGTTCGGCACGTTGTCTCGCACGATGGAAGGACTCCTCCGCGCCCTGCGATGGCGGATCCCGCGCGCTAGGGTGCCCACGCGCCGATGGCTGCGGTGGTGCGTGCTCGCGCTCGGTGCCAGTTTGGGAGTCGCTGGGTTCGAGGTCGTGCTGTACCTCGCGCTCCCCTATGTGTTGGTTCAACAGTCGGCGTATGGCCTGTGGTTGTTGGGCGGGGCGGGGGCGTCCCTAGGGTGGCTCGTTGGACTGCTGGTGGCCGGCCTGTTTTTCGGTCCGAGCACCTACTGCGCCACGGTCTGCCCCACCGGTGCGGCGCTTTCACTACTCGGTCGCCGAAGGGCGCTTCGGGTGACGATCGCGGAGCCATCGAGTTGCGGGAAGTCCTGTCGCAATTGCTCCCGCGCCTGCTGGCTGTCCCTCGATCCGGCGTCGGGAGATCCCGGTCCCGACTGTGACTCTTGCGGTCGGTGCTTTTCGGTTTGCCCCCACACGAATTTGAGGATCGGCTGGCTCCGCCCGGTCGGTCGTCGGGCGGCCGCCGCCGCAGTTGCGCTCGCCGTGCTCGTCGGCCTGCCCGTGCGAAGCGCACGAGCCGAGCTCGCCCGCCCGCAACCTAGGCTCGTTCTCGACGAGGTGCGAGCCGTGCGAGACGTGCACGTGCACATCGGCATCGAGGACCTGACGGGCGTCCGGTTGGACGCCGACGATGAGCGCCAGCTTTCTGGAGTCCGCCTGAGAGTGATGCTGGTTCGCGGTTCTCGCGGCGCGGAGGACGAGCTCGGAAAGTTGGACTGGAGAGGGATGTACGACGGGCCCATCGTCATCGACGTCGATGGTCGGGTCGTCGAGTTGATGGAGCCCAACGCGCCGTCGTCCACACCCCGGCGCTCTTTCTACCGAGCGCACCTGCCCATCCAGCTCACCGCGGGCGCGCGCATACGCATCGAAAAAGTCCCTGGGTGGTTGGACGAGCCAGTGTCTTTTCGAGTGCCGCATCGCTCTCCGGCATCCTGGCGGAGGTTCGTTTCGGCGCTTGCTGTCGCGGTCTTCACTTTCGGCGGCGCGCTTTCCCTCGCGTTGGCTCTAGGAGATCGCCCGAACGTGCGACTACCCAACCACTAGCGGGCCTTCCGCAGATTGTGCGCCCGATGCGTCGGCGCGGTGCACGATCTGCGTCGAGCTTCGGGTGGAACGCGCGTTTCCCGAGGGATTTTAGGCTGGTACGAGACTTGTACTGGTGCGCCTCCGGTGCGTAGGAGCGGAGCCTCCATCGCGCCCCCACCGTTCTTGGAGGACTCGAGATGAAACAAATGCGCTCTTGCCGTCGGCCAGCGGTGCTCGCGGTGATCGCCGTCGCGGTCGCGGCGTGCAGCTCCACCAACGACGGCGGCTCGGCGCGTTCGAACAGCACCGAAGTCCGGCCGATCCGCACCATCAAAGTCATCGATTCGATGATCGAAGAGGGTGAGACGCAATTCAACGCCAACTGCAAGACTTGCCATGGCGAAGAAGGGGTTGGGCGCATCGGTATCGCACCGAGCCTGACGTCGACCAGTTTTCTCGAAGCGGCAAGCGATCCGTGGCTCGTGAGAACGATCACCGGCGGGCGTCAGGGCACCACCATGGCTGGCTTCGGAGATCGCCTCGAGGGGTATCAAATCGAGGCCATGGTCGCCTATCTCCGGTCGAAGAACGAGACGAAGCCCCCGCTGCTCAACGAAAGCCCGGTGTTTGGCGATGCCGACAAGGGCGCGCAGATCTTCCGCACGGTGTGCGCCACCTGTCACGGTCGCCGCGGCGCCGGGTATCAGGAGTCCACCAGCGGATCCGGTATCGGCCGGCGAGGTTTCCTGAGCACCGTGAGCGTCGGATACCTCCGCTACATCATCAAGAACGGCAAGAGCGGTACGCCGATGAAGCCGTTCACTGACCAAGTGGTGACCAACGTCACCGGTTTGGGCGATGACCAAGTCGAGGACGTCATCGCGCATCTCAAAAAGAGTGCCTGGTAGGGGAAAAGGAGCAGAATCGAGATGAAGCGCAATCGTCGCGAGGCCAGATTTTACGGAGGGAAGGAACACGAGGTCCTCGCGCAAGCGCCGGCGGACCTCACTCGCCGGGGCTTCGTGCAGGGTGGGCTGGTCGCCAGTGCGGCGGCCGTCGTCGCATGCGAGAAATCCAAGAAGCCGGTGGAGCCCACCGAGCCCTCACCGCTCACCGAAGCCATTGCACCGGGACAACCGCAAACCGAGTTCGCGCCACCCGAAAAGGACGTGCCCAACGACATTCTCGCGCAGTGTCCGTACTGCGGGGTGGGCTGCGGCACCCTCATCCAGACCGAGAAAGGGAAGATCGTCGGGATGAAACCCGACCCGAAGCATCCGACCAACGCGGGTCTTCAGTGCATCAAGGGTTTGACGAGCGCCGAGGCCATCTACGTCGATCGCCTGACCAAGCCGCTCATTCGAAAGGACTACACCGACCCGATTTCTGGCCGCGAGAGCAAGAGCAAGGGCAGCTTCGACGACAACGTATTTCGTGAGGCGACCTGGGAGGAAGCCGAAGAACTCGTCATCTCCAAGACCGTGGAGATCATCAAGAAGTTCGGTGGAAACTCGGTGGGCCTCTACGGCTCAGGCCAGCTCCCGGTCGAGGGGCAGTGGCTCGAGAACGTGTTCATGAAAGGCGTAGTCGGCTCGAACACCATCGAAGCGAATGCTCGCATGTGCATGACGTCGGCGGTGACAGGGTACTTCAAGTCCCTCGGCAGCGACACGCCTCCTACCTCCTACGAAGACATCGAGATGGCGGACATGGTGACCCATTGGGGCCACAACGCTCGAGGCGCGCACCCGATCGTCTTTTGGAGGATCGCCGACCACAAGGCGAAAAAGAAGATCCCGACCCTGGTGGTCGACCCACGCCGCACGGGCACTGTGCAGGGCTACGAGGAGATCGGTGGGAAGAAAAATTCGTATCACTTCTCGACGATCAACGGCGACATCGCGATTCACAACGCCATCGCCCACGTGATCCTCACCGAACACGACGACGCAGTGGCGTGGGATTTCTTGAAGGAACACGTCACCGGGTGGGAGAAGTACGTCGAGGCCTGCAAGGAGCGCTACTCGCCGGAAAAGGTCCAACCGATCACCATGATCGAGCCGCGCTACCTGAGAAAGGTCGCCAAGGAGTGGGCAGACGCTTCGATCAAGGGGAAGAAGAACGGCAAGGGCGGCGTCCTGAGCTTCTGGGGCATCGGGTACAACCAACATCTGCACGGGCAGAACAACACGGTCAGCCTCATCAATTTGATGGCCCTCACCGGCAACATCGGGCGACCGGGGTGCGGGCCGTTCTCCATGACCGGACAACCGAACGCGATGGGCGAGCGGCTCACCGGCGGATTGACCGGGCGGCTGCCTTTCAACCAGGGCATCGACAATGAACAGTGGCGCGACCACATCGCCGAATCCTGGCACGTCGATGCCGATCGGCTGAAAGGAGTGAGCAAGCTCCAAAACACCGGCTACGCCGTCGGGATGATGGAGCGCGCGCTCAAGGACGAGCTGAAGGCGTTTTTCCTCATCTACGCGACGCACATCGATTTGCCCGACCAGCACAAGTTGGTCCGCCCGGCCCTGTCGAAGACGTTCAACGTCGTGCAGGAGATCTACAGACACGCACCCAACAACCTCTACGCCGACGTCATCTTGCCGGCGGCCACGTGGGGGGAATGGGTCGGCGGCACCTACATCCAGTCCGAGCGACGATTCTACGTGTGTGATGGCACCGCGAATCCGATCCCCGGTACGCGACCCGACATGGACATGGTCATCGACAAGGGCATCGAGATCGCCAACCGTCTTGGGCTCGAAGGCGACAAGATCTTCCCCTACAAGCGGAAGGAAAACGGTTTTTACGATCCCGAAGAGGTGTTCCGCGACATCGTCAAGGCGAGCAAGGGCTCCGACGCGGACATCAGCGGAATGCTCGAAGTCGAAAAGCGCGACAAGATCGGGCTCTACGACCAGATCCGTAAACACCGCGGCATCCAATGGCCAGCGCCGACCTACGAGATCGCCAAGGAAGGCGGAACGAAGCGGCGCTACATGGAGCAGGAGGGGTGGAAAGAGAAACCCTACGGTTGGTTCAGAACCAACGATGGGAAGCTTCACATTCACCTCTGTGAACAGAACTACGAGAACCGCGAGGCGATCATCAAAGAGTTGAGCCGAGCGGGCACAGAGGAAGGGTTCTACTTGATAGACCACATGGATCTGCTGATTGAGGCACGGGACAACGGCCTCACTCCCGAGTTGCCGGACTTCAGTCAGCTCGGCAAGAAGTGGGATGCCGTTCCGAAGGACAAGTACCCATTCTGGGTCGGCCTCGGCGTCGTCTACGAGCACTTCCACACGTCGAAGACCATTCGCTCCGGTACGACGAAGCGTCTGGTACCGGAAATGTACGTCGAGATGCATCCGGAGGACGCCAAAGAGCTCGGCATCGACGACGGCGAATGGGTGAAGGTCATCACGCGGCGCGGTCACTACGAAGCGCGTGCATCGATAGGGCTCGACTCGAAGGTGAAACCGGCGAGGAACACCGTTCCCAAGGGGTACATGTTCAGCCCGTGGAACCTCTCGGTCGCCGATTCCGCGGATCCGAAGAAGAACAAATGGCTCGTGAACGGCGTGAGTCACCGAGCGTTCGACCCGGTCAGCGGCCAGGCGGATTTCAAGAAGCTGGCGGGTCGTATCGAGAAGCTCGAGGCGTGAGCGAGCTCACGCCCGAGCCGGGGGGAACGTCGCCGAAGGGCGACGGCGCCACGCGACGGACGTTTCTCGGCGCTCTGGTGGCTGGTGCCGTGGGCGCGGCTGGGTGGGCCGCAGGGACAAAGGACTCGAAGCGTAGCCGCGAGCTTCGGCTTCGGCCGCCCGGAGCGCTACCCGACGGCGAGTTCGAGTCCGCATGCGTGAGCTGTTTCAAGTGCGGGACGGCGTGCCCGAACGACTGCATTCGCTTTCATGGTCTCGAAAGCGGACTCGGCAAAGTCTTCACCCCCTACATCAAAGCCCGCACCCGCGGGTGCACCCTGTGTGGCGAGTGCGCCAACATCTGCCCGAGCGGGGCGCTCGTTCCGTTTGGGGATTCTCGAGAGGGTTGGCTCGAGGGAGTCGACATGGGCAAGGCCTACGTCAACGAGGGCCTCTGCTACAGCTTCGCCGGGCGGACCTGCGGCGCCTGCTACCGCGCGTGCCCGCTGGCGGGACAGGCCATCAAGATTGGCCTCCTCGAAACACCGCACGTCGATCGCGACCTGTGCGTGGGCTGCGGCCTCTGCGAGCAGTCTTGTTTGCATTTGCCCCAGGCCATCCGAGTGATCCCGAGGGAGAACCTGAAGGGGCCCGGCGCATGACTGGTCGTGCGCGAGCCATCTTCGGCCAAGTGTTTCGGCGGGCACTCCAGCTTGGCGTCTTGGTTTTTGTCGTTTGGGCGGCTTTCGGCGGTGCCTGGCGCAATTACAAGGTCGCGCACAACAACTCACGCCTCGTCGGGTTGATCGAGGGAGAAAGCTGGGGCGCCGCCTACGACTACAACGAGCGCCTGTTGTCGTTTTGGGACGAGCCGTTCCGCGCCAGCTTCGATTTTCTCGGCATGCCGTGGGCGGCCACCGTGTTCGGCGTCGCCACCGTCGACCCGATCATGGTGCTCTCTCACGCGGCGACCTCGCGCTCTTTTACTCCCGACCTCTGGATCGCTGCGCTCACGCCCGTCGCTCTTGCGGCCGTGCTCGGTAAGTTTTTCTGTAGTCACCTTTGTCCAGCTCGTTTCGCGTTCGAGGTGGCCCAGCTCGTCCGGAGCGGTTTGATGAGACTCGGGATCGCTCTACCGCATCGACGCCTGAAACAGCGCTTCGGTGGCTGGGTGTTGCTCGGGGGCCTCTTGGCTGCGGCGTTTTCTTCCACAGCTATCTGGCTGTTCGTCTTGCCCTACGTGGGCATCGTGTCGGCCATCTTCCTCGCGATCACCGGAGGGACAGCGACGGGTCTCTTGCTCGTGCCGCTCGCCTGGTTCGTCTTCGACGCCCTCGTTGCTCCGGGGTTTTTCTGCCACAACGTTTGCCCGCAGGGTTTCCTGCTCGAGCAGATGGCTCGGGTCGCGCCGTGGCGGCTCTTGCAAACGAAGGCCGACGAGTGTCCGTCTGCCTGTCACGCCTGCGAAAAAACCTGCCCGTACTCGCTCTCACCACGCAACGGGACCCATCGTCCAGCGTGCAACAACTGCGGGATGTGCTCGGTGGTCTGTCCAAAGCAGAAACTCGGTAGGCGCTTCTCTTTCGGCCCCGCGGCGCGCCGCGTGCTTCCCGTAGTGACAGCGCTTGCGCTGGTGCTGCTCCCCGCTGCTTCGGCATTCGCCCATCACAACAAGGGGCTGCCGCACTACGGGTACTACGATAACTATCCGCAAGTGCCCACCGAGGAGAGCATTTCGATTCAGGGCCGTTGGGAGATGGGCGGTACCGTCTTCAACTTCCAGGGCTACGACCGGCGCCAAGCGGACACGCCCAACGACGTGAAGTTCTTCATGTACTTGTACGACCTCGAGGCCGACGAGCACTACGAGGGGCCCGTAGATTTCGAGATCCGCCGCGATGACGAGATTGTGGCGCGTTTCTCACGCGATGGCGTCGACGAAGAGAAGATCTATTCGACGAGGGAAACCCTGCCGGAGAGCGGCGACTACGACGTCGTGGCGCACATCCGTGACCCAAGCCGACCCGGGACGGCAACCATCTACTTCCCGATCGATCTCGGCGATCGGCCAGTCAACTGGGGCGTCGTGGCAGCGATCACGATCCCGGTGCTCGTGCTCTTTGCGCTTGCGGGCCTCGGTCGGACACGGCGAGCTCGAGCGAAGCGAATGAAGACGCAGCCCGTCGCTGCGGCGGTCTTTGCGGTGCTCTTGGGCGCCGCGAGCGCACAGGCCGAGGTCGACCACTCTAAACACGCTCATCACGGTCCAAAGCCGCCCGCCACCGCCCAGGCGCCGGTCGACCACTCTAAGCACGCTCACCACGGCCCAAAGCCGCCCGTCGCAGCCCAGGCGCCGGCGAACCACTCGAAGCACACCCGCCCCGCCGAGCCGTCGCCGAGCGAAACCGCAGCGCGGGTCGACCACTCGAAACACAACCATCATGTGCCGGCCAAGGGCGGAGCCCGCACTGACGATTCGAAACACGACCACGGCGCCGAGCCGGCGCCGGCCAAGACCGCGGTGCCCGTCGACCCCTCGAAGCATGCTCACCATGGCGGCCAATCGGCAGCCAAAGCGTCGTCGGCGGCGGACCACTCGGAGCACGGGCACCATGTCGAGGCGGAGCCGCCCAAAGCATCGGCGCCGCTCGAGCATTCGAGGCACGCCCAAGACGGACCTCAGCCAGCTGACGGCGCGCAACCGGCCCACGCGGACGCCGTCTCGGCGCGGGCTCACGCTGGGCACGGGGAGCCTTCCGCGCACGCCGGCCACGGTGAACACGCGGCGCACCAGGCTCACGGCGAGCACGCGGGGATGAAACACTTCACGACAACTGACGGTCAGACGGTGATGGTGATGGGTGGCATTCCGCCGTGGCTATTGGTCGTCGCGGTCGTGCTTCTCATTCTGGGGTCGTTTGTCATCGTCGAACGCATCGGCAAAGGACGCGGGTCGAGCTTTCGTTTCAACTTGATCCGAAGGCCGAAGCTCTACCGGGCGATCAAGAATCGCTGGCTCCAAGCGATCCCCCAACTGTTCGCGGTCGTTGCGTTCGCGTTCATCGTGTACGCCGGGCTCGGGGGGAGCCGCTACCACAACATCGCGCCCGTCGCCGTGTGGACGCTCTGGTGGGCGGGATTGATTTTCGCTGTCGTAATTCTCGGTCCGGTGTTCTGTTTCGCTTGTCCATGGGATGGGCTCGCGAACCTGATGACGAGGCTACGCCTCGCAGCTCGCGTCGACACCTTGTCCTTCGGGCTCCAGGTTCCGAGCTGGCTCCGGAACATGTGGCCCGCCATTGGACTGTTCGTGCTTCTGACTTGGGCGGAGCTTGGTCTCGGGATTACCTCGGATCCCCGCGGCACCGCCTACATGGGCATCGGCATGGCGGCGTTGGCGGTGGGGTTCGCGCTGACCTTCGAAAAAAAGGCATTTTGCGCGCACCTGTGCCCGGTCGGTCGCATCACGGGCATCTACTCGAACTTCGCACCGGTCGAGGTCCGCGCAAGAAACGAAAAGGTGTGCGCCAAGTGCACGACCGAGGATTGCCTCCACGGCAACGATCGGGGTTACGCTTGCCCCACCGGGCTTTCGCTCAAGGTGCTCGACAACGCGACGTATTGCACCGGCTGCACCGAGTGCATCAAGAGCTGCGACAAAAACAACGTCGCGTTGAACGTTCGACCGTTCGCCGCGGACATGGATCGCATTCGACTTCCGCGGTTGGACGAGTCGTGGCTGTGCCTCTCACTCCTGGCGCTGACCTTGTTCCATGGCTTCACGATGACCACGGCTTGGGAGAACTTCGAGCCGGGCAGCACGAGCTTGATGAAATGGATGACGGTGGCGATAGGCACCCCCTCTGCCGTCAACTTCACCGTCGGTATGGTTCTGGCGCTGGCCGTGCCCGTCGGACTCTACTGGGGGAGCTGTCGCGCCGCCGCCTGGTGGGCGGGGGGAGGCGTGTCGGCAAGGACTCTCTTTCTACAGTATTCGTTCACGCTGCTCCCAGTCGCGCTCTTTTACCACTTGGCACACAACGCGATGCACCTCGGGATGGAGGGCGCGCACATCGTGCCCCTCTTGAGCGACCCGTTCGGGACCGGTGCCGACTACTTCGGGACGGCGAGCCGTAGCCCCGGGCATCTCATCGGCGAGAGGCCGCTTTGGTACATTCAAGTGGGACTGATTCTCGTCGGCCACGTCTTCGGCATCGTGGTGGCGCACCGCATCAGTCGACGGCTCTACGAAAAGATCGAAT
This sequence comes from Polyangiaceae bacterium, assembly GCA_029261965.1. Taxonomy (GTDB): domain Bacteria; phylum Myxococcota_A; class Polyangia; order Polyangiales; family Polyangiaceae; genus JAJDAH01. The sequence continues at coordinate 31,674 of JAJDAH010000410.1, forward strand.
TAGCGAGGCGAAGCTTGGTTCCGTTGTTGCTCGTCATGGTGCTGCTCAGCGCCGCGGGCCTGTCCTTGATGGCGCTGGACATGAACATGCGCGTGGGACGAATGTAGTGGCTAGCCGCGACCTGAGTCGACGTGACCTCTTTCGCCGTTTCGTGCCGGAGACCGTGGAACACGTTGGTCGAGACGTTCGTGAAGAGCTGGGGGTTCCGCTCGTGCCCCGTCGGCGTCCGCCTGGGGCGGTGGGCGAACGTGCGTTCCTCGAAAAGTGCACGCGGTGCCGTCGCTGCGTCGAGGCGTGCGAACACGGCGCGATTCACACGCTCGCGGACTGGGTGGCAGTAGGCGCTGGCACCCCCGTGATGGTCCCCGAATCGCGGCCATGTCACACGTGCGACGGGTTTCCGTGTGCGCAGGCGTGCGACGACGGTGCACTCTTGGAAGTGGTCGACCCGGTGTGGAAACTCGGCAGCGCGCGCCTGGTTGCCGCGCACTGCCTGGTTTTCCAGGGCCCGGAGTGCGGGGCATGCGCGGGCCTCTGTCCGCCGCCTCTCGATCCACCGCCGCTCGCGCTGACCTTGGGGCGTCCGAGCATCGACCCCGACTCGTGCGTCGGATGTGGGTTGTGCATCGACGCGTGTCCAGTCACGCCCGCGGCCATCGAGATGATAGCTCTCGATTGAGCTCGGAGTGCCGCCGGCCAGCACGCCGGGGGACTGTGTTTTTCGCCGGAACCAGCCGGTCTTGGTTGGATTCCGCCCCAAAATTCGCGCGACAAAAGGCGATCCACTACCTTTGCACCGTGAAGCGCCGGTACCCGCTCGAGACCTTGCGTCACGTCAAGAGTCGCTCCGTGGACGACCGGGCGACCGAAGTCGGCGACGCGATGAAGCGGACCAAAAAGGCGGCCGAGGAAGCTCTGCGCGCAGCCGCCGAGCGTCACCGAGAAGAAGACGAGACGACGAACGTCGCGGCACGGGAACGCGCCCGCCTGGAAGACGGGGAGAGTAGCGTGGCCGACCTCGCTCGAGCTGGCGACTACACCTTGGGCGCCGAGGACCGCGTTACGAAAAAGCGAGCTGCCGAGACTTGTGCGGAGCAGGCGTTGCTCGAAGAGACCGAGCGCGAAACAGAAGCGCGCGACAGGCTCACGAGAGCCGACGCCGATGCCAAGGCCGTGGAAAAACATCGCGACAAGTGGCAGGCGCGCGAGAACGCCGCCGCCGACCAGGCGGAGGACGAGGCCGCCGAGGAAGTCTGGAACTCGCGGAGGCGAGGGTGAGGGTGAGGCTCGGCCGGCTCTGGCGTGCGACGCGACTGCAAAGGTGGCGTGCAGCGCTCGGTTTTTCCGCGCTTGGTGCCGTGGTGGTGGCTATCGAGTGCACGGGCTCGCCAGCGAGCGGGCAGTCCCACGGCGTGAAGACGCCGCTAGGAGTTTCGAGTGGGTCGGCGTCACCGAGCGCGTCGGCGAATCCCGAAGCTTCCGAACGCAAAATGGCGCTCGAAGACTTTACCCCCATGCTCGCCCGGCCCGAGCTCGCCGAGGCGTCGGAAATGGTCGAAGCCAGCAGACCGGCGGGGGCGGTGCTCGCCGTGGAGAAGGCGCTCGCGGCGACTCCGCCTAGTGCCGGGGACGTCAAGCGCTGGCAATACCTGCTGGGGCGTCTGCGCGAGCAAGCCGGTGACTTGAACGGCGCGGCCGCTTCCTACGATCTGGCGGCTGCCGAGATCTGGCCGCTCACCGACTACGCCAAGCTCGGCTCGGGGCGAGTGCTGCTTCGCGCAGGCCTGCACGAAAAAGGTCTCGAACGGCTGGTCAGCATTTCCCCGGAGCTGCCGATCATAGGTGAGACCCGCCTTCTCGTTGCAGAAGCCGCAGACCGCCTTGGGCGCCGAACCCTGGCGATGGAGGCGTGGCGTAGCTATCTCGCCAGCGACGATGCCCCGCGCGATTGGATGAAGGTCGCGCTCCATCTCGCCGAAGCACTCGTGGCGGAGGCCGCGGAACGAAAGAACGACGGGGCGACCGATGGCGACGTGCGGCCGCTGCTCAGCGAAGCACTGCGAACGGCACGACGTGTGCGCTTGGAGGCCGCGGCGCAGCCGGTCACCCGCTCGAAGGGGGAGAATCTCGAGGACAAGGCGCTCGCCGCGCTCGCGCCAGCCGACCGCCGAAGGCTCGAACCATTGACGGGTGCGGACGAGCTGTCGCTCCTACGAAGTCTCGTGGAGGCGCGCCAGGAGAAAGCGGCGCTCGAGACCGCCGAGTCGTTGCTGCAAAAGTTACCTCCGAGCGAGCGGTGGGGGCCGGTGGGCTGCGAAGCCGTGGTGCTCCGCGCCAAAGCGTACGACCTGCAACGACGCCGCGGTAAGGCGGCGGACTCGCTGGCAGACGCGATCATCAAGTGCAAAGGGGATGACGATCGCCTCGCTAGGCTGCTCTATTTGGCTGGCAAGTACTCGTCGCTCGACAACCGGCACGCGGCGGCGATTCGACGGTTCCAGGACCTGGAGAAGAAGGTCCCAAAACACCGCCTCGCCGACGACGCCAGGCTGCTCGCTGCGCTGAGCTACATGAAGCTCGGGGATGAGGCACGGTTCACCGAGCTCTTGAGTGCCATCGCGGAGGACTATCCCGGCGGCGACATGGTGCTCGACGGAATGTTTCAACTCGCGATGCGTCGCATCGAGAAGGACGACTGGTCGGGTGCCGCGAGCGTGCTGGACCGAGCAGCGCGGTTCGTCGAAGGACACGACAACGAGCGTGGGACCGAATTTTCGGGCCGCGAACGCTACTTTCGCGCACGAGCCTGGATGGAGACCGGCGAAGAGGCTCGCGGCTACGACGAGCTCGAAGCCATCGTGCGGGAATTGCCGCTCTCGTACTACATGCTGCACGCGTACGCGCGCCTCGCCGAGAGAGACGGCGTGCGAGCGGCAAAGGCGCGAGAAGAAGCGATTGAAAAATCTTCGAGCGAAGCGTTCGAGTTCAAACACCAGCCGGAATTCGACCAGCCGGCGTTCGCTCGAGCCATGGAGCTTCTGTCCCAAGGCGAGATCGAGCGAGGCAAACACGAGATCGCCGAGCTTGGGATCGCCAAGCGCGGCGCCGCTCCGGGGATCCTCTGGGGAGTCGCCCTTTTGTATGCCCGCGCTGGTGCTGCGAAACATTCCCACGGCGTCGCCCGCGGGCTCTTGACGGACTGGCTGGCTCGCTGGCCCGCTGGGGACTGGTCGAAAGCGTGGGAAATCGCTTTCCCGCGTCCATTTCATCGCCTCGTCCAGATCGAGGCAAAGCGCAACGACGTGCCCGAATCGTTGATCTACGGTGTGATGCGCGAGGAGAGCGCGTTCGATCCGAACGCGCTGAGCCCCGCGAACGCACACGGGCTGATGCAACTCATGCAGGGCACTGCGGCGATGTATTCGAAGCGCCTCGGTCTGCCGGCCACACCTACGGCGCTCAAGCGACCTTCGGTCAACATCGCGTTCGGCTCCCGAGTGCTTTCGAGCCTCACCTCGCGTTTCAAGACGAATCCTCTGCTGGCGATCCCCGGCTACAACGCCGGGCCTGGCCGTCCGGTGCGCTGGCTCAAGGAGCGCCCCCACGTCGACTTCGACGTCTGGGTGGAGCTCATCCCTTTCCGCGAGACGCGCCGGTACACCAAGCGCGTGCTCGCCAGTCGGGCAGCGTACGCCGTTCTCTACGAGCCGGAGACCGCCGAGGAAGCGATTCGTTTGCCGATTAAGCTCGAGCGCTGACCGGTCGGTTGGTGAGCTATCCCTCGGTCAGCTCGTTCGCCGCCCAGCGCATCGCCTTGTCCTCGTCGGCGAACACCATGACGTTGCTCGCCAAGGTGAGTGCCTTGCTGGTCTCCCCGCCGTCGTCGCCGAGCACGACGCCAACCCGCGCGAATCTTTGGTCGAGCTTCTGTCGGAAGGCACGAAAAGCGTCCCGAAAACCCTCGTCGTCGCGCTGGGGACCCAACCGGCCGTCGACGTAGAGTCCGTACTCCTTGCCGTCGACGTCCTCGATTTGCGCGAGGATTTCTTCGAGCGCATTGATCATGTCGAACACCGTATTGAACGGCTCGGCCGTCCGGATCAGGCGGACGACGTGTTTGTCTTCGAGGATTTCCAGCGAGTAGAAAGCGTTGTTCCAGGGTTCAGCCACGCCCCAAGATCTCATCGCGAAACCAGAATTTCAATGGTCAAACGCCACGGGCTACGCGGGTGCTAGAGTTGGCCGGTGGCTGGGGTGCATCGAACCCCGAAGCGAAACGATGGAGAGACAGAAATGAGGTGCTTCGTCGTCGTTGTGCTCGTCATTTCGAGCACGCTCGCAGCCCCGCAGGCGGCGGCCCAAGGTGCTGCCGAGTCGCTGGTGTACGACCCGCTTCGGGCGCCGACGGACGAGCAGAACCGGGACCGCAGACTGAATGACACGTTGGCGCTGAGCGCGGGTGCCTTCGTCTACAATCTGCTCGGTGTGGGGATCGGTGGAGAAGCGGCGGTCTACGTCGGCGCGGACACCCTCTTGTTCGTCGACGCGACCATGGCGGAGAGTCGGTTTCCTCGCGCCACCAGCACCACCGCGGGTCTGGGACTGACGAGATTTTTTGGCGACGTATTCTACGCGCGAGTGAGCGGCCGGCTCCGGGCGTTCACCCTCGGGATCAAGACTAGCCAAGAGTTGCGCGACGACGAGGAGCGCGAAGTCCCTCCTGCCGACGCCATCGAAACCCGAGACTCCGGGGTCGATGTCGCGGTCGGCTTCCGTCGGCAATGGGGCCGTTTCATGCTCAACGCCGATATCTTGGGCGCCTACTTTCCCCTCGTGGTGACGGCAAAAGCCGCTTACTCCGACGGGCCCGAAGGCCGCGTGCGCATTCCCTACGAGGAACGCGAAGCCGTGCCCGAGTTCCGAGTCGCGTACTTGCGCGCCGGCGTGTCGTTCTAAGCTCGGCGCTGTGCCAACGTGTGCCAGCGCGGCACCGGCGTGCACTTCCTCACGCTCGGGTTCGAGTGTGCGCTGACGAATTTGCCCCGAGTTTGGTGAAAGCAATGCGTTGGCGCGGGCATTGCTTTGCCTGGACGGTCGCGCCAACTCAGAACATTGGCGCGCTTCCTTCGAGGAGACTTCATGCGCTCTACCCGTTGCTTGGTTCCCTGCGGACTCGCTTTTTTTATGAGTCTGGTCCTCGTGCTTTTTTCGTCAGAGGTCCGGGCAGGAGGGATGGTCATCTCCACCACGCCCAACGACGCTGCACTTTGTCCACTCGGCTCGCTGTCTTTCGACGTCGAGCTCGACGATTTGGGTGCGACCATCGTCGAGCGCCGGACCTATCCTGTTCCCGTCATCGTCGACGAGTCCGGGCGACGGCTCGTGCGTTTCTACAAGCCCGTCCAGCGCGCCGGGGGCGTGGTCGATTCGGTGACCGTCGACGGCGTGCCGCGGACCGGGCGCCTGCTCGAGCCGGGTTTGGCGGATCCGCTCCGCCGCGCTCTGGTTCTCGAGCTTTCCGACCCCGCCCCGCTTCGCGAAGTCCGTACCCCCCTTTGGGTCATGGACCCCGTCGAGATGGATCCGCAACAAACTTCGGTGGAAATCGAGGTTCGGTGGAGGACGGACCTCCATCGACAAGGCACGCTCACGGGGTTCTCGGCCCCGGTGGATTGGCACCCGAACCCGGCGGCGGACGTGGTCCTGGACGTGCGGGCGTCGACCGAGCTGCCTTTCCGAGCGCTCTACTCGCCATACCACCAGCTCGAGGTCGTACGGAGTGAGAACCGAGCTACCGGAAGCTACAGCGGGAACGGCGTAGCGACCGCCCACGACGTCACCGTGCTCATTTCCAGTGGTTCCGAGCCGGTTCGATTCGATCTTCTGCCCTTCCGGTACGGCGATGATGAAGGTGGGTTTTTCATGGCGCTGCTGTCGACCGAGCTCGCTCCGCCCGAGGAGGAGATCGTCGCTCGAGATCTCGTCGTCACCCTCGACGTCTCGGGCAGCATGGACGGAGAGAAGATCATCCAGGCGCGAAACGCGCTTTCGCAGGTCCTCAGTGGCCTTCGCGCCGACGATCGGTTCAACGTCGTGACCTTCTCCGACAACGTCGACTCCTTTCGACCAGCCGCCGTAGAAGCGTCCTTCGAGGCTCTCGAGGACGCGGGTAACTTCGTCAGTCGCGTCGTGGCGGATGGTGCCACCGATATCGACCAGGCGTTGACGCGGTCTTTTGCTTCGTTGCCCAGCAAAAGAGGCGCGCCGCAATACGTCGTTCTCATCACTGACGGACAACCGACCGCCGGCGAAACTGAGATCGACCAGATCGTGGCGAATGCCGAACGCAACAACGAACGCGGTGCCCGGATATTCACCTTCGGCATTGGACATGACGTCAACACCGTGTTGCTCGACAAATTGGCGGAGAGCTCGTCCGGGGACGCGCTGTACATCGAGCCCGGCGAGTCGGTTCAACAGATCGTCGAGGAGTTTTTTGGTCAGATTCAGACACCGATTGTGGCGGACCCGACGATCGACTTCGGTGACTTCGGTGTGTCCGACGTCTACCCGGCCTCGCTACAGGACCTGTTCGCTGGCAGCACGGTGGCGATTGCGGGTCGCTACGCCTCACCAGGTTCGAGCACGATTGCGCTTCGAGGGGTGACCGGAGGAAAAGACACCCAGCTGTCTTTCGACGTCCAGCTTCCTGAATTCGACTTGTCGAGCTCGTTCGCGCCAGCGGTCTGGGCGACCCGTCACATCGGAACCCTGCTGGAAAACGTGAAACTCGGGAACGACGACCCGGCGCTGGTGTCGAGCGCGCTTGCCGCCGCTTCGCGGTACGGCATCGTGTCGAGGTTCACGTTCTTCGACGTGGATGAAGCCGGTAATACTCGGATGGAGTTCGGTACGGTTTCTCAAGCTGCGGTCGGAGCCGACGCGGTGGGTACCTCATCGGCGCTCGACGAGCAGACCAAAGAAGAGTCGGTTCAGGCATTCGCGTCTGCGGACGTGCGCGCCATCCTCGACCGGAGCTTGCCGCTCCAAGACGGATACTTCACCGATTCGAGCCTTCCGCGCACGACGCAGTGGGTGGACGTGCACTTCGGCAGCGAGTTGTTCTTCGAGCTTGCATTCGCCGAGTCCGATTATGGCGCGGCCTCCATCCTCAGCACTGCGCCCAACCTTCGCTTCGAGCTGCTCGGTCGGCTTTTTCGCGTGACCGACGAGGCGAGCGGGCTGCCGATGCCGCCCGAGAGCGCTCGGATCCCGGCGCCCACCTACACGCCAGTCTCGGCGACGCCGACCGAGGTGCAAGCCAGCGATGCCACGCCGCTCGCCGCGGGATGTGCGTGCCGAGCTGCACCGCGCCCTCGGGCGGGTTTTGCGGCGGCGTTTTTGTCGCTCCTCGCGGTCGGAGCGGTTCGTCGGCGCCGCCGCCCGGCGAGCCGCTCTTGAAGGCTCGCTAGAGCTTCGTGACGCCGTCGGCGCCCATTTTTCGCCACCTGCCCGCCACGAGTCTCGACACCGCGCGAGGAGAAATTCGCTGCAGCGCGTCGCCCAGATGAGCCTCTTTGGTGATGAGCACGCGTTGCTTGTCGTTGGCGACGCCATCGACGATGCGTCGGGCGGCTTCGCTCGGCGGCATCATCGACTTGAACGAGGCGACGGTTTCGTTCTGCGTTTTCTGCGCGCCCTCGTCCTCGCTCCAACGGGCGGAGGCGACGATGTTCGTGGCGATCCCGCCCGGATGAACCGACGTCACGCCGATGCCCGAATCGGCGAGCTCGACCCGGAGGGACTCGCTCAGTCCGCGCACCGCGAACTTGCTCGCGCAATACGACGAGTTCATCGGCACGCCGATGATGCCGAAGATGCTCGAGATGTTGACGATGTGCGCTTCCTCGGCCTGGCGTAGAAGCGGAAGGAAGAGCTTGCATCCGTAGACGACGCCCCAGAAGTTCACTCCGAAGAGCCACTCGAAGTCCTCGAGTGAGTGCTGCTCGAACGTCTTGGCGACTGAGACGCCCGCGTTGTTGACGATGATGTTGGCTCCGCCGTGCTCGGATTCGACCTCGCCGACGAATCGATCCATCTCGCTTCGTTTGCTGACGTCGACCACGTGACGCGTGGCACGTCGGCCTCGCCGTTCTACCCGGGTCGCAGTTTCCGCGAGCCCGGTTTCGTTCATGTCGGCGATGGCCACGTCGCAGCCCTCGGTCGCGAACGCTTCGGCCACGGCTTGGCCGATTCCGCTCGCGGCACCGGTGATTACCGCAATTCGATTCTCGAACGTCTTCACGAGTCGTCTCCCGTCAGCCCCAGCGTCGCCGACGTTTGTACCTTCGATATCCTTTGATCGAGTCGGCTTCTTTCACCCCCAGATAAAACTCCTGAACGTCGGGGTTTTCCAGCAGCTCTTTCGACGTGCCATGCATGACGATGCGACCGCTTTCGAGGATGTACCCGGTTTCTGCGAGCGCGAGCGCGACACGCGCGTTCTGCTCGACGAGTAAGAGCGAGATGCCACCCTCGGCCAGCTGGCGAAGAATCCCAAAGATGCTTTCGACGATGAGCGGCGCTAGCCCCAACGACGGCTCGTCGAGCAGAAGGACTTTGGGGCGACTCATGAGCGCCCGACCGATGGCGAGCATCTGCTGCTCGCCACCGCTCAAGGTACCTGCATCTTGTTTTTCCCGCTCCGCCAGAATCGGGAAGTGACCGTAGACGCGGTCGAGATTGCCGCTGATCTCTCCGCCGGAGCCGACCCACGCCCCCATCACGAGGTTCTCTCGGACCGTCAGCTCCCCGAACACCTCGCGACCCTCTGGCACGCAGGCGACACCCGCCTGCACGCGCCGGCCGGTGTCCCAATCGTTGATGATGGCCGAGTCGAGCCGAACCTCTCCCCGCTCCGGCTGATCGTCGATGAGGCCCATGATCGTGCGAATGAGAGTCGTCTTGCCTGCGCCGTTCGGGCCGAGAACCGCCACGACGTTGCCTTGACCGACACTCACGGACACTCCGCGAAGCACTTGAAGGTACTTCCCGTAGAAGACCTCGAGGTTGTGGCAAACGAGCAACTGCTCCGCGCTCGGCTCACCATTGGCCTCTCTGGCCGAGTCTTGCGTCTTCGCCGCGAGGCTCATGGTGCGACCTCGTCGGCTTTCACGACGTCTTCCGCGGCGTCACCGAGTGCCGTCTGAACGGTGGAGTCCGTACCGAGATAGGCACGGATGACTTCCGGGTTGGCTGTGACCTCGGAGGGCGTGCCGTGCGCAATCTTTTCTCCGTGGTCCAGTACGGCGACCTGGTCACTGATGCCCATCACCAACCCCATGTCGTGCTCGACGAGGATGATGGTGACGCCCATGTCGTCACGAATGTCGCGAATGACGTGTACCAGGTCCTCTTTTTCCTCGGCGTTCATGCCGGCGGACGGCTCGTCGAGCAGAAGGAGCTTGGGCTCGAGTGCGAGGGCCCGCGCGAGTTCGACCTTCTTTCTCACCCCATAGGGGAGGTGCATGACGAAGCGGTCTCGCGCGAACTGTAGATCGAGGAAGTCGAGCACTTCTTCGACCTTCCGGCGTTGAGCCACCTCCTCGGCGACGACTTTCTTGCCGAACAAAGCGGCGCGAAGCGGACCGACGACCATGTGCAAGTGGCGACCGAGGAGGACGTTGTCCAGCACGCTCATTCGGCCGAACAGCTCGATGTTCTGAAATGTTCTCGCGAGCCCGAGGGCTGCGATGTGATGGGGCTTTCGGCCGACGAGCTCGTTTTCGCCGAGGCGCACCGAGCCTTCCTCCGGCCGATAGACGCCGGTCACACAGTTGAACAGGGTCGTCTTGCCCGCGCCGTTCGGTCCGATGACACTGACGATGGCGCCGGATGGCACGTCGAGCGAGACCGAGTTGAGCGCCTGCACCCCGCCGAACGCGATGCTGGCGTTCGCGATCGACAAGAGCTGCGCTGACACGGTCCGCTACTCGGCCAGGAGCTCTTTTTCGAGCTCCTTCTCGAAGTCGTCGTCGGTGTCGTCGTCGTCCGAGTCGTCGTCCTTTTCGCCGCCAGGTGGTGCGAGCCAGTCGGTGAGCTTCTCCCACTTGCCGTCTTTGGCCTCGGCCAAGAAGATCTTGTTGCTGGCGAGTCGTTGTTTGTCGTTCCAAGTGATCGTCGGACCGAATCCGTCGCCTTCCCAGTGGGGTCCGGGTCCGGGCCACTCGTCGAACTTGTTCAGCGCGGCGATGAATTTGTCCCGAGTGAGGTCCTTGCCCGCCAGCTCGAGAGCCTGGGTCACCGGCGTGGCGAAAACCATCCCGGCGAGGGTGAAGTTCCCGACGGTCAACTTCCCGCCGCCGTGTTTCTTCAAAACTTCGCGGTACTGGTTGATGCTCGGGTCGTCGGCGGTCGGCAGCTTCGTCGCCATGCTCGAGATGGTGCCGTTCCACGCGTCACCTGCGAGCTTGAACATCATCGGGTCGCCGAGAACGAAGCTGGTGAGGATCTTCGGCTTCTTCTTCTGCGCCTCGAGCATCTTCACCGCGGCGACTGCTTGCTTGATGCCGCAATACAGCACGAGCACGTCGGCCCCCGCTTCCACGATCTTGCTGACCTGTCCGCCGAGTTCGGTGTCGGTGGGCTGCACGCTGATTTCCGCAACGACCTTGCCCTTGTCGCCGAGGCCCTTCTTGACGCCCTCGAGTCCCTGCTTGCCGAAGTCGTCGTCCTGGTAGAGCACCGTGACTTTTTTCGCCTCGAGCTTTTCACCCGCGTAGTTGCCGAGGATTGCCCCCTCGGTCAGATACTTCGGAAACGCGGTCCAGATGTTTTTCTTGCCGCCCTCGCTCCAGAACTGATCGCCGCTTGCCGGCGTGATGTAGGGGACGCCTTTGGTTTCGAGGAAGTCGGCCACCGCGCGGCCGTTTGCCGTGCCGATGCCTCCGACGATGCAGAAGACGTCCTCTTTCTCCACTAGCTCGCGAGCGACAGCGGGCGTTTTCGCCGGATTGTATTGGTCGTCGCGATAGATGAACTCGATCTTCCGACCGTGGATGCCGCCCTTTTCGTTGATGTGCGCGAAATAGGCGTTCATCGCGTGGAGGAGCACGCCCCAGGCCGCAGCAGGCCCCGACAGCGGCCCATAGCTACCAATCTTGATGGTGTCCGCCGTGACGCCCGGCGGGCCCTTTTTTGCCTGAGCGCCTTCCTTCGGCGGATCCGCGCTGGCTTTGCTTCCTACGCCCTGGCCGGCCTTGCGCTCTTCACACGCCGCCGTCCCGATGCCCAGGGTGGCCAGCAGCAGGGTTGCCTCTCTTCGCCGGATCTTGATGCTCACGATCGTTCTCCTCGCTCGTTCGGCGCGGCTCAGTTCGTCCCGCGCGCCAGGACTTACCACAGGCGCCTCGCGGGCTCGTCTTTAGCCGTCAACCGCGGCGAACACCTCGTTTTGCCAAGGGAAAAGACGGGTTATAAAGTACCGCAGGAGAAAACATGGCGGCTACCCCCTCGACGATGCTCAGCCTCGGCACATCGATGCCCCCGTTCGACCTGCTCGACACCGTGAGCGGGCACCGCCTCGCGAGCGACCAACTCGTCGGAGCGGGCAAACCGATCGTGGTTGCTTTCATCTGCAATCACTGCCCGTTTGTCATCCACATTCGCGGGGCACTCGCGGAGTTCGGGCGCTACTGCAAGGACCGGGGCGTGGCGGTCGCCGCCATCAGCTCCAACGACGCGACGAAGTACCCCGCCGACGCGCCGAAAAAAATGGCCGAGGAGGCCAAGGCACACGGCTACACGTTCCCCTACTTCCACGACGAGCAGCAGGAGGTGGCGAAGTCCTACCGCGCGGCGTGCAC
>JAJDAH010000042.1 GCA_029261965.1 Polyangiaceae bacterium
TGCTTGCGGAACATTTCCACGCCGGTCACGACCGTCTTCTTCACTTCGTCGAAGCCGATGATCTCCACCTCGTCGTTGACGTGAACCTTGCCGCGCTCGATGCGGCCAGTCGCGACAGTTCCACGACCTTTGATCGAGAACACATCTTCAATAGCCATCAAGAATGGCTTGTCCACTTCACGCGTCGGCTCGGGGATCTCCGCGTCGAGCGTGGTCAGAAGCTCCTTGACCGTGGCGCTCCACTTCTCGTCGCCATTGAGCGCGGGAAGCGCAGCTCCACGAATGATCTTCGCGTTGTCTCCGTCGAACTGGTACTTGCTCAGAAGCTCGCGAACCTCCATCTCGACCAGCTCGAGCATTTCTTCGTCCTCGACCGCGTCGCACTTGTTCAGGAACACCACGATGTGGTTCAGCCCCACCTGACGCGCCAAGAGCACGTGCTCCCGCGTCTGCGGCATCACGCTGTCGAGCGCGCTCACCACGAGGATCGCGCCGTCCATCTGCGCCGCTCCCGTGATCATGTTCTTGATGTAGTCCGCGTGTCCGGGGCAATCGACGTGGGCGTAGTGACGGTTCGCTGTCTCGTACTCCACGTGGCTCACCGCGATCGTCACCGTTTTCGTCTCGTCGCGAACGATCCCGCCCTTTGCGATGTCCGAGTACGCGATCGATTTCGCCATCCCGTCGCCCTCTTGCACCTTCAACAGTGCAGCCGTCAGCGTCGTTTTGCCGTGATCGATGTGACCGATCGTCCCCACGTTCACATGGGGCTTGTTGCGTACGAACTTCTCCTTGGCCATCGGTCTCTTCCTTTCAGCTGCCGCGAACCTTCGCGACGATTTCTTCCTGAACGGAGCTCGGCACAGCCTCGTAGTGCGAGAACTGCATGGTGTATGTCGCCCGTCCCTGCGTCTTGCTTCTCAAGTCGGTTGCGTAACCAAACATCGTGGCTAGCGGTACCTCGGCGTCCACGACCTGCGTGTTCGCCCCCCGCTGGTTCATCCCCTGGACCTTGCCTCGTCGAGAGTTCAGATCGCCGATGACATCGCCCATGTTGGCCTCCGGCGTCACGACCTCGACCTTCATCATCGGCTCGAGCAGGTGCAAGCCGGCGCGCTTCGCACCGTCCTGAAACGCCATCGACCCGGCGATCTCGAACGCCGGGCCCGACGAGTCGACCTCGTGGTAGCTGCCATCGTAGAGTTCGACCGCGACGTCGATGATCGGATATCCAGCGAGCACACCGCGCTCCATCGCATCCTTGATCCCCTTCTCGACCGAGGGGATGAATTCCTTCGGGATGATGCCGCCGGTGATCTTGTTGTCGAACACGTAGCCAGAACCGCGCTCACCCGGGCCCACTCGAATCTTGACGTGACCGTACTGGCCGTGGCCGCCGGTCTGCCGAACGAACTTGGCGTCCGCATCCACCCGCTTGCGGATGGCTTCGCGGTACGCGACTTCGGGTTTGCCCACGTTGGCATCGACTTTGAACTCGCGCTTGAGTCGGTCGACGATGATCTCGAGGTGGAGCTCGCCCATGCCGGCGATGATGGTCTGACCGGTTTCTTCGTTGGTGAACGTTCTGAACGACGGATCCTCGTAGGCGAGCTTCTGCAGGCTCACGCCCAACTTGTCGACGTCCGCCTGGGTCTTCGGCTCGATGGCGATCGAGATGACCGGATCCGGGAACGTCATCCGCTCGAGAACGATCGGATCCTTTTCGTCACACAGGGTGTCGCCGGTTCTCGTGTCCCTGAGGCCCACGGCGGCGTAGATGTTCCCGGCAGCGCACTCCTTGAGCTCCTCGCGCTTGTTGGCGTGCATGCGCAGGATGCGTCCGAGGCGCTCGCGCTTGTGGCGCGCGGGGTTGAGTAGCGAAGTGCCGCTGGTACACGAGCCAGAGTAGACGCGGAAGAACGTCAGGTTGCCGACGTAGGGGTCGTTGGCAATCTTGAACGCGAGAGCGGAGAACGGCGCGTCATCCGATGCTTCACGGGTGAGCTTTTTGTCTTCTTTGTCGGGGTCCGTACCCTCGACCGGCGGCACGTCGAGCGGCGACGGCAGGTAGTTCACGACGGCGTCGAGCAAGAGCTGAACGCCCTTGTTCTTGAACGCCGAGCCGCACATGACCGGAACCCAGGTGAACTCGCAGGTGGCTTTCCGAATCGCCGCGTGGATCTCCGCGTTCGTAATCTTTTCGGACTCGCCCTCGAGAAACTTCTCCATCAGGGCGTCGTCGACGTCGGCACAAGCCTCGAGCAATTGCTCGCGCATTTCGGCGCACTTTTCCTTGATGTCCTCAGGGATGTCGTCCCACCGATACTCCGCACCCATCTTGTCGTCGTCGAAGATTGCGGCTTTCATCTGCACCAGGTCGACGACGCCGCGATGCTGGTCCTCCTGGCCTACCGGCCACTGGAGCGCGACGGGCCGCACGCCGAGGCGGTCCTTCATCGAGTCGAGGTTCATCTGGAAGTCGGCACCGACCTTGTCCATCTTGTTGACGAACGCGAGCCGCGGAACCTTGTAGCGGTCCGCCTGTCGCCAGACGGTCTCGCTTTGCGGCTCGACTCCGTTGCCGCCGTCGAACACCGCCACCGCGCCGTCGAGAACGCGCAAGCTTCGCTCGACTTCGATCGTGAAATCCACGTGCCCGGGCGTGTCGATGATGTTGATGCGGTGCTGGATGTCGGCGAAGGGAGGCTCTTTCGGCTTCCAGAAGCAGTTCGTCGCCGCACTCGTGATGGTGATGCCGCGTTCCTGCTCCTGCTCCATCCAGTCCATCGTCGCTGCGCCGTCGTGGACCTCACCGATCTTGTAGTTGATGCCGGTGTAGAAGAGCACTCGCTCGGTAACCGTGGTTTTTCCGGCGTCGATGTGCGCCATAATCCCGATGTTGCGGGTGCGCTCCAGGGGCATTTCGCGGGCCATGTTCGTCTTGCCTCTTCGGTGATCTCTGATCGGTGCTGATGCACGAAACCCCTCCCGGTCTCCAGCTTCTCTCCTTTTCGAGAAGCGCCTCAGTCTCCGGAAGGGGTTCGGGGTACTCGGGACTCTCGGAAGCGAGTCCTGTAACCCGAATTTATGTGCAGTGACTCATTAGCGGAAATTCGTCTCCTCGAACCCGAAAGCCGGTCATCACCAGCGGTAGTGCGCGAACGCTTTGTTCGCTTCGGCAATCTTGTGGGTGTCGTCCTTCTTCTTCACGGCGTTGCCGCGCAACTGAGCCGCGTCGATGAGCTCGGCGGCTAGCCGCTCTCGCATCGTCTTCTCCCCGCGAGCGCGCGAGTATGAAACGAGCCATCGCATGGCGAGCGCCACACGACGCTCGGGCCTCACCTCGACGGGCACCTGGTAGGTCGCTCCACCCACTCGCCGGCTCTTCACTTCGAGACGGGGCTTGGTGTTGTCGAGCGCCTTGCGGAACGTCTCGAGAGCGTCGCCCTTGAAACGGGTCGTGATGATGTCGAACGCGCCGTAGATGATCCCCTCGGCGACGGACTTCTTCCCGTCCTCCATCACGACGTTCGTGAACTTGGCGACGAGCTTGTCGCCGTACTTCGCATCGGGCGTGATCTTGCGCTTGGGAACGTCTCGTCGGCGGGACACTGTTCTTATTCCTTCGGGCGCTTGACGCCGTACTTGCTGCGCTTGCGCTTGCGGTTCTCTTTGTTGGTGCTGCTCGGGCCTGCGGCGCCGGAAGCGTCGAGAGTGCCGCGAACGACGTGGTAGCGAACACCCGGGAGGTCCTTCACGCGACCGCCGCGGATGAGGACCACGCTGTGCTCCTGCAAGTTGTGACCCTCGCCCGGAATGTAGCTCGTGACTTCCATGCCGTTGGTGAGCCGCACGCGACACACTTTGCGAAGCGCGGAGTTCGGCTTCTTTGGCGTCGTCGTGTAAACGCGAACACAGACGCCGCGCTTTTGGGGACAAGCCCGAAGCGCCGGAGCGTCGGTCTTCACTTTTTGGGCCGTACGGCCGTAGCGAATGAGCTGATTAATCGTGGGCATGATGGGGCAAAATCCCCCAGCCTGACCGAGGGAGCCGGGAGGGTAGTCGCAGCGCAGAACGTGTCAAGGACGCCGCGATCGGCGACAATCACGAGTCGTCCCGCCAGGCGCCTCCACGGGGGCCGGGCCCGCCAAGAATGACGTAACCCCACACGATGACTCAGAAAAAAGCAGAGGCCGCCCCGACGAGTGTCAGCCGAAAATCGGCGAGCTACCACCACGGGGATCTGCGGCGGGCGCTGCTCGACGCCACTTTGGAGCTCATCGAGGCCGATGGGCCAGAGGGATTCACCCTCCGCGCCGCTGCCAAACTGGCCGGAGTCTCGGACGCCGCGCCGTACCACCACTTCGCGGACAAGGACGCCTTGCTGGCGGCCGTCGCCGAAGAAGGCTTCGCCAAGCTGTACGAAGACATGAAAGCAGCGGGAGAAGCTTCGTCTTCCGCGCAACACGCCGCGCGCAGCATGGGAACCGCGTACGTCATCTTCGCCGCAACGCAACCCGCCCACTTTCGGGTCATGGCGGGCCGGCGAGCGCGTGAGCAGAGCGAGCACCCCGAGCTATTCGAAGCGGCGAGCAGAGCGTTCAAGATCGTCCGGGACAGCTTGATGAGCAGCCTGGCGGAAGGCGACCTCGAGTTGCCGATTGAACAAGTGGTCTTCGGCTCGTGGGCGCTCGTTCACGGTCTGGCGTTCTTGGCCATCGACGGGCACCTCGGACCCATCGGGAAGGACCCGGAGAGACTTCGGTCACTCGTGCAAGGGGTGATGGAAGTCTTGAGCGGTCCGCCCGAGTCCAAAAAGTGACGTCCTTCAATCGGGGACGCCGGCGCGAGTCGGCCAGCGCTCATCACCTTCGACGAACCAATTCCACGCGCCGACAATCGCCT
This sequence comes from Polyangiaceae bacterium, assembly GCA_029261965.1. Taxonomy (GTDB): domain Bacteria; phylum Myxococcota_A; class Polyangia; order Polyangiales; family Polyangiaceae; genus JAJDAH01. Next base: position 4,906 of record JAJDAH010000042.1, read on the forward strand.
CCGAGACCGGGCCGCCATAGGTGTGGCCGATGTTCCCGTTGATCACGACTCTCGAAGGCAACTTGGCGGCGTCGAGCCAGCGCACCGGAGTCTTCGCCGCGTGCTGACACGCAGCCTGGCCGCACGCGAACAGAACCCGCTGCCCTCCAGCCTCGGCGTACTTTCGCGCATTGCCGGGGGCCCAGCTCTTGTAGCCACCCTCGACCAACACGGCCCGTGGGTATCGCTCTGGATCCTTGCGAATGATGCGCGCCCCCAAAATGGCGCCGAGTGAGAAGCCAGTGAATACCACCGGACCCGGATGCACATGGTCGGGGAACGCGGCGGTCAGCGCCTTCAAGCCTGCCTCGAGTTCCTGCTCGACCTTGCCGAGCGCGCCGTACGTCCATCGGTCTTCGCCCTTCGGCGCGTCTGCACGCGGGATCCCGCGGGTGCACAGGATGAACGGAAAAGCCCTGGTGATTGCTCGCCAGACTTGGCATTGCGACTCGGGTTGATCGTAGTTTCCGTGCAGCGCAACGAGCACCGGCCGTCGTTCGGTCGCTCCCATCGGGACCGAAGCGACAGCGTCGCGAAATCCACTCACCGGAAGGTCGACGAGCGGGCCGGAGGCGCGAAGCGGCGCGGGTCCAGGCGGCGCCGCTTCGACGACCTCGCGCATGCTACCCGTGGCCGGCGCGGTGGGCGAGGGCGACGACGCGAGTGCCGCGGCCGACGGCGCGATGATGGGCTCGGGAGCGCCGCTGCCGTTGGGACCACCCTTTTGACAAGCGATGACAAGCCCGATGAGAGCCACGCCAAAGCCCGCAGAAGCTCTCACCATCCCCCACTGGGCTCGGCACCCCCATTCGTTGTCGACGGTTTCGTGAGGGCGCCAGCATCGGGAGGCGCGCCATCGGTCTCGGCTTTGTTCGGTGAGGGTGCGTTTTTCTCGCCCTCGTGTCGAGAAAACCGGCGCCAGTCCGGCGCCCGCTCGACCAACCACGACCAACCGGCAGCCACCACGTCGAACACCTGTTTGCCCGAGTCTCCCGCCTCGATCAGTCGCGTCTCGACGTTTGCACTCCGGGTCACGGTGACAGGGCGCGCTACCGCTTCCGGACAGTCCTTCGCGGTGCAGACGAACAAGACGCGACGGCCACCTCTGCGGTCGAACGTCTTGGCCATTCCGGCGGTCCAGCGTTTGTAACCGCCATCCGCAATGACGAGCTGAGCGAAAAACTCGGGTTGTTGCATGGCGATGGTCATGGCGTGCGGCGCCGCAGCGCCAATGCCGACCAGCACCGCTGGGCTCGCACCTACGTGGTGGCCGAACTTCTCCTTGAGCGACGACAGGGCCGCCCGGAGTTCCTTTTGTGCGGTGACCTCGTGAGGTTGTTTGCCGGAGTCGGGTCTTGGCGCGCCTCGCGGGCAGAGAATGAATCCGCCCGGTGGGACCACTTCGCTCCAGCGCTTGCAGTTGGCACGTGGGTCAGCGCCGTCACCGTGAAGAGCGATGAGCACGGGGCGCGCCTCGGTCGCGCCGAGCGGGGCGTGCGCGGCTGCCGGCTCGAAGCCCTCGACGGCCAGCTCGACCGCCGACGGACCGTCGAGGGGCGAAAGGATCTCGGGGCGCGCGGTCTTCTCGCCAGCTTCGGCGGCAGAACCCGATGAGGTCGCGTCTCCCGCGCCGCACGAATCGCACGCCGTTTGCCAGAGCGAAAAAAGCGCGAGCAACGCCGTCGCCCCGACGGTCGGTGTTGTCACGACGGAGCTCCGGGCCCACTGCCGCGTCGAGCGTTCGCCCATCAAAGCCGCGCGCGACCCTCGGTGACGTCTTTCCACAGCTCGGTGGTCATCCTCACGTAGCCGTCATCGCTACGCAAATAGATCGGATCCGGCACTTCGTCGGGATTGACGCCATCACTCCGCAGCTGGGTCTTCTGAATCTTGAAGGTGCCTGTCGTGGCCAGCTTGTCGAGCACGCGCACGAATCTGGGCTGCGCGTACGCGGGCAGCTCCTGCACGACCTTCCAAAAGTCCTTCTTGTCGAACTCACCGTGCGTCACGACGGCACACATTCCCGCTTGGCCTTCGTTGCCGGGTACCGGCACGCTCGCCACCGTGCACTCCTTGACCCGAGGAGAATGGCCGATGACGTCGGCAACTTCGGCCGTCGACACGTTTTCTCCCTTCCAGCGGAATGTGTCGCCGATTCTGTCGACGAAATAGAAGAAGTCGTTGTCGTCGAAACGAAGCAAGTCGCCGGACCGGTAGTACTTGTCTCCGCGGACAAAAACGTCGGTGAGCACCTTCTTTTTGGTCGCAGCCTCGTCGGTGTACCCACGAAATTCGCTCGCAGCGGTAAGCGGCTGATTCTCGAGCTTGAAGATGAGCTCACCAACCTCGTTCGCCCCACACTCGACGCAGTAGCCGTCACTTCCCCTCTGGTGCTCGTCGTTGTCGACGTCGTAACGAATGACTTTCATCGGACCTAGACGTCTCAGCGGGACACGACCTATCGACCCGACTTTTCCGCTGAGGTTGAGGATCAGCCCGGGCGCCTCGGTGGCGCCATAAAACTCCCGAATGAGTGGGACACCGAAACGTCGTTGGAACTCCTCCCAAACGTCCGGGCGCATGCCGTTGCCAACGGCGACGCGAATCGGATTGTTCTTCTCGGCCTGCACCGGCTTGGTGTTGACCAAGTACCGACAGAGCTCGCCGATGTAGAGCATCGCCGTCGCTCGGTAGCGCTGCACGTCGTTCCAAAATTGGCTCGCGCTGAAGCTGCTGCGCATCGCCATCGGAGTCTGGGTCATGATGCAGCCGGAGGCGCCCAGCAGCATCGCGTTCGAGTGATAAAGCGGCAAGGCGCTGTACAATTTGTCCCCGGGGCCGAACGCGAAGCACACCGTTCCGAAGAAGTTGCCCGCAGAGACGGCCCGCGCATGCGTGACTTTGCAAGGCTTCGGCAAACCAGTCGTGCCGGAGGTGTAGATGTAAACGAAGTCGTCGCCCGCCGAAACCTTCGCGCGCGGGAACGGTGTGCTCGAAGCACTCGCCATCTTGTCCTCGAGGTCGCCTTTTCGGTAGACGAGCACGTGGTCGAGCTGCGCCTCGAGATCCGCACGAGCGCGCACGTTCTCCGCGAACTCCTGCTCGACGATGACGACACGCGCGTTGGCGCTCTTGATCGCGTGACTCAGCGGCTGACCTTCGAGGTGGTTGTTGATCAACGCGGCAGTACCGCCAATCCGCGAAATTCCGAGGGTCGCCATCATGTAAGTCGGAGAGTTCGCGCCGAGCAGCGCAACCGCGTCCCCCCGTTGCACACCGGCGTCCGCCAGCACGTGCGCGATACGTGAGGTCTGATCCGCGGCGTCCCACCACGTGAGCCGCTCGTTGTCCATTTCGTACGCGAGACCACCGGGATTCTTTTCGGCGTTCTCCAACAGAACTTTGAGGAGCGTGAAGTCGGCGTTGCCGCGAGCCTTCAGCACGACCGGCAATGCACGTGTCAACGCCGGCCGAAGTGCGCCGAGCTCAATCTTGACCGCATGCCGCCAATCCGGATCACGAATGTGGCGCTTGAAGTCGGCGAAGGCTTCACTGAGATTCAACATGGTTCATTTTCAGCAGGGGGACGGAGGGGGAAGCAGCTTACGGGTTTTTCCCAGAATTTCCCCGCAAAATCAGCGAAATGGGGCGAGCAGAGCGGCCATGCGCGAGGGCTCTCGGATGCCCTCGGTTCGCATCCACGTGTCGGCGGCTTCTATGCGCAGTCGCCCTTCGTCGCCACCGACGAGCTCACCCAAGCGACGACGAGCGACGTTGGCGAGTAGCTTCAAGTTGGCCGCGTCGAAACCCACCGCGGAGCTCGTGAGCAAGTCCGCCGCCTCCTCCGACATGTTTCGGGCAATGGCCACGCCAGCTCGCAGCATCATTGCGAGCGGATCGGCCCACGCGAGGCGTTCCTTTTCGATCCTTGCTGCGTCGCTCTCGACAATCTTGAGAAGCCGTTCTTTGTGGCGAGCCCGCATCGCAACGGCAAGCTTCGCCCTTCCGCGCAAGTTGAGGCCTTCGACGCGGAGAAACTGAATCCGCGTGAGATTCGAAGCTTCGAACTCCGACCACGACTGCTCGATGCGGGTGAGCGCGGCATCCGCGTCGCCTTGGTAGAGTTCGATTTGTGTCGAAGCAAGCAGGTCGAAATAGTGCGGCAAGAGAAAGCCCTCGTTGTCCCAATTACGGCGGCCTTCGAGAACTTGGCGACGTGCCTCTTCGACATCGCCATTGACGAGCCAAGCGATGTTGCGGGTCCCACTGCGGAGCACCGTTGCGGCATAAATGTCGCCTCGCCCCTCGGCCTCGCGCACGAACTGGGGCACCAGCATTCCCAGATCCCGCAGGCGCCCAAGCCAAACGAGGGAGCTGAGCGAAAAAATTCGAGCGCTAGCGAGATCCCACGCGACGCCCGTGCACTTTTCCCGCAGCACCTCTTCGCCCTTTTCCAGATCGACCTGCGCCGACGCGAAGTCACCCTGTAGATACGCGGCGACCCCCGCCACAATCGACGCCATGGCCACCGGGTAGGGGTCGGCGGAGCCCTCGGCGAGCCCTTGGATGGTCTCGACGAGCTTTTGCGTTCGCCGCTCGCTCTTGCTCCCACCGGCGGCGGCGTAAATGGTCTCGGTCGCGAGCGCTCGAGTCACGCGACCTCGTTCGCCGGCTTTCAGCGCGAACAAGAGATGCCTCGATTGAAAATCCGCTGCGCGCAGAGCGTCGACGAAACCGAGACCGATCACCGCCGTCCACGCGACATCGATTTGAGTCAGAACTTTCGGTGCGATGAGGTCGGGATCCGTTTCTTCGAAACGGTACCCGCGCAGTGCGATCACCGCGCGCCGACGAATCAGCGATACTAGGGTCCACTGCACGTTCTTGGGCAGTTCCATGTCGACAGCCCTCAAGACGGACTCCAGCACCTCGAGGCCGTGGTCGCGGTGACCGCTTCGCAGGAGCTGTTCGGCAGCCTGCCGGCGCAACTCGAGAGCGACGCCGCCTGTCGCTCCGTCCGCCGCGGTCAGGTATTCCTTCGCGGCTTCCGCACCTCGCCCAGCGGCCACCAGAGCATCACCGAGGGCGATCGAAAGCTCGCGATAGCGAGGTTGGTCGGCTCCGCACGGCGCCAGGGCCAGGCGATAGAGTCTAACCGCGCGATCGAAAGCGAGCATGGTGGCCGCTTGAGCCGCTGCTTCCGCGGCATACTCCCCAGCCGTCTCCGCGTCGCCGGCACCCGCGAAGTGATCAGCGAGGATCTCTGCGTCCGCCACGCCGGTGTCCTCGAGAACCTTGGCAAGCTCGCGGTGATGGGAAGCCAGCCTGCGTGAATCCAGCCCCTCGAGCACCGCTCGGCCGACCGCTTCGTGGTAGGTCTCGATGCGCTCTTTGTCCCCCGCGGGCACGGTACGGATGAGGTGACCTGCACGTAGCAGCGTGAGGGCCCCTCGGGTCTCCGGACCGAGACCCGAGGCTCGAGAGGCGACGGTGAGATCGGTCGGGCGGCCCGCAACCGCCACCACCTCCAAGAGCCGCAACGCGTCGGCCGGCAGCTGGACCAATCGCATCGTCAAGGCTTGCTCGAGCGTCATCCCTGCGGACGACGGCGTCATGGCATCGAGGTCTCCTTCCGAAATCGCCAAGGCGTATCGAACAAGCTCCTGAACGAAAAGCGGGCTGCCGCCGGACTCGATCGCGATGGCCTCGGCGTGAATTCGCGTCGCTTCGTCGGTCTTGCCGAGCAGCGAAAGAGCGAAGTCGCGCGCTTCGTAGGGCGTCAGCGGACCGATCGTCAGATGGCGCACGTCGGGAACTTTCGAGCCCGCGTAGCTCGCTTCGTCGAGCAACGTCTCGAGCATGGGGCTGCCCTCCGCATACTCCGCCTGGTAGACCGCGAGGAACATCATCGAGGGTGCGTCCGGCGGGCGAAGCAGGTCGCGCAGCACATTGGCGCTATCCACGTCACCCCACTGCAAGTCATCGATGTGCAGCACGAGAGTGCGTTCGGCAGCAAGGTTCTTCAGAAGTTGCCGGAACGCCGTAAAAGCGTTTTGGCGCAGCTCCTGAGGGTCTGCCGCGGACCGCTCGTGTCGAATGGCCTCCGCGATGGCGTCGATGCGACGGAGTACGGTGAATACTCGGGCCAGCGCTGCAATCCCACTCGGAAGCAGCTTCTTCAACTCGAGGGCCTTCATCTTGCGCAGATGCTGCGAGAGATCGTCGATGATCGGGTCGAGTGCCTTGTACGGAACACTCTCCCGCTCGTAGCAACGACCGCTCAGAACGAGCGCCCTCGGGGAAATCGTCTCGATGAAGCGCTGCACGAGAGCCGATTTCCCGAACCCGCTCTTCCCCGAAACGAACGCGGTCACCGTACGGCCCTGGCTGACGTCGGTGAACGCGGTCGTCAGCTTCGCAAAGTCTCGTTCACGACCAATGAAGCTCGGCCCCGGCGGGGATACTTCGGTGATGGTGGGTGGCGCCGTCCAACTCGGTCGAAATACCGGCGACGGGTGCTCGGAATGGATCGCGTGAGTCACGGGCTCGTCGCCGGCACCGTCGAGCCGCCGAATGACCTCATCGCCCGACGGACGGTCGCCCGGATCCATCCTCAAGAGGTCCACGCAGAGCGCGTTCAGGTCGCTCGGAACCCGCGGAACCAGCACCCGAGGCGGCGGCGGCTCCTGTCGCTGCTTCTTCTCGAGGATGTCGACGTTTTCGCCCCAAAAGGGCAGTCGCCCACAGAGCGCTTGGTACAGCATCACGCCGACGCTGTACCAGTCGCTCGCATGTGACAGCGAGTGCGCCGCGGCCTGCTCGGGCGACATGTAGGCAGCAGTGCCCACCAGCGACAACTCGTGATCCCCGGCTTCGGCGACGTCGACGACGAGCCCGAAATCGAGCAACACGACCCGACCCGCCGGCGTGACCAACACGTTCGAGGGCTTGATGTCGCGGTGCAGCTTTCCCGATTCGTGCAGAGCGAGAACCCCCGAGGCGAGTTGCTTCAACGTTGGTCTGAGCCGCCCCAGATGCAGCGGACTCGAGATACCCCGAGGTCTCCGTGCGGACGGGCGAAGCGCGAGCGCCGGGGGTTTGGTCGCACCGGGCCTCGGCACGGTGGGGAACGTGAGTGGCTCGACGATGGTGTCGTCGACCCCGTCGACCTCCTCTCCACCCGAAGGAATCGTGCAAAGCGCCGTGATGACGTCTTCTTCCGGTGCTCCGAGATCGGACCTCACGAACTCGAGAAAGCTCACGCCGTCGACGAACTCCATCGTGAAGAACCACTGGTCCCCCTGACTGATGAGCTCGTGCAGGGCGACCAGGTTCGGGTGGACGACGTTGCTCAGCCCGCGGAACTCCTGCTTGAACCGGTAGATGGCCGCGGCACTGACTTTGGCCAAGGTCTTGAGCGCGATCTGCTCACCGCGCTCCTTGTCGTAGGCCAAGTAGACGACGCCCATTCCACCCGCTCCCAAGCGGCCGTGGATCTCGAATCGACCCGTGCCCTGGAAGTCGACTTGGGTGAGCGGGCTCAGCACACCGAACAGTCTAGAGCACCCGAGGCGCCGCAGCCTCGCCCTGTTTCCCCCCGTCTCGCGTGGGATCCCCGCCGCTGTCGCCGGGGATCCAAGACGTCTTGCATGGGATAGAGTGGCCGCATGAAGCAGCTCCACCGCCCCGAGATGTTCTGCTGGTCAGCGTTCGACGAGACCCGCAACGTCGACTTTCACAGCGTGCTGTGGGTCCACGAGGACGGTAATGTTCTAGTGGATCCGCTGCCTTTGTCGGACCACGACCGGCGGCACCTCGACACCCTCGGGGGAGCCAAGACGATCGTGATCACCAACTCGGACCACACTCGGGACAGCGAACGCATCGCCGAGGCATTCGGCGCGCGGCTCTTCGGCCCGCGAACGGAGACGAAAGCTTTGCCCGAGCAATGCGAACCCCTCGGCGACGGAGACGAACCCGTCCGCGGTCTTCGAGTCTTGGAGCTGCACGGTTCGAAGACGCCGGGAGAGCTAGCCCTGCTCGTCGAAGCAACGACGCTCATCACCGGCGATCTAATTCGCGCCCACTCAGGAGGAACGCTGCATCTGCTTCCGGACGCCAAGCTCGACGACAAAACGAAGGCCGCCGAATCCGTCCACCGCCTCGCCCAAATGACGGATATCGAGGCCGTGCTCGTAGGAGACGGCTGGCCGGTGTTTCGTAGCGGCCACGCGCTGCTCGGCGAGCTCGACCGGCGGCTCTCTCAGCCCTGAGCTGGTGCCGTCGCGCACAGCAGCCTGTTTTTCAACGACCAGCACGACGGGGAAAAAGGAGCGCCTACTCTTCGCCGACCACCGCGGGGATGGCTCCCGCCGGCACCCGCTCGATCGCAGGGGTCTCCATCATCGGCAGCTCGTCCTCCACGACCACGTTGAGCCGCTTGTAGGCGGGCAGTCCGGTGCCGGCCGGGATCAGTCGGCCCATGATGACGTTCTCTTTGATACCGCTGAGATCGTCTGTCTTGCCGCAGATCGCCGCTTCGGTGAGCACCTTCGTCGTCTCCTGGAACGACGACGCGCTGATGAAGCTCTCGGTCGAAAGCGAGGCCTTCGTAATCCCGAGCAACATCGGCTCGGCGACCGCTGGCTGACCGGCGCGTTCGATGACCCGCGAGTTCTCGCGCTCGAAGATGTACTTCTCCACCTGCTCGTCGATGAGGAAGTTCGTGTCACCGACCTCGCGGATGCGAACCCTACGGAGCATCTGGCGCACGATCGCTTCGATGTGCTTGTCGTTGATGCCGACGCCCTGCAGTCGGTAAACTTGCTGAATTTCGTTGACCAACCAAGCCGCGAGCTCCTTCTCACCTTTCACGCGCAGAATGTCGTGCGGGTTGGCCGGACCGTCCTGAAGCGGGTCGCCAGGGCGAACGCGGTCACCAGGTTGGACCTGGATGTGCTTGCCCTTGGGCACGAGGTACTCGCGAGACTGCTCGTCGAGCATCTGGCCTGACATGTCGGTCGGCGTGCAGATGAGCTTGCGCTTGCCCTTGGTGTCCTTGCCGAAGCTCACGATGCCGTCGATCTCGCTGATGATGGCGTGATCCTTGGGCTTTCGAGCCTCAAAGAGCTCCGCCACGCGCGGTAGACCACCGGTGATGTCCTGAACCTTGGTCGTGTCCCGAGGCATCTTGCAGATCGGATCGCCGGGAGTGATCGGCTCACCGTCCTGCGGCACGATGTTCGCGCCGACGGGCAGCAGGTAGCGCGCGTCGAGATCGGTACCGGGAAGCTTCACCGGCTCTCCGGTCTCCGGGTCGCTGATGGTGATTCGCGGGCGCAGATCCGCCGCTCGGGATTCCGTCACGATCTTGCGACTGAGCCCCGTCACCTCGTCGACCTTCTCACTGAAGGTCACACCTTCGACGAGATCGCCGTACTTCACGATGCCCGCCATCTCGGTGAGAATCGGCGTGGCGAATGGGTCCCACTCGGCGAGCTGCGTCGCGGCTTTTACCCGGTCTCCGTCCCGACACTGGAGCGTCGCGCCGTACACCAAGCGGTGGTGCTCGCGCTCACGGCCCGTGTCGTCCATCAGCACGAGCTCACCGTGGCGGTTCATCACCACGATGGTGCCGTCTTCCTTCGTGACCAAGTGAGTGTTCCGCAAACTGACGATGCCCTCGGTGCGCGATTCGAGCGAGCTCTGCTCGATCTTTCCGCGCGCGGCGGCTCCGCCGATGTGGAAGGTCCGCATCGTCAGCTGGGTACCAGGCTCGCCGATCGACTGGGCTGCGATGATGCCGATGGCCTCACCGATGTTGACGCGATACCCACGCGCCAGGTCACGGCCGTAGCACATCGCGCATACGCCACGTCGGGTCTGGCAGGTCAGCACCGAGCGGATGATGATCTCCTCGATACCCGCGTCCTCGATGCGGCGCACGAGCTTCTCGTCGAGCTCGCTGTTGGCCTCGACGATGACGTCTCCCGTCAGAGGGTCGACGACGTCTTCGAGCACGACGCGGCCGAGAATGCGGTCACCGAGAGGCTGGATCACCTCTCCGGCTTCCTCGAGCTTCGTCACTCGAATGCCGTCGAGGGTTCCGCAATCGAACTCGCTGATGACGCAATCCTGCGCGACGTCTACGAGTCGCCGCGTCAGGTACCCCGAGTTCGCGGTCTTGAGCGCCGTGTCCGCCAACCCCTTTCGAGCGCCGTGGGTCGAAACGAAGTACTGAAGCACGGTGAGCCCTTCACGAAAGTTCGCCGTGATGGGGGTCTCGATGATTTCACCCGACGGCTTGGCCATCAGGCCGCGCATGGCGGCGAGCTGACGCATCTGCTGGGTGGAGCCTCGAGCGCCACTGTCCGCCATGATGTAGATGGGGTTGAAGCTCGACTGCTCCTTCGTCTCACCGGTCTCGGAATCGGTCACGACGTCGTGGCCGATGACCTTCATCATCTCGTCGGTCACCTGGTCGGCGACGCCGGCCCAGATGTCGACCACCTTGTTGTAGCGCTCGCCGTCGGTGATCAGACCTTCCTGATATTGGTCGAGGACCCGTTCGAGCTCGTTCTGAGCGGCACCGATGAGTTCCTTCTTCTTGTCCGGGATGACCATGTCATCCATGCAGACGCTGACGCCGGCGCGGGTAGCGTGGGTGAACCCGAGGGTTCGCAGCCGGTCTGCGAGGAGAACGGTCTCCTTGTTGCGGTGCTTTCGATAGCAAACATCGATGAGCTGGCTCAGCGCCTTCTTGTTCAACACCTTGTTGACGTAGTCGAACGGGATCGACGGAGGCAGGATCTCGCTGATGAGGATCCGACCGACCGTCGTCTCGACGAAGCGGGTGCGTTCTTGGCCGCTCTCGTCCTTGTCGGTAATGCGAACGTTGACCCCCGCGTGGATCGCGACGACGCCGGCGTCGTAAGCCATTCGCACTTCTTCCGGACCGCTGAAAACACCCCGAAGGTGCCCTTCGAGCTGCTTCGTCTCTTCGTTGTACCTGAGCGCGCCCGCACGATATCCACCGGGCAGGAACGCCTCCTCGCGCGTGGCGTAGTAGAGACCGAGCACGATGTCTTGAGTCGGGTTGATGATCGGCCGGCCGTTGGCGGGGCTCAGAATGTTGTTGGTGCTCATCATGAGCACACGGGTCTCCATCTGAGCTTCGATCGAGAGCGGCACGTGGACCGCCATCTGGTCGCCGTCGAAGTCGGCGTTGAACGCCGTGCAAACGAGGGGGTGGAGCTGGATGGCCTTGCCCTCGATGAGCACGGGCTCGAATGCCTGAATGCCCAGGCGATGCAGCGTCGGGGCGCGGTTCAGCATCACCGGGTGCTCTTTGATCACCTCGTCCAGGATGTCCCAAACCTCGGGACGCTCCTTCTCCACCATCTTCTTCGCGCTCTTGATGGTGTTGACGTATCCGCGCTCTTCGAGCTTGTTGTAGATGAACGGCTTGAACAGCTCGAGCGCCATCTTCTTCGGGAGCCCGCACTGGTGCAGCCGAAGCGCCGGACCAACGACAATCACCGAGCGGCCCGAGTAGTCCACGCGCTTACCTAGAAGGTTCTGACGGAACCTGCCCTGCTTGCCCTTGAGCATGTCGCTCAAGCTCTTGAGCGGGCGCTTGTTCGGACCGGTGATGGTCTTGCCGCGACGACCGTTGTCGAACAACGCATCCACGGCTTCTTGGAGCATGCGTCGCTCGTTGCGGATGATGATCTCCGGCGCGTTGAGCTCGAGCAGCCGCTTGAGGCGGTTGTTTCGGTTGATGACGCGCCGGTACAGGTCGTTCAAGTCGCTGGTCGCGAAACGGCCGCCGTCGAGCGGCACGAGCGGTCGAAGATCCGGCGGAAGCACCGGGATGACGGTCAGCATCATCCACTCGGGACGATTCCCGCTGCCGCGAAACGCTTCGACGACCTTGAGTCGCTTGGCGATCTTCTTGCGCTTGGCTTCGCTGGTGGCCGTTCGCATGTCGATGCGCAGCTCTTCGGCGAGTGAGTGCACGTCGACGCGCTTGAGCATCTCAAGCACGGCTTCGCCGCCCATGCCGGCTTCGAACTGGTCTTCGCCGTATTCGTCGACGAGTTGCGCGTACGCTTCTTCGCTGAGGAGATCCGCCGACTTGAGCCCAGTGTCACCGGGATCGATGACGATGTACGCCTCGCAATAGAGCACCTTCTCGAGATCTTTGAGCGTGATGTCGAGAATGTTGCCGATGCGTGACGGCAGGCTCTTGAGAAACCAAATGTGAGCCACCGGCGTGGCCAGATTGATGTGACCGAGGCGCTCGCGACGGACCTTCGACTGAATGACCTCGACGCCGCACTTCTCGCACACGATGCCTCGATGCTTCATGCGCTTGTACTTGCCGCAGATGCACTCGTAGTCTTTGACCGGTCCGAAAATCTTCGCGCAGAACAGGCCGTCCCGCTCCGGCTTGAACGTGCGGTAGTTGATCGTTTCCGGCTTCTTGACTTCGCCGTGGGACCACTCGCGAATCTTCTCCGGGCTCGCGAGCGAAATCCGCATCGCCGAAAACGAAAGCGGATCCTTGGGCTTCTCAAAGAACGAGAAAATGTCACGCATTGGTCGTCACCTCGTGGTCCACGGTCCGCCGATTGAGAAAGGGGTTCGTCATTTCGCCTACTCCTCCGCCGCTGCAGCGCCGGGCGCCGCTGCCTCGACGAGCTCCACGTTCAAGCAAAGTGACTGAAGCTCTTTGATGAGAACGTTGAAGCTCTCGGGTAGGCCCGCCTCGAGCGTGTAGTCGCCCTTGACGATGGCCTCGTACATTCGGGTTCGTCCTTGCACGTCGTCGCTCTTGACGGTGAGGAACTCCTGCAGCGCGTGTGCCGCTCCGTAGGCCTCCATCGCCCACACCTCCATTTCCCCGAGGCGCTGACCACCGAACTGAGCCTTCCCGCCCAGCGGCTGCTGGGTGACGAGGGAGTACGGCCCGATCGAGCGAGCGTGGATCTTGTCGTCGACGAGGTGGTGGAGCTTGAGCACGTACATGACGCCGACGGTGACGTCGTGGTCGAACGGCTCACCGGTGCGCCCATCGATCAAGATGGTCTGTCCCGATTCGGCCTCGCCCGCACTCTTCAGCGCACCCTTGATCTGTGTCTCGGTAGCGCCGTCGAAGACCGGGGTGCCGAAGAAGACTCCGCGAGACAACTTGCCCGCGAGCATCCGGACGTCGTCGTCAGACATCTTGTTGAAGATCTTCTCGAAAGCCGCGTCGCCGGCGTAAGTTTCGACGATCCGCTTTCGGATGTCGTCCGCCGGGAACTTCTTGTCGATCATCGCGGAGATCTGCTCGCCGAGTTGGCGCGCACCCCAACCGAGATGGGTTTCGAGGATCTGGCCGACGTTCATCCGGCTCGGCACGCCGAGCGGGTTGAGCACGATGTCGACGGGGCGACCGTCGGGCAGATAGGGCATGTCCTCCTCGGGGAGGATCCGACTGACCACGCCCTTGTTTCCGTGGCGGCCGGCCATCTTGTCGCCCACCTGGAGCTTGCGCTTGATGGCCACGTAGACCTTGACCATCTTGATGACGCCCGGAGGGAGTTCGTCACCCTTGCTGAGGCGCTCGATCTTCTCGCGGAAGTGCTCCTCGCGTGCGTGCACGACCTCTTCGAGGTCGGCGAGCAGCTGCGCGACCTGGTCGGCGCCCTGATCGAGCGGAATTTCTCCCCAGTACTTCCGGGGCACCTCGTCGATCTTGCCGTCGTCGAGCTTGTCTCCCTTGGCGAGCAGCACCTTGCCTTTGTCGTCGACGAGCTTTCCGCTCGTCTCCTTGCCACTGAGAACGCTCCTGATGCGTCGGAAGAAGGAGTCTCGGAGGATCTTGACCTCTTCGTCGCGGGTTCTCTCGAGGCGCGCGCGCTCTTGGTCTTCGATCGCCTTCGCGCGTTCGTCCTTGTCGGTTCCCTTGCGGCTGAAAATACGAGCGTCGATGACGATACCGCCGACACCCGGCGGGACCTTGAGCGAGCTGTCGCGAACGTCCCCTGCCTTCTCGCCGAAAATCGCCCGGAGCAGTTTTTCTTCCGGGCTCAGCTGGCTCTCGCCCTTCGGCGTGATCTTACCGACAAGAATGTCGCCGGGTTTCACCTCGGCGCCGATACGCACGACGCCGGCCTCGTCGAGGTCCTTGAGCGCCTCTTCACCGACGTTCGGGATGTCCTTCGTGATTTCTTCTTTGCCGAGCTTCGTGTCGCGAGCGACGCACTCGAACTCTTCGATGTGAACCGACGTGTACGTGTCGACCTTGACGGCGCGTTCGCTGACCAGGATCGAGTCCTCGAAGTTGTAGCCCTGCCAGGGCATGAAGGCGACGACGACGTTTTGACCGAGCGCGAGCTCGCCCATGTCGCACGCTGGGCCGTCGGCGATGACGTCTCCTGCGGCCACGGTTTCGCCTGCGCTGACGATCGGCTTCTGGTTGTAACAAGTGCTCTGGTTCGACCGCTGAAACTTGTTCAGCTGGTAGATGTCCGGCACCTCGCTGCCTTCGCCTTCGATGGCGCGAACAACGACGCGGGTCGCGTCCACGCTTTCGACGATGCCAGCGCGCTTGGCGACGACGCAGACTCCGGAGTCGATAGCGAGGCGCGCTTCGACACCAGTTCCGACGAGCGGTGCCTCGGTACGCACGAGCGGCACTGCTTGCCGCTGCATGTTGGCGCCCATGAGTGCACGGTTGGCGTCGTCGTGCTCGAGGAAGGGCACGAGGGCTGCCGCAACGCTCACCATCTGGTTCGGCGCAACATCCATCAGCTGCACCTGGTCGGCCTGGGCGATCCTGAAGTCGCCGTTGTACCGAGAGGCGACGAGGTTGCTTTCGAACTTCGAGTCCTTCATCGGAGTGCTGGCCTGCGCGATGTACTTCCCCTCTTCCTCGAGCGCGCTGTACCAGTTGACCTTGTCGGTGATCTTGCCCTCGCCCACCGCACGGTACGGCGTCTCGACGAACCCGTACTCGTTGACTCGGGCGAACGTGCTGAGCGACGCGATGAGGCCGATGTTCGGACCTTCCGGCGTCTCGATGGGACAGATGCGGCCGTAGTGGGTCGCGTGAACGTCTCGGACTTCGAAGCCGGCCCGCTCACGGGTGAGGCCTCCGGGGCCGAGGGCTGACAGCCGCCGCTTGTGAGTCACCTCGCTCAGCGGGTTGGTCTGGTCCATGAACTGCGAAAGCTGTGAGCTTCCGAAGTATTCTTTGACGACCGCGCCGACGGGTTTCGCGTTGATGAGGTCGTGCGGCATCAGCGTGTCGATTTCTTGCGAGACGCTCATGCGCTCCTTGATCGCGCGCGCCATTCGTACCAGGCCGATCCGATACTGATTCTCCATCAACTCGCCCACCGCGCGGACGCGGCGATTGCCGAGATGATCGATGTCGTCGACCGAGCCACGCCCGTTCTTGAGCTCGATGAGGTGCCGAACCGTCTCGAGAATGTCTTGCTCGGTGAGGACCGTGAGGTCGAGCGGTGGACGCTGGTCGTCGCTCAAGTCGCGGTAGAACTTGTAGTTGAGCTTGAGTCGCCCGACGGGGCTCAGGTCGTACCGCTCGGCATTGAAAAACAGGTTGTTGAACAGCTGTTTTGCAGTCTCGAGGGTAGGCGGATCTCCCGGGCGCAGCCGCCGGTAGATCTCCATGATCGAATCCTCGGTCGTCGATACTTTGTCGGCGATGAGGGTGTCGCGCAGGTAGGGGCCGACGTTCAGGCCGTCGATGAAAAGGATCTTGAACTCGCCGATCCCCGACTCGCGGAGTCGGTCGAGAGTAATCTCGGTGACCTCTTCGTTGCACTCGAGCAGCACCTCTCCGGTCTCGGGATCGATGATGTCCTCGGCGCTGACCTTGCCCAGCAGATCCGTGAGCTCGATCGGAAGCCGGTCCACCTTGGCCGCCTGCAGCTTCTTGATCGCCCCGCGCGTGAACTTGGTGTTCTTCTTGACCACGACGTCCGACCCCACCTTGATGTCGCGGGTGGCGCGTTGGCCTGGAAGCAGACTGTATTCGATGCTCTTGGAGAACTTTCCGCCCTTTTCGAGGTAGACGACTTCGGTGTCGTAGAAGTAGTTGAGCAGCTCTTGGGTGCCGTACCCGAGAGCCCGGAGAAGCACCGTGGCGTGCATCTTCCGGCGGCGGTCGATGCGGACGAAGATGATGTCCTTGTGGTCGAACTCGAAGTCGAGCCAGGAGCCGCTGTAAGGGATGACACGGGCCGAGTAGAGGAGCTTTCCGCTCGAGTGCGTTTTGCCCTTGTCGTGATCGAAGAAAACACCGGGGCTTCGGTGGAGCTGTGAAACGACGACGCGCTCGGTGCCGTTGATGATGAAGGTGCCGGTCTCCGTCATCAGCGGAATTTCGCCGAAGTACACTTCCTGCTCTTTGATGTCGCGAACGATGCGCTCACCGCCCTCGCGCACGTCGTAGACCATGAGCTGGGTGGTGACCTTGATCGGCGCCGCGAAGGTCATGCCGCGCTGGCGGCATTCGTCGACGTCGTATTTGGGCTTCTCGAGATTGTACGAGACGAACACCAGCTCGCTGGTGCCGTCGAAGTCCTTGATCGGGAAGACGCTTCGAAAAACCGCCTGAAGCCCGATCTCGGTGCGATCGGCTTGGTCGAGATCCGACTGTAGGAACTTGTCGTAGCTCGACTTCTGGATGTCGATCAGATTCGGAACCTCGACGATCGAATCTACCGTGCCGAGGTTCTTGCGATGCCGAAAGTTCGACTGGACAATTGCCATGTCAGCTCCTCAAAACGCCAAAAAATACGCCGCCGCGAGGACGCGACGATTCGCGCCTTCGCTCACTCGCCAACTGCTCAAACTCGCCTGCCACTACTTGACTTCGACTTTGGCTCCCGCGCCTTCGAGCTTCTTCTTGATGTCCGCGGCCTCGTCCTTGTTGACGCCTTCCTTGACGGGCTTCGGCGCACCTTCGACGAGATCTTTGGCTTCCTTCAGGCCGAGGGCAGTGATCTCACGCACGGCCTTGATGACCTGAATCTTCTGCGCTCCAGCTTCGGCGAGGATGACGTCGAACTCGGTTTGCTCGGCGTCCGCTTCGCCTGCGGCGGCAGGGGCAGCCGCACCCGCGACCGCAACCGGCGCCGCGCTGACGCCCCACTTCTCTTCGAGCTCCTTCACGAGCTCGGCAATCTGCATCACGGGCAGGTTGGAGAGATACTCGACGACCTGGTCCTTATTGATATCCGGCATTTCTCATTGCTCCATTTGTTCTCGGAAATTCTTCCGACTAAGTCCTAGTTTCAGCCTGCTTCGCCCTGGCGCTGTTTTGCAGCCAGGACTCCCACGAAATTCTGCGCCGGCGCGTTGAGCAGCATCACGAGCTGCTGTGCCGGCGCCATCATCGTCGCGAGCAGCATTGCCCGCGCTTCATCCTTGCTCGGTAGCGCCGCGAGGGTGTCCTCGACTGCCCTCGCGTCGAGAACCGTGCCCTCGAGCACTCCGGCTTTGATCTCGAGTTTGTCGTTGCCCTTTCGGTACTCCTTGACGACGCGAGCGGCGGCGCTGGGCTCTTCGTAGCTCCACGCGATCGCGGTCATTCCACGGAGGGCTTCATGCAGACTCTCCTCGAATCCACTCCCTTTGATGGCGTGACGCACGAAGGTGTTTTTGACGACTCGGTACTCGATTCCCTTCTCGCGGAACTTGTCACGCAACTCCCCGACCTGTTCGACGTTCATGCCGCCGTAGTCGAGCAGCACCGCCGAGCTCATTCGGTCGAAGCGCTCCTTGATGAACGCGATCGCCTTCTCTTTTTCGGCCTGCAGCATCAGGCGGCCTCCTCTCGCGAACCGACGGTGGTCGGATCGATTCGAACTCCCGGGCTCATCGTGCTCGAGATCGTGACGCTCTTCATGTAGGTGCCCTTGGCGGCCGGCGGCTTCTTCGCGACGAGCTCGTGGAGCAGCGCTCTCGCGTTGTCGGCGAGCTTCACCGCGTCGAAGGACACTCGGCCGACGCTGCAGTGGATGACGCCCGCCTTGTCGACGCGATACTCGACCTTGCCCGCCTTCGCCTCCCTGACCGCGTCAGCGACGTTCGGCGTCACGGTGCCGACCTTGGGGTTCGGCATCAATCCGCGGGGCCCGAGGATTCGACCGAGCTTGCCGACCTGACCCATCATGTCCGGAGTGGCGATGACCCGGTCGAAGTCCATGAAACCCTCTTGAACCTTCTTAACGAGCTCCTCTGCGCCCGCAAAGTCCGCCCCCGCATCGGTAGCGGCCTTTTCGTTCTCGCCCTTCGCGAACACGAGCACGCGCACGCTCTTGCCGGTGCCGTGCGGCAATACGATGGCTCCACGCACCATCTGGTCGGCGTGCTTCGGGTTGACGCCCAGACGCACGGCGAGGTCGACGCTCTCGTCGAACTTCGCGTAGGACAGCGACTTCACGATCTCGGTTGCCCGTTCGATGGTGTGCTTCGCCTGGCGATCGAACTTCTTGACCGCTTCGTCACGTTTTTTGGCAATTTTAGGCATCTTGTAGCTTCCGGTGTCCTGTCTCAGGGCGCGCCTTCGACTTCGATTCCCATGCTGACCGCGGTCCCCGCGATGCTCCGCGCTGCTTGGTCGATGTCTGTCGTGTTCATGTCCTCGAGCTTGATCTTGGCGATCTCCTGAAGCTGCTTCCAAGTGATCTTGCCCACCTTCTTCTTGTTCGGTTCCGGAGACCCGCTGCCGGGCTTGCCACTGGTCGCCAGTCCACACGCCTTCTTCACGAGCACGCTCGCCGGCGGGCTCTTCATGACGAAGGAATAGGAGCGGTCGGCAAAGACCGTGATCACCACCGGCACGATCGTGTCGCCGAGCTTCGCGCTCTTGCCGTTGAAGTCCTTGCAGAACCCCATGATGTTCACGCCGTGCTGACCGAGCGCGGGACCAACGGGCGGAGAAGGATTGGCCTTGCCCGCCTGTAGCTGCAACTTGATGTAGCCGGAAATCTTCTTTTTGCTCGCTGCCACTGGTGCCTAGCCTTTCAGCGCTTCTCGATGTCCGCGAAGCTCAGCTCTACCGGGGTGGGGCGTCCGAAGATGCTCACCATGACCTTGAGCTTCTGCTTGTCGGGTTTCACTTCTTGAACGGTGCCGGAGAAGTTGGCGAACGCCCCGACAACCACCCGCACCTCGTCTCCCGTCTGGAAGCGGTGCTGAGGGCGCGGCTTGACGCCGGTTTCGGTGATTCCCTTGCGAAGGTCCTCGATGTGGGGCGGCTTCACTTCCCGAGGCTGGTTGTTGCCGACGAACCCGGTCACCTTGGGCGTGTCCTTCACCAGATGCCAAGCGCGCTCGTTCATCGCCATCTCGACGAAGACGTAGCCCGGGAAGCTCGTCTTTTGCTTCAGACGCGCGCTTCCGTCCTTGCGCGTCTCGGTCACGCTCTCCGACGGGATGAGGACCTCGCCGAAGCGCTCCTCCATCTTGTGCTGCCGGATGCGCTCTTGCAGCGCTGTCTTGACCTTGTTTTCGTAGCCCGAATAGGTGGTCACTACGTACCACTTCTTTTCGGCCGTATCGGTCGCTTGCTCTACGTCGCTCATCCGTACACCAACGTCGTTACGAAACCCCAAAACCGATCCAGCAAAGCGATGTAAATCGTCGCAATGCAACTGGCGATGCACACGACGATTGTCCCGTTCGTCACGGTTTCCCGCTCCGGCCAGGTGACCTTCGACAGCTCGAGCGCCACGTCGTCCGCCCACTGGCGGATCGCCGGTTTGCGATACGACTGAACGACCGCAAGGACGCCGACTACGGCGCCGGCGACCATGGTCAAGTTGGGTCGCTCGTCCTCGGCGTAGCGAAGGAGTGCGGGCACGGTGCGAACCGCAGCGGGCCACTCCGCCAGAGAGTTCCAGCCGCTCGCCAAGATTTTCCCGCTCAAAAACGCCACGAGGATGCCGGCAGCGAAGAAGGCTGCTTGCACGTATCTGGTCGAACCGAGGTTCGCCGGTGTGCCGTCGTCTTCGACGTCCGACTCAGCGTCCGGGTCATCCGATCCGTCGTCGCTCGATTCGCGCGCGTCCGCATCGTCTGCATCGTCCTCCGACTCGTCGCCGGGTTCTTCGGGCATCGAATCGTCGTCTTCCGGAGGCTCAGAATCCAGACGAACCGAAGCCTCCGCGTCCTCCTCGGACCCGTCGTCGTCTTCGCGTTCTTTGTCGTCTTTGCTCGCCATCGTGTTCTTTGTGCGGGGCGGGGCAGGGGCGGAGAGACTCGAACTCCCGACCGGTGGATTTGGAATCCACTGCTCTACCAACTGAGCTACACCCCTTCAGTTTTCTCTACCTAAAGCGTCTCCTGATGAACTGTGTGCCGATTGCAGGTGTTGCAGAACTTCTTCAAGGTCAGTGGCTTCGAGCCTTCACGTCGTACTTTTGTCGTCTTGTAGTTGCGCGCGCTGCACTCAGTACACGCCAACGCTATCGAAACGCGGCGTGAAAGACGCGACTTCACTCGTCCGGAGCGATCTTGGTGACGACTCCGGCGCCGACGGTCTTTCCACCCTCACGGATGGCAAAACGCATCTGCTCCTCGAGCGCCACGGTCGTGATGAGCTCGACCTCCATGGTCACGTTGTCTCCGGGCATCACCATTTTGACGCCCTCGGGTAGCACCACCGAACCCGTCACGTCCGTCGTCCTGATGTAGAACTGCGGACGGTAGTTCGAGAAGAACGGCGTGTGGCGGCCGCCCTCCTCCTTCTTGAGGATGTACACCTCGCCCGTGAACTTCTTGTGCGGCGTGATGCTTCCGGGCGCCGCCAGAACCTGGCCACGCTCGATCTCTTCCTTGTCCACGCCGCGAAGCAGGCAACCCACGTTGTCTCCCGCCTGCCCCTCGTCGAGTTGCTTGCGGAACATTTCCACGCCGGTCACGACCGTCTTCTTCACTTCGTCGAAGCCGATGATCTCCACCTCGTCGTTGACGTGAACCTTGCCGCGCTCGATGCGGCCAGTCGCGACAGTTCCGCGACCTTTGATCGAGAACACATCTTCAATAGCCATCAAGAACGGCTTGTCCACCTCGCGCTGGGGCTCGGGGATCTCCGAGTCGAGGGTGGACAGCAGCTCCTTCACCGTGGCCGCCCACTTCTCTTCGCCGTTCAGCGCCGGAAGCGCCGCTCCGCGGATGACCTTCGCGTTGTCTCCGTCGAATTGGTACTTGCTCAGAAGCTCTCGAACTTCCATCTCCACCAGGTCGAGCATCTCTTCGTCCTCGACCGCGTCGCACTTGTTCAGGAAAACCACGATGTGGTTCAGCCCGACCTGTCGGGCCAGGAGCACGTGCTCCCGCGTCTGAGGCATCACGCTGTCCAGCGCGCTCACCACGAGGATCGCGCCGTCCATCTGCGCCGCTCCCGTGATCATGTTCTTGATGTAGTCCGCGTGGCCGGGGCAATCGACGTGCGCGTAGTGACGCGCCGCCGTCTCGTACTCCACGTGGCTCACCGCGATCGTCACCGTCTTCGTCTCGTCTCGGACGATCCCGCCCTTCGCGATGTCCGCGTACGTGATCGACTTCGCTAGACCGTCGCCCTCTTGCACCTTCAAGAGCGCCGCCGTCAGCGTCGTCTTGCCGTGATCGATGTGACCGATCGTTCCCACGTTCACGTGGGGCTTGGTGCGTACGAACTTCTCCTTAGCCATTGTTCGGAACCTCTAGGAAATTGCGGATTTACGAGTGTTTCTCTTTAGAGCCCGCCACCAGATTTGAACCGGTGACCTCGTCCTTACCAAGGACGCGCTCTACCAACTGAGCTAGGCGGGCGGGCGGAGCGGGAGACGAGGGTCGAACTCGCGACATTCAGCTTGGAAGGCTGACGCTCTACCAACTGAGCTACTCCCGCATTGGTCATCGGCGTTTCGTTCTCTGGTTCCTGATGGAACCCGTGGAGGGTGTTGGATTTGAACCAACGTAGGCATAAGCCGGCAGGTTTACAGCCTGCTCCCTTTGGCCACTCGGGCAACCCTCCGGAAGTCGAGTGCTCCTTCGCAGGAGCGATGTTCATGGCGATGTTCATGAAACGACGATGGCCTTCTGAGAAAGATGAGCTGGCGAGGGGACTCGAACCCCTAACCGCCTGTTTACAAAACAGGTGCTCTACCAGTTGAGCTACACCAGCCGACGTGGCAGGCAGCCCTTCAGGGCGTTGAAGATCAGGAGTACGGCAGTCCGCGAACGAGTTGCTTTAGCGCTTACGGGGTCGACAGGAACAGTCCGTCGTCGTAGGACGACGGAAGGGACACCCGTACCTTTCTCCCAGCCGTCAGGCTCATGGCCTAACGTCGGGGAGCTGGCTGGCGGGGGCCCAGGACCGCGCACTGGTAGCGCTGGGATCAGACCCTGTCAAGCACAGACCGTACCGCTCTGGGCACCCTCATCGAATGCCTTTAATTTCAGCCAGTTGCAGCTCATTTCGCACGTTCTCAACCAGCCATGTCGGCGAGTCGGGACGGATTCGCAGCGGGAGCCCCGCGGCTTTGGGGAGGCTCAGCTCTTCTTCCGATATTTCTTCTTGAGCTCTTCGAGCGCTTCACGCAGCTGAGCACGCGTGTAGGGCAGTCGGTCGATAGCTTCGTCCTCCCGCCGAATTGCCCCTTCGATTCTGGCCCTGGCTTCTCGCGCGCGTGCCACCCACGCCGACTTCTCGCCGGTGCGCTTGGCCATGGCGAGAGTGCGGTCCATCAGGTTCTTCCCCTTCTCCAGCAGAACCGAATAGCGGAGACGCATCGCGCCCTCGAACAGATCGCGGCGACCCTTGGTGTCCGCGGTGTCCGGTGCGGGGATCTTCATCAGCTCGACGTGAAGGCGCTCGTAAAGCTCACCGACCCGAAAGCCCGCCATGGCTGACCAGTGGGGGTCGAGCGCGCGCATCGTCTCCGAGTAGGCGTTCTGCGCGTCGAGCAAGAGCTGAGCTCGCATCTCGAGCTTGATCGGAAAGTCCGGCGGCAGCGGCGTGAACACGATCGCTTCCCCGCGCATTCGTCGAATCTCCCCAAGCGCGAAGTACAGCTGGGCGACGTCCCGCGGCAGGCGCCCAACCGAATCCAGCCGCCTTCGCTCGACGACCCCGCGCCCCTTTTCCACGAAGGTATGCGCCCGGTCGACGTCCCCGGCGGCGAGGAATGCGTGGGCGCGAGCGCCATGGAGCAGTACCTGCTCGACAGGGGTCTGCTCGACGTAGCGCTTCGAAAACACCATCGCGACCTGCCCGGCCCGCTCCCAGCTTTCGAGATACAAAAGCACGCGGATCGAGCGCAGCAACGACTCGCGTGCGAGCTGGTGCTCCGGGAAGCGCCGAGCCACCTGCTCGAACTTCGACTCGGCAACTTCGTAGCGCCCGCTTTCGTCGTGGGCGACCCCCGCTCGAAAGAGTGCTTCGGCAGCGCGCGGGCCCTTGGGATCCAGCGAGAATACTCGGTCGAAATCGGCCGCCGCCGCCTCCATGTCACCCTTCAGCAGCGCGGCGGTTGCCCGATCGAACAGCTCGTCGATCGTCACGGCCTCGCCGGGAGTGATGACGGTGCGAGGGACCTCGACGACGGGTGGCGGCGTGGCCGCTTCGCTCGGGGCCTCGGGGGCGCTCGGGCCTGCTCCCGGCCGCGCCGCGCAGCCACAAGTGAAAGCCAAAAGACACCAAACTCGCGCTCGAAGAATGCTCATGCTCCCTGTCTGAGTGTACGCCGCGAAGCGAAAGTTCCGCGAGCAGAGTGGCCCGAAAATTGCGCCTCGGAAGATTCGGCCAGGGCACTGAAATTGCTTGGGATCTGCTCGTCGTGCGTCACCGAAATTTGTTGACCTGGCCCGCCCGACACCTACCTTGGAGAAGTGGTTGGTCGGGAGCGGACACGACGCGAGCCTCGGGAGGCACCGCGGCGTTCGTCGGCTCCAAAGGATTCGTCGCGCGAAGGGCGCGGCGGGGAGGTGTGCTGCTCATGAAGGAAATGACGTCGGACGGTCTGCAGTCTTTGCAGGCCAAGCACCAGCAACTCGATCAGGAGCTGCGTCACCTCGAACGCCGGGCGTACCTCACTCCAGCCGAGCAGCAGCAGGCCACGGTCTTGAAGAAACAGAAGCTCGCGACGAAAGACCAAATCGTCGCGAGCAAGCCAGGCGACGAGTAGCGTCCGAAACCGGCGCTAGCGGCATCGGTAGTGCAGCCGGTGCACGGGTAGCCCATCCTCGACGGCTCGGCGCTCGCGAGGACTGGGAGTCCCGTAGGGGTTGAGTTCGACTCGCGCTCGAGCGGCGACTGGCTCAAATCCGGCGTGCGCGTCGACGAGTCTCTCGTATTCATCCGCGCGGTCTTCGACATCCGTCTGAACGAAAAGCTCTGCGCCGGGGACCAGGACCCGCGCGAGATCGTCGAGCAGCTCGCGCGTCACGACTTTGCGTTTGGCGTGGCGCTTTTTCCACCAAGGGTCTGGGAAGTGGACAAAAACGGTGGACACGCACGCCGGGGGGAATCGGGGAAGCGCATGGCGCGCGTCCTCGGCAAATACCCGCCCACGGTCTCCGAGCCCGCGCGACGCGAGACGCCGATCGACGATCGTCGCCCACTTGCGACGGATCTCGAGTCCGATCATCCGCTGGCTCGATTCGGCAACCAGCCGTTCGAGGATGAAGCCCCCCCGACCCGGGCCGATCTCCAGCTCGATGGGCTCCTCACCCGCCCCGACCAAAATGCGAGGATCGACCCGATCCCCCTCCGGCAGTCGGGGCGCATCGGCATAAACGTCTGTCTGGGGCACGGGAGACAACCGTACCTCCGTTCGTGCTCGGTGAAATAGACTCGCCGCATGGCCGCCGGTTCGAAGGCGCTCGGCGAAGCCCTCGCGGGTTTCGCCCGACGCCAGTGGTGGCTGGTTCTAGGCACCTGTGTGCTCGCGTTCATCACCACGCGCGCCGTGCTGGAGGCGACCGGCGGCGAGCCGGCGGTGCCTCTCGACGACGCCTACATCCACTTTCAGTTCGCGCGGAGCTTCGCCGAGCTCACTCCCTTCGTTTACACGTCAGCTACCGCGCCAACCCCGGGCGCAACCAGCCTCGCCTGGCCGGGCGTCCTGGCGATTTTCTACGCCTTGGGTTTTCACGGCACGTCCATCATCTGGCCAGCTTGGGCCCTCGGCTGGTTGTGCCTGGGGCTCTTGGCGCACGAGACGCGACGCCTCGCGAGTGGGTTGGTCGAGCCGGACGTCGCGGTGGCCGCGGCGGTGATGACTCTGGCGTTCGGTGGGCACACTTGGTTCGCCGGCAGCGGCATGGAGGTATTGCCGTTCGCTTGGGTGCTCACCCGCACCGCACGCCGAGTTGCCGAATGGGGAGAACGCTCGCACACGGGTGAAGCGGGACACGAGCAAGAAGCGAGTCGCCGGGCGCTCGAGCTCTGTGTGCTCGGCGTCGCGGGCCCGCTGCTTCGCCCCGAGGGCATCGTCGGCACGGCTCTGGTGATCGGCGCCCTCTTGCTTCGCGCCAAGGGTAAACGCCGCGCGCTCGCGCTCGTCCCGGTCGCCGGCGTGTTTCTCCCCGCAGCGATCTATTGGCTTGCCACCGGCAGCGCGTCGAGCACGACTCAAGCAGTGAAGTGGCTCCCGGCGAGCCCTTACTTCGACTCGCCTCGACTCTGGAGCGCCATCGCATACCACCTCCGCCTGTTCTTCGGGACGTTGCTCGACGGGCGTCTGTGGAGCGCGCTCTTCATCCCGGCGGGCTCTGCCGTGCTCGCGTGGGCGGCACTCGCATCGCTTCCGGTGGCGGGATGGGTGCGCCGCCGCCCGTGGCGCGCCGCCGTCGTTTCAATCGTGTGCCTGGGCATGTTGATTCCGACGACCTACGAAACCTTCCTCGTCAACCGCCTGAGATATCTTTGGCCCTTCGCCGCCGCTTGGCTCGTAGGTGCAGCTACGTTGGCTCAGCTCGCCGGAGACCTCGGCTCCCGCTTCGGAAAACATCTTGCCAGGCTACCGCTCGTCATAGCCGGCGTATTCGTCGGCGGCCTCGGGAGCCAGCTGTCGATGTCGATCGACGATCTGGCCACGAGTGCAGAAGCCGTTCGCCAGCAGCAGGTGTCCTTGGGTCGGTGGGCGAGGGACCACTTGCCACGAGACGCCACTATCGGAGTCAACGACGCCGGCGCGATCGCATACTTCTCCGAGCGCCGAGTTTTCGACGTCGTCGGCTTGACCACGTCGTCCGAGGGTCGGTTCTGGGTCGCCGGTCCCGGTTCACGATTCGAACACTACGAATCGCTGGGCGAAGCGAAGCTGCCAACCCACTTCATCGTGTACCCCGAATGGATGAGCGTCGCCCCGGTGCTAGGCGAGCGCTTGACGGACCGAACTGTGACGAACGCGACGATCCTGGGCGGGACGAGCATGGTCGCGTTCGTAGCGTCGTACTCCGTGCTCGGCTCGGCCCATTCTCCCGCTGACCCGGCGGGGGAGCTCGTGGACAGACTCGATGTCGCGGACCTCGAGAGCGAAGCCGGCCACGAGTACGAGCTCGATTCTGCTGCCCGAGAATGGAACGTCGTCGTTCAGAACGGGGCTCGTGCCGACGGGGCGCGCACGTCGCGCGGTCGAGATCGCTTCGAGCTCGCGCTAAGCGGGGGAGGAGCTTTGATCGCGCGGTTCGCGGCGGACGAGCCACTCGAGCTCGAGGTGAACGTCGACGGAGAGCGGATCGGCAGCTTGCGTCTCGACGGCCGAAGTTGGGAAGAACATCGCGTCGACGTGCCGCCAGGAGTTGACGGTCGACACGTCGTCGAGATTCGAGCCCTCGGCTGGACGACCTTCACGTCGATGCACTACTGGTCGTACCGAAAGATCGATTGACAGAGTCTCCACCGAATTACAACGTTGAAAGCACTTGGCGTCCGGATAGACTCGCGCCCAGCGAGCAACTCGTGAGCATGGCGTTCGAACCTGCTCGCACCGTCACACGCTCGCCACAACATGGCCTGTCGCCGCATGTCCGGCGCACACCGGCAGGAGCAGCATGAGCCAGGAGCGAATCCGCATCTCGAGCATCATTCCGGCAGACCCCGACCGGATTTACCGCGCGTGGATGGACGCCGCCGAGCACACGGCGATGACCGGAAGCGAAGCGACGGTCGTCCCACGCCGCGGAGGCCGGTTCTCCGCCCACGGCGGCTACATCACCGGTAAGACCATCGAGCTCGACACGGGCAAACGAATTCTTCAGTCGTGGCGCACGAAGCACTTCCCCGACGGCAGCTCCGACTCGACGATCGAGGTGAAGTTCAAACCGGCGAACACGGGAACTCGCGTCATCATCACGCACGCCGCGATCCCCGAAGGACAGGGGGACCAGTACCGGGTCGGTTGGCTCGCCAAGTACTTCAAGCCCATGACCGAATACTTCCAGGCCAATCCCGTGGGACCGCCGCCCGGTTTGCCGACGCCGCGGACTGAAGCCGAACGGACAAAAGCCGAGGCCGCCGCCAACGGCGCGTCAAAGAAAGCGGCCGGCGCGTCGGCGTCGGATGACGAAACCGCCTCGGAAAAGAAGTCTGCGAAACCAGCGGCCAAAAAGCCCGCCCATCGGAGCAAAACCAAGAAGAAGGCGAGCAAGCAGTCCACGCGGACGAAGCCAAAAAAGACAGCCAAGAAGAAGGCCACCAAGAAGAAGGCCACCAAGAAGAAAGCCGCCAAGAAACCGGCGCGCGCGAAAAAATCGAAGGCGGCGAGCCGCGGCAAGAAAAAGAGCGCGACCAAGAAGTCCTCGGGCCAGCGTCGACGCGCAAAAACCAAACGAGCCGTCGGGAAAAAGAAGCCCGCTAGAAAGCCCGCGGCCGCGAAGAAGCGCGCAGGCGGGTCCGCAAGAAAACCTGCCAAAAAGACGCGTTCGAAGCGGCGGTGAGCCGCGGGCCAGACGCCTGCTATACCGCGGGTCGTGCGCTCGCGTTCGCTAGGGAACACCGGCCTCGAAGTCTCGGAGCTCGGCCTCGGCACTTGGGGGCTTTCCGGCGACAGCTGCGGCTCGGTTCCGGAAGCGGAACAGGACAAGGTCATCGACCGAGCGCGAGCGCTCGGGATCACATTGTTCGACACTGCGGACAGCTACGCGCACGGCAAGATGGAAGAACGGCTCGGGCGCCGTCTGCCAGCGGACTCGCAAACATGCATCGTCACGAAGATCGGCACCGATCGCGATGCCGACCCGCCCCAAAAGCGCTTCAGTGTCTCGTATCTGCGTGCGGCCTTCGAAAAATCGCGGGACCGGATTGGGCGCGACACCCTCGATGTCGTCCTGCTTCACAATCCTTCGGTAGCGGCGATCGAAAAAGGGGACGCGACGGGACTGCTCGAAGAGCTCCGGAAAAGCGGGGCCGTGCGTGCCTGGGGCGTCAGTGTCGGCGATCCCGATACCGGGAGGGCCGCGGCAAAAAGCGGCGCCCAAGTGCTCGAGCTCGCCTACAACGTGTTGCACTCGCACGACTTGCGCGACTTGACCGAGCTGGTCACCGAAAAGCAAATCGGCATCCTGGCGCGGTCGGTGCTCTCCTACGGGCTCCTTTGCGGGCACTGGCCTCCGCACAAGACTTTTCCGGGCATCGACCACCGAGCACAACGCTGGACCGCCGACGAGCTGCGCCGACGCGTGAGTCAGCTCGACGCCGTGCGCGCGCTCGTGGGTGGGCCCGTGCTCACGATGCGCGCCGGCGCGCTCCGGTACGTCTTAGCCAACGACCTCGTCGGCTCCGCGGTTCTGGGTCCACGAAACATCATCCAACTCGACCAGTTGGTTCGTGAGGGTGGCCGCGAGCCTCCATACCTCGACGACGAAAAGCTCGCAAAGCTGGCGACTCGGCTCACTGACGTCGGTGTGGAGCAGTGAGCGACGACGTGCTCGAAACGATGCTCGAAATCGCGACCGGCGCCGCTTCGATCGCACGCGACGTCTACGCCACCTCGTTCTCGGTCGACTACAAGTCCCCCGGGGATCCGGTCACCGAAGCCGACCGGCGCGCGAACGCTTTCATCTGCAAGGGGCTCGCCGATCGTTTCGGCGACGTCCCCGTGGTCGCCGAGGAGAGTGACCCGCGCGCTTACGAACGCTTTCGAGCCGCGCCACGAGTCTTCTTCGTCGACCCCGTCGATGGAACCGCGGAGTTCGTGAAGAAGAACGACGAGTTCGCCGTGATGATCGGACTCTTGGAGGAAGAACGACCGGTGGCCGCAGTCATCTACGCGCCAGTGCCTCGAACGGGGTGGATCGGCCGCGTTGGCGCGGGTGCGTGGCAAGTGGACGACAAAGGCGAACGCGAACCGATCCGAGTTTCACCCACGTCAGACTTGGCGGATGCGATGCTGGTTCTATCGCGGTCGCACCGAACCGAGCACGTCGAAAAGGCGCTGAGCATCCTCGGGGCGGCACGTCATGCCGCGCTCGGCAGCGCTGGTCTGAAAGGTGCCGAGATCGCGAGGGGCGCCGCCGACGCGTACGTGTCGCCGGGCACGTCGGGTTGCCGCTGGGACGCTTGCGCTTCCGACGCGCTCGTTACCGCGGCGGGCGGGAGCTTCACCGACGCATTTGGCGATCCGATCGCCTACCGGGCAGAAACCCTGCGAAACGACCGCGGGGTAGTAGCTACGAACGGAAGGCTGCACGGAGCCGTTCTCGACCGGCTCGCCTCCTACAGGGCTACACTGAAGGAGTGACCGCCGAGTCCAGCCACGCCGACATCGTCGTCATCGGCGCTGGCATCATGGGCCTCTCTACCGCTTACCATCTCGCTCGCGAGCGACCAAAGCTACGAATCGTGGTGCTCGACGCCGGCTACCTTTGCGGGGGTGCCAGTGGTCGCAACGGTGGCGGAATACGGGCCCAGTGGTCGAACGAAGCCAACATTCGACTGATGCAGGAGAGCCTGCACTTGTTCGGTGAGTTCGCCAAGGAGCACCGAATCAACACCTGGCTCCGCCGAGGCGGATACCTGTTCGTTGCCCGCTCGGCGGCCAAGCAACGAGCTCTCGAACAGAGCGTCGCCGTACAAAACGAGTGCGGGCTCTCGTCGCGTTTGTTGACGGCGAAAGAAGCTCGCGCCGTGGTGCCGGAACTGGAAGTACGCGACATCGCTTTGGCCAGCTACAACCCCACGGACGCCGTCGTCTTTCCGTGGCCATTCGTCTGGGGATACGCCGAGGGAGCACGCGAGTTGGGCGTGGACATTCGGACGTTCACCCGGGTGATTGGATTCGAAAAGCGTGGTCGTGGCATCCGGCGTGTTTCGACGACGCGGGGAAGCATCGATACGGAGGCCGTCGTCAATGCAGCGGGCGCTCACAGCGCGGACGTCGCCAAGCTGCTCGAAGTCGATATGCCGAACCGACCGCAACG
Organism: Polyangiaceae bacterium; assembly: GCA_029261965.1. Taxonomy (GTDB): domain Bacteria; phylum Myxococcota_A; class Polyangia; order Polyangiales; family Polyangiaceae; genus JAJDAH01. The sequence continues at coordinate 35,374 of JAJDAH010000042.1, forward strand.
CCACGAGATTTGCTCGAGCGAGCCGCTCAAGCCGTGGCTGACACCGCTAGTGGCGGATCTCGACGACGGTGTGTATTTCTCACAGTCGACGCGAGGGGAGATCGTTGGCGGGGTGGCGGACCCAGAAGCCCAGCCAGGTACGGACCAAAGCTCCTCGGTGCGGTTCCTCGCGCTCTATGCTCGAGCGCTCGTGCGATTGTGTCCTCGACTGGCGTCTGTCCGCGTTCTGCGGCAGTGGGCCGGGCTCTACGACATCACGCCGGACTCACATCCGATCGTCGGCCCTGTAGACGAGGTAGAAGGATTTTTCCAGGCCTCCGGCTTCATGGGTCATGGGTTCATGATGGCCCCGATCATCGGCAAGCTCCTCGCCCAGCACATCGCGCACGGCACGCCGCTCCCGCTGTTCGAGCGTTGGAACCTCCGTCGATTCCGGCAAGGCCGTCTTCTCGAAGAAAAGATGATCATCGGCTAGCGTATGACGCGTTGCGCTATGGTTAGCGCCCGCGCTCGACCGGGCAGCATCGCGCAATTGACAGCAGCTTGAGACGCGTCCTACCGTCCGTCCGCTGGGAAAACGAGGGTTTGCGGGGTGTTCCGCGGCTCCGGCCCGGTGTTTTCTGATTGGGCCCTGGGCCCCCAACCGCCCCCGGAGGGATCCGCGAATGCTCCGCTCCACCCGCACTATCGCGGCGCTGATGCGCTCGCTCATCGTAGGGACTGCCGTCACCGTCGCCACCGCGACCGCGGCTACCACCATCGTCGGCTGCAAAGACGAGAGTCAGCCGGACTACTGGATCGAAAAGCTCGCGGATCCGCCGTGGAGGCCTCGAGCGATCAAGCGCCTCGAGCAGTTCTTCGAGGACGCCGCGACCCGATCCAACAACGACTTGCAGAACGCCGAGGTGAAGGCGCTGCTCGACAAGATTGTCGGGCCGCTCACCGACATCTACGTCGCCAATCACGCGGAGCTCGACACGAAGAGTCGCGTCGCGCTGATCAAGCTGTTGGCGGCAACGCGAGACGCCCGCGCCGAACCGGCTCTCAAAACCGCCCTCGAGGAGTACGCGAAGCGGCCACGCCGCTCCAAAGACGATTCCGACATCAAGTGGGTCGTGCGCGCCCAAGCCGACATGAACCTGGACGGTCTCGCCCAGCCGATGGTGGACGCGTTCTCGAAGTTCCGGGCCAGCACGATGCTCGGGGGCATCACCTACAAGGACTTCAGCAAGGCCATCGTGACCACCGCCCGAAAAGACTGGGTCGGACCGATGCTCAAGCTGCTCGAGCCCCCCATCGAGCGACCGAAGAACAACAAAGAGAAAGACAAGCTCGACGTCTACCGCGACCAGGTTCTCTGGCAGACGACCGCAGCGCAGGTTCTCGGCAAAGTGAAGGCCACTGAAGCCATCGAGCCACTGCTCAAGACCATTCTCGACCCCACCAAGGGCGACGTCGCGAAGACCGCGCTCTTGGCGCTGGTGAAGATCGGCCAGCCAGCGATCGATCGCACGATCAAGCTTCTCAAAGACGAGGACACCGGGTTGAAGGAATTCCACCTCGCGAAGGTGCAGAAAGCTACGAAGGCGAAAAAGCCACCGACCGACGACCCGCACGTTCGAATTGCCGCGCAGATCCTCGGGACGATGGGAAATCCAGCCGCAATTCCACACCTCATCGCCGTGGCCAACAAGGCAGACAAGGAAGGCCAAAAGGCCGTCATCCTCGCCGAGCTCGCGAAAATCCCCGCCACAGCAGAGTCGAAGAAAGCCTTCATGGCCGCCTACAACGAAATTTCGCTCGACTCGGCGACTCCGGCGACCCGCGACAACGCGATGGCGATGCTCACCGACGCCGCGGCCACCTTTTACGACGCCACGTTGATCGACGCGCTGTTCGAACGGGCAGAATCGATCAAGGGCGACAAGCAGGACAAAAAGGGTCTTCAGGCGCTGGTCGCCACTGCGGGCATCAAGTTGATGACCCCAAAGCAGGTCCCGCAGGTAGACGCTTTCGTCAAGCGCAACGGCACGAAGCTCGAGAAGGACAACTTCAAGCTCGGCGAAGCCATGGTCAAAGCTTGTGGAGACAAGGTCGCCTGCTACCTCGAGCAAATCGGCAACAGCGAAAACCAGGACGCCAAGACTTACTTCAAAGGCATCAAGGCGGCCTACATGATCGGCGTCTACGGCGACGACAAGACGCGCGACGAGCTGGTCAAGAAACTCCAGGTCATCGAGAAGGACGAAGTTCGTTTCGCCGCGATGCAGACCATCGACAAGCTCGCGCCAAAGGGCTCGAAAGAAACTGCTGACGTCCTCGAAGCGATGATCACCAAGAAGGAAGAGTCGGGGGACAAGGACGCCACGCTCTCGGCGCTCAAGAACTTCATGTACCGCATTCGAGCCCGGGCGGGCGGCTGAGCCCAACCGAGGAGCGATCCGGCGAAGTGCTCCGCTCCGCCGGCTCGTGCTAGAGCGGAAACATGCCGAGACTCAGGATCGAGGTCGTGTCCGGAAGTGAAGCCGGCCGCGTTCTCGAACCCGAGGGAGACATCGTCAACATAGGTCGCGGCCCAGCGAACCAGCTCGTTCTTCCGGAGCATCACATCTCCGGGGAGCACGCCCGCGTCGTCGTGGGAACGGCGAAGGTGTTGCTCGAGGACTTGCGCAGCACCAACGGCACGTCGATCATTCGTCAAGGCAAGCGAATGGCCCTCGGAGAAGGCACCTCGCTCAAGACCACCCTCGAAAACGCTGACATCGTCGAGCTAGGTGGCTCGGACGAGAGTGGCTCGACCCAACTCCGGGTGTCGCTGGGCGAAGAAGCCGAGCTTGCGCACGTTGTCACCGTCAAACCGATTGCCGAGCTCACCGGGCACACGGCCAACCCGGAGCGCAATGTCGACGTGCTCGACCGGATTGCCGTGGCGCAAAGGAGCATCGGTGCAGCACCGGATCTCGACGGCGTGCTGGTTGCCTTCGCTGACGCGGCGTTGGGGCTCATTCCGCTGGCCACTCATGCGACGATTGTGCTCCGCGGTGAAGTCGACGATTCGGACCAAATCGCCGACCAAGCGGGCTATGTCCCAGTCTTGACGCGCGTCCGCGGATCCGAGGGAGGGGGCCAAGCCCCAGAAGGCCCGGTGGCGGTGACACGCAGCGTGTTCCGGAAGGTCGTCAGCGAACGTGCCGCCGTCCTCGCCGCGGATGCGCCAAGCGAGTCGTTCAGCTCTGAATCGCTCCTCGGGGCGAGCATTCGCAGCACCATCGGCGTGCCTCTGTGGCGCGGCGAAGAGATTCTGGGCGTGTTGCAAGTCGACAGTCGAGACAGCCCGAAGATGTTTTCCGGGGACGACGTCGATGCTCTCGGGGTGCTAGCGGCGAACGCTTCCTTCGCCATCGCCAACGCTCGGCTCATCCAGCGACTGAGAGCCGCCGAAGAGCAGCTCGAAAAGGAGAACACCTACCTCAAGGGGCGAGAACAGAAGCGTCGCGCGGGCGAAGTCGAAATCATCGGCGAGAGTCGCGCAATGAAGGACCTGTTCGAAAAGCTCGAAAAGGTCGTCGACACCCGGGTGACGGTGCTCATCGAGGGGGAAACGGGTACCGGCAAAGAGCTCATTGCCAGCGCCATCCACTACCGTTCCCGCCGCCGCGACAAGCTCTTCGTCGCTCAGAACTGCGCCGCACTGCCGGAGAACCTGCTCGAAAGCGAGCTGTTCGGACACAAACGCGGGGCGTTCACCGGCGCCACCGAAGAAAAGAAAGGGCTGTTCGAAATCGCCGACGACGGCACTTTGTTTCTCGACGAAGTCACCGAAATGCCGGCACCGCTCCAAGCGAAAATCCTTCGCGTGCTCCAGGAGGGTGAAGTCCGCCCGCTCGGGGCGACGCAGACTCACTATGTCAACGTGCGCATCGTCGCCGCGAGCAACCGCGACATGGAAAAAGAAGTCGCCGAAGGGCGCTTTCGTGAGGATCTGTACTACCGACTCAAGGTGTTTCCCATTCGGGTTCCCCCACTACGCGAGCGGCGCGACGACGTGCCTCTCATCGCGAACTACCTGCTCAAACGTTACAGCAAAGAAATGGGGAAGCCAGTCGCTGGGTTCGCTCAGGAAACGCTCGAACTGATGGCCGCTCACGAGTGGCGCGGCAACGTCCGCGAGTTGGAAAACGAGATCCAACGCCTCGTGATTCAGTGCGACCCCGATGGATTCATCACGTCCGATCTGCTGAGTGCACCGCTTCGAAAGGTCGAGGGCATCGTAGCCCGGGCTGGTGCCAAGAAGGGTACGCTCAAGGAGATGGTCGAGCAGGTCGAAAAGTACTTCCTGCTCGAGTCCCTGAGAGAGCACGGCGGGAACAAGACCAGCGCGGCGAAGACTCTCGGAATCACCCGCGAGGGCCTTCACAAGAAGCTGAAGTTGCTGAAAATCGGTTGAGCGCAGTCGGAGCAGGTTCAACCCGGTTCAACCTGGTTCAACCAGCAGGGCAGATCGTGCCGCAAGCACCGACGTTGCCCGGCCCACCGCGGAACAAACACTGAAGGATGTTGTTGTATAGCGCCTGCCCTTGGACAGTACCCGCGGCGAGGCACGCGCTCACGCAAGCCGCATCGCCGCAGGCGTTGACGCAGGTGGAGATCGATTGGCAGCTCGCGTTCGACTGACAAGCCATTACCTGCGCTGAACAGCAACCGCCCGCAGATTCTGCCGTCGCCGCGCACAATGCGCAGGTCGAAAACTCGGAGCCTCCGCCGGCGCAAGACGCTAGGGCGCAGACACCTACCGTGGGATCCACCTGAGATGGCACGCAGGCCTGGCCGCCGGCGCAGTCGCCACGCTCGGACGTGCGGCAAAGGCGGAAACAACGCGGTGGCGTGCCGGCGCTGTCGTCGTGGTCGACGCACGAGCCGCGCCAAGCGTTGCCATCGTTGCCGCAGCGAACTCCTGGCGCACTCGCCAACGAGCACGCTGCGCCGATGTTCGCCGCATCCCCCGTCTCGACCGAACAGATGTTTCCGAGCGCGCAGCGCGTCGCCAACGTGCAGCCGGGCGTCGCGGAGAAGAAGTTGCACTGCGGACGGCAGTTGGCGCCACCTCCGTCGTCGGCACAGTCGTTACCTGCAACGCACCCGCTCGACAGGTCCGTCGGGGTGCACGCTTGCGCACTCGCGGCCGAACCAGTGTCGAAGCAGGCTCCGGACTTGCCATCGAGCGCCAACGGCAAGCACACGCTGGCCGCTCCGCACCCGAGACCGGCGAACGGCACGCACGACGGGTAGCAGGCGCCGACGACGGGACTCGGGATCTGACCAACACACACTTGGTTGTTGCCTGAACAAGGAGCGCCGATCGTGCATTCCCCTGCCACACAGGCTTCGCTCGTTGGGCTGCAGACCATCGTCTGAGGAATCGAACATTCTTCGGCGTTCATGCAATTGCCGACGCCGCCGGTTCCCGCGCTCCCACCGGTTCCCGCTCCGGCATTACCGCCGGTTCCCGCCCCAGCATTGCCGCCGGTTCCCGCGCTCCCACCGGTTCCCGCTCCGGCATTACCGCCGGTTCCCGCGCCAGC
>JAJDAH010000411.1 GCA_029261965.1 Polyangiaceae bacterium
AGGCGCGACTCGATGCTGTCGCAGGAGAACCGCTCTTTATCGGCGTCGTGGGGAGACCTGGATCTCCTGGTGACGGCGGTAGCTACCAGCTGACCGTTCGTATGCTACGGGAAGGGGAGGAGCCGTACAATGGGATCAGCACCCCGGACCCCTAGCCAGTTCTTTGGGTAGCTCGCCGTTACTCAGAGAGGCGCTTGTCTTTGCGGTAGTGGGTACGTGTTCGTCGCCACTTGTGTCGTGTCGTGACGCGCCCACTGTGGAGACAGACTCGGGAGACGCCTGTCGAGCTGAACGTCGACTGATCGAGGGAACGAAACCCACCGGGGCATGGCGCATGCACGTTGTCGATGTAATTCCTGGAGAAGGCATCTGGATGGGCATGTTCGCAGCTTGCCTCGGAGACCCTGCGAGTTCTCGAGCCCCGTTCAATAGATCGACGGAACCCGCGCGCTGCACGGTGGATGATGGCAACGAAAAATGCACTGTCGGTGATTTTGCGTTTTCATACGAGCAGGGCCGACTTGTCCTGATCCGGGTGAATCGGCCAAGGCAGGCCAACGGAACGAGACGGGCGGTCACCATCAGGACCGCGGGCCGCCGCACGAAGTGCACGGACTTTCCACGAGGTTTCGACGACCCCGCTCGGCGCGTGTTTGCCGGCCGTTCGGGGGAAGTCGACTGGGAGTATCCTGGCGTGGTGGCGCACATCGCGAATAATAAGGATGTCGTGGGCGTTTCTGTCAGGAGAAGGAAGCCTTGAAGGCCACTCTACGGATAGCATGCGCTGCTATCGTTCTGTGCGCGTGTGGAGGGCAGGTTGAGACAACTCCAGGCCCGGACTCACCTACATGGGTCCGCGCTTTCGCGGGCCAAGCGACCGAGGCGATTGCAACCGGCCCCTCAGGCGACGCGGTCATTCTGTTCCGCGAGATCGAGACCATCACGCGTTTACTCCGGCATGTGCGTGCAGACGGAGCGTTGACCGCGGTTGCGGAGGTACCCGCCCCGTCGGCCGCCTCGACCCAGCCCATTGCCGTTCGCGACCAAGGCGACGTTCTAGCTACTGCTGGGGACGTTGGGTTCCTATCAGCTTACACGACATCCGGTGCCCGGCTCTGGACGCTCGGCGAACCCGACGTAGCAGAGCTGGTCGCGGTCGTGCAGCCGACGCCGTCGGGCGCTTTCGCCATCGGCAACGCCACTGCGCCGACCGAGTTCTCAGCGGTTGCGGTTCCGGTAGTGGATTCGCAAGTGAGTATCTTCGTACTTCGTGTTGATGCCCGAGGTCGCGTCTCTTGGGGCCATTCGGTTCCTCTGCGAGCCGGCGGGGCAACAAGCGGGGCTGCTCAACCTGGAGGTGAGAGCTGCGCTGTGCTTGGAAGCGCGTCGCCCAATGGTGACCGCGTGGGTTCGACGAGCGTGGCCTCTTGGTTCGTATCGAGGTTCGTGGAAAGTGGGCCGAGCTGGACATTCTCACCGCTCATTGCGGACGCACGACCACTGGCCGGACGCGTGCAGTTTGCTGGCGACACGGCCGTGCTTGTCGCGATCGAATTTGATGCGCACATTGTCCTCGCGGATGGGGAATCTCTTGAGCCACGAGGGCCGTCCGATATTCTGCTGGCAAGTATTGACGCGACGACCGGTGCCCTCGTTTGGACCACGCGAATTGGCGGTGACGGCGCCGAGCGGTTGGAGGACATGAAGAGCCAATCCGATGGGGCGTTGACGGTGATAAGTGGGACGACGAACAGCCAAGAAGTACTGGTCGGTGACACCGCGCGCTCCGGAGCTGGCGACGCTTCAGTCGGTTTCATTGCGGCGTTGGATCGCCGGGGTGAGCTCGTTTGGTTGGAGACGACGAATGAGAGCGCTAGGGTTGGGGCCACCGCGTTCGGTCGCGGAGGGGCGCTATTCGTTGCTGGCGATTTCGGGGAGCGGCTAAGCCTCGGGCCACTTGAGGTCTCGGCGAGCGGACTGAACAACGGCTACGTTGCGCGACTGGATCTGGCGCGGCCTCTACGCTAGCGAGTGCAGACACAAATTGCCGAGCCCGCCACGATCGGTTGGGCACACGGAACTTGGACTGCCTTCGTACACGTCGCTCCGCCGATCCACGCCTCCAAGCACGTCTCGCCGATGCGCTGGCAGAGTTGAAGGCACGGAGTTGAGCAAAAGCTTGGCGTGGGATCTAAGCAGTTCGACGGGTCGAACTCACAGCGGTCGGCGGTCTCTGCGCACACGCCGATCGGGTGGTCAGAGCATGGGCTCGATCCTCCGACTCCGGCTGAGCCAGCACCTCCCGCTATACCGGCCGACCCACCCATCGCGCCCGGTGAGCCCGCGCGGCCGCCCATCCCAGACTCCCCGCCAAGACCCGCGCTCCCGCTCGACCCGACACGGCCTGCTGCGCCAGCGGGACCACCACCTCCCATGCCGCCTGGGCCTGTACCGCCTAGGCCGGGAGGACCGCCGCCCCCGCCTGTTCCACCCGGGGGGCCACCTCCGCTAGTAGGAGAGCCGTCACCACCTGCATCCGCCCCGACTGATCCGTTGAGTTCACCGGCAGTACCCGAGCCACAGGCCACGAGCGCGTAGGCCACTATGCTACATCCAACGGCCTTCGTCGTAGTTGCGCGGAGGTAGGCGCCTCCAAGGAGGTTCATCGAACCTCGAAGGTATCAGAAAAAGGGTCGGCGCTTTGTCGGCCCAAGTTCTTCAAGTTCTCCGACCCAGCGGCCGCGGCCTCTAGGGCGCATAAGTAGTAGCCGTTTGCGGAACCCGAGCGAGGCGGGGCGTGACACGGTGCGGAAATCGGCGCATCGTGAACACTCAAATCGGCGCATCGTGAACACCCAAATCGGGCATCGTGAACGCTGAAATCGGCATCGTGAACGCCTAAATCGGGCATCGTGAACACGCCCGAGCTCGTGCGCAAGCGCATCGCGATCAGCTTGTCGATTGTTTCTTGGTCGATCATTGTGTCGTCTCCTTGTTGAAGTAATCACCACCACGAAGATGCTCGTGGTGGAGGAACTGAGTCGGCTCGTCGTCTTCAGTTGGCACCGGCGCGCTCTCGAGGCCGCGCTTCAAAATGGTGACGACGCTCCTGCGAGTCGGTCCTGAGGGTCCGGCGATGGCCAATGCGCGGGCGCACGCCGCGTCGAGGCGCTCGTTGCCAACGCGCTTCGCGTCGCGAGTGATCGCCAGCACGCCGCGGTAGCCGAACTCCGGGTTGCGGTACCGGTCGAGGATCGCGTCGACCACCTTGCCGACGTTGGGGCCGACGCTGTGGCCCCACGCTCGCATCCGCTCGGGCGGCCACTTGCCGTAGTCCCGATGTGACTTCGGCATGTGCTCGCGAGCTCGTCGACGGAGAAGTCTTCTGGGGCAACGACCAGCTCGACCTCGTCGCCCGCCGCGCTCGCGGCGAAGATCCCATCGACCCCGAGCGAGCCCAAAAGGAGCTCGCCCGGGAGCCGTCAGCCGTGCGACCGGGGAGTACGGGGCGCTGAGATCAGCGCCGACGACGACGCGAGGGTCCCCACAAACGTTCTCGGCCACTTCGTCGATTAGCTCGGCGCAGGTGGTGGCGGGGTGGCGGCGGAAAGTGGCGGCCGCCAGGTTCGCCACCCCGAGTCGCCGCGCCAAACACGGCGATTTGACCCCGCTCCGCTCCCGGAACGGCTCGTGCTCCATCACGGGCCGTGTCCCGTTCACCGGCGGCTGCGCCCGCGACCTCTGCCCAGACCAAGCTCGGTCGCGGTCCCCCCTACTCGTACGCGCGCCGCCGTCCGGAAAGGACCCCGCTCTACCGGATCGTCCAAGACAACCTCGACACCCTCTACGCCGCCATCGAGCAAGGCTTCACCAGCGAGCTACCGAAGTTCGTCACCGATGAGCTCGAAGCGTTCCTAGACTGTGGCATCGCGAGCCGAGGCTTCGCGCTGCTTTCGTGCGAAGACTGCCCCGAGAAGAAACTCGTTGCCTGGTCGTGTAAGGGGCGCGCGTTCTGCCCCTCCTGTTTCGGCCGTCGAATGGCTCAGGGCGCCGCGAATTTAGTCGAACACGTTCTTCCCCCCAAAGTCCCTCTCTGGAATTTCCCCGGTTTAGTGGACACCGATTTTGCGCTGCTTGTTTGATCGCGTTGTAGGTCTTCTCGAACTCGGTGGGGATGGCGTAGCCGAGCGACGAGTGGCGCCGTCGACGATTGTAGAAGAGCTCGATGTAGTCGAACAGGGCGCGCCTGGCTTCAGCGTGGGTCGCAAAGCACCTGCGATCGACGAGCTCGCCCTTGACCGTTGCAAAGAAGCTCTCGGCGACGGCGTTGTCCCAACAATCGCCCTTTCGGCTCATGCTGCAGACCATGTCGTTCGCGTCGAGCACCTCACGGTACTCGATGCTGGCGTACTGGCAACCTCGGTCCGAGTGATGCACCAG
>JAJDAH010000412.1 GCA_029261965.1 Polyangiaceae bacterium
CTCGTGCTGCTCTCCAACTGCCTGATTACGGGCGCGGCCGAAGCGGTACGTGAATTCGCCGAGCGGAGCGAGCGAGAAGTTCGCGCGGCGGACTACAAGCATTTCGCGTTCATCGCCCACGAGCTGCGCAATCCGCTCGGCGTCGTCACCATGGCCTGGGAGATCCTCGAGGCCACGCACGGCACCGGCCTCGGGCAGGCGGGACGAACCTTGGAACGAGGCGTGGCCCGGCTGCGAGAGAGAATCGACCAGTTCTTGACCCAAGCCCGGCTCGATCGCGACGGTGCTGACATCGAGCTCTCGCGAAGCTCTGTCGACCTGTCGCAGCTGCTGAGGGACGTGCTCGATGAATGCTCGACACCGGCAGCGCACAAGCAGCTCACTCTCGGGGCAGAGTTCGAGAATGGACTCTGCTTGGAGGCCGATCCCCGGCTCATTTATTCCACGGTGGCCAACCTCGTGCTGAACGGCATCAAGTTCACGAAAGACGGCGGAAGACTGACCGTTCGCACTGGGGCTTCCGACGATGCCCACGTCTTCATCGAAGTCGACGACGAATGCGGCGGTCTCCCCCCGGGAGACGCCGAGAGTCTTTTCGCCGCGTTCACTCAATCAGACAGCAATCGAACAGGATTCGGTCTCGGTTTGGCGATAGCGAAGCAGGCCGTCGAGGCCCACGGGGGCACCATTCACGTCAAGGACAGGCCTGGCGTCGGGTGCTCGTTTCGCGTCGTCTTGCCCAACACGCCGGCCACCAACGGAACGGTGCCTCGCGAACAGACCGAGTGAGAGATCAGGCGACGTAGACCGTCTTGATGTTCACGAATTCGCGGATCCCGAACGACGACAGCTCACGGCCATAGCCCGACCGCTTGACGCCCCCGAAAGGTAGCCTCGGGTCGGACCGCACGAAGTCGTTGACGTACACCGCCCCTGCCTCGATGCGTCTCGCCATGCGTTCGGCGCGCTCGTCGTCTTTGGAAAAAACCGCTGCGCCCAATCCAAAATCGCTGTCGTTGGCGATCCTCAGCGCGTCCTCGTCGTTCTCGGCTTCGATGATACTCGCGACGGGGCCGAAGAGCTCCTCCTCGTAGGCGGCCATGCCCGACTTCACCCCGGTCAGAACGGTCGGCGGGTACCAAGCGCCGGGCTTTTCCGGAACGGCGCCACCCAAGAGCAGAGTCGCGCCATGCTCGATGCTCTTCTGCACCTGCTGGTGGAGCTCGTCGCGGAGATCGATCCGCGCCATCGGGCCGAGCTCGGTTTCGGGATCGCACGGGTCGCCGACGCGCTTCTGCTTCATCTGCTCCACCACGAGCTTCTCCACCTCTTCGCGGTGCGCTTTGGCGACCACGAACCGCTTGGCCGCGATACAGCTCTGACCGTTGTTGACGAGGCGACTGCTGACGCACGCCGTGACGGCGACATCGAGATCCGCATCCGACAGGATGACGTAGGCGTCCGAGCCACCGAGCTCGAGCACGGCCTTCTTGAGTGCGCGGCCCGCTCGAGCGGCGACCGCGCGCCCTGCGCGAGTGCTGCCGGTCAGGGTGACGGCAGCTATCGCTTCGTTTTCGATGAGACTCTCGGTGTCGTCGTTACTGATGAACACATTGAGCAAGAGATCCGCCGGACCGTCCGCATCGCGCAGCACGGTCTCGATGGCTTCACCGCAACCCTGAACGTTGGAGGCGTGCTTGAGCAGCGCGGTATTGCCCGCCATGAGGGCGGGAGCGGCGAAGCGAAACACCTGCCAGAAAGGAAAGTTCCACGGCATGATCGCCAGCACCGTTCCGAGCGGCTCGAACGCGACGTAGCTCTTCTTCGCCTCGGTGTGGATCGGCTCCGGCGAAAGGAACCGCGCACCGTGCTCAGCGTAGTAGTCGCAGACGCGCGCGCATTTTTCGATCTCGCTTCGACCGTCACCGACGGGTTTGCCCATCTCCTCGGCCATCAGCCGCGCGCAGGAGTCGGCTCTCTCTTCGAGCAAACGAGCGACGCTCTTCAGCAGATTGGCACGGGTCGAAAGCGGCTCGCGGCCCCAGTCGTCGGCGGCACGTCTCACCCGCGACGCCGCATCCTCTGCCTTCAACAACGAGACAGGAGACCGGTCTTCCAACGCAGCGCCGGTGGCAGGATTGATGGGCGTCATCTGGTCTCCTTGTTGTTTACGAGTCGCTGAGGAGCACTCCGAAGAGGAGCGAGAGATGACCTACGGCGCAAGTGGCGTTCGCGTCGACGAGTCACACCCGTTGCTCGAGACGCTCGAAAAGGCCTTCGCTGGGGAGGCATTGTGCCCCACCGTGGCGTTCCTGCTGGGCGTGAGACGCGCCTGAACGCGCCAAAATCGTTCACGGCGAACAAACGCTCGGCGAAACCGACGATCACTCGAGCTCGAACGCCCAAAAGGTCGAAAGTTCGAGGCGTGTCGGTTCGTGGCCTGCTTGTTGCTTAGGGGCTAGCACGGCCGATCGTGGCCGGAGATTTAAGGAGATAGACGATGCATCGATTGTGGAGCGCGACTTGTCTGTTGGCGTCCTGTGGGCTCTTTTCGTGCGCAGCGACCGTCAACCCGGCTCAACAGTCGGCGCAATCCCAGGCCGCAGTTCGTGGCGCCGTGGAAGCTGGTGCGGAACACAACCCTCAGGCCGCGCTTCATCTCAAGATGGCGAGGGATCAAATCCAACAAGCGGAGCAGTTCATTGCCGCGGAGGAGAACGAGGCTGCGCTGACGGCGTTGCAACGGGCGGAGATCGACGCGGAGCTCGCCGTCAGCATCGCACGCAAAGTTCGAGTCGAACAGGATGCCGCGCTGATGCGGTCCAAGATCGCCGAGCTGAGGACCGAAGCAACGGTCGAAGGAGCAGTACAATGAAAGCAGTCAGCCCACTAGTTTGGACCATCGTCGGCGCGGGAACCGTGTTGGCGTGCTCAGTAACGCAGCCATCGGCCGAGCTCGTCGATGCGCGGCAGGCCTATTTGCGGGCGATGGAGAGTCCTGCCGCGCAGCACGAGCAAGACGAGTTGCTCGCCGCCAAACAGGCTCTCCAGAAGGCCGAGGAGGCATACGAGGGCGATCCCGGGTCGAGGAGCGAGAAGCACCTCGCGTACCTGGCGGAAAGACGCGCGCAGATGGCCGAACAGCGCGGTCTGACAACCGCGGCCGAGCAAGATCAAATGAAAACCAAGGCCGAATACGACGCTTTGGAAAAGCAAATGCGGAAGCAAACCGAGCAGCGGCTGGAGAAAAGCCGCGAAGCCCTCGGCCGAACCACGTCGGCTCTCGCTGCCGTGCAGGCCCAGCTCGGGCAAGCGGGAGGGAAAAACGCCGAGCTCGAAGAGAAGAAGCGCCAGCTCCTCGCCGAGAAGGAAAACCTCGAAAAGTCGCTCGCGGTCAAGGGAACCGAGCTCGAAGCCGAACGCGAAGCTCGAATCAAGGCAGAGAAAACGGCGGCTGCGGCGCTCGCCAGTCTGGACAAGTTCGCCCAGGTGAAAGCGGACGACGACGAGACAATCATCACGCTAAACGGGTCGGTTCTCTTCGAGACGGGCAAGAGCAAACTGTTGCCCGCGGCAGAGGAGCGTCTCCGAGCAGTCGCGCGAGCACTGAAACAGCAAAAGAATCGGACCATCCAGATAGCGGGCCACACCGACTCCCGCGGCGCCACCCAGATGAACGAGAAGCTGTCCCTCGATCGCGCCAAGTCCGTTCGTGAGTTCTTGGTCAGTCACGGCGTGAAGCCGGGCATGATTGAGGCTGTCGGTCGTGGCGAAGCTCAGCCGGTGGCCGAAAACGGAACTGCAGAGGGACGCGCCAACAATCGTCGAGTCGAAATCATCGTGCGCAAAGGCACCTAGTCGCTGGCTGGTGACAATCGAGGAACTCGGCCGGCGCCAATGTCGATGCGCCGGCCGACGATTGTGAGTCAACTGCATGACTCGGCCGAGCACACCCACTTGCTCAGTTGAGCGTCACCCCAGAGCATGGACCACGGCTTCTCCAACAACCCGACGCTCACGGTCGCCATCGCTCTCGCGGCGGGCATGATCGCTCAAGTGCTCGCTCGGCACGCGGGTGCGCCTGGCATCGTCGTCCTGCTCGTCGTCGGCGTGGCGCTCGGACCCGAGGGGCTCTCGCTCGTGGAGCCAGCCAGCCTGGGTCCGGCTCTCATGGCCGTGGTGAACTTCGCGGTCGCCATCATTCTCTTCGAAGGCGCGCTCAACCTGAACCTCAGCCGCATCCGCCAGCAGAGCGGAGCGATTCGAGGACTGCTGACTGTCGGAGCGCTCTGCACGACGGCGGCGGGCATTCTCATCGGGCGCTACGTGCTCGGTTGGGATTGGAGTCTCGCGACTCTGCTGGGGTGTCTCGTGATGGTGACGGGTCCAACGGTCATCAATCCGCTTCTTCGCCGAGTCCGAGTCGACCGCGCCGTTTCGACCGTGCTCGAAGCCGAGGGGGTGTTCATCGACGCCATCGGTGCTGTCGTCGCCGTCGTGGCGATGGAGGTCGTGATTCAGAGAGCCGAAGTCGCCGCCGGCCCACTTCACTTCGTGAGCCGTCTCGGCGCTGGAGCGCTCATGGGGCTCTTGGGCGGAGCGGCGATCGCCACAGTCTTCCGGTTCCGGAGCTTGGTTCCGGATGGCCTGAAGAACGTACTGACGTTGGCGTTGGCCCTAGCCCTCTTTCAAACGGCAAACGCCGCGGTGCCCGAGAGTGGCGTGGCCGCGGTCGTCGCCGCCGGCATGGTGGTCGGCAATCTGAGCCCCGAGCTGTGGAGGGAGCTACACGAGTTCAAAGAGCAGCTGACCGTAATGCTCATCGGGCTGTTGTTCGTCTTGTTGGCCGCGGACGTGCGCCTGGCGCAGATCCAAGACTTGGGCCTGCGAGGAGCTATCGCCGTCGCGCTCTTGATCTTGGTGGCGAGACCGCTCGCGGTGGCAATCAGCACCTGGCGGACCGATCTGACTTGGCGGCAAAAACTCTTCATCGGCTGGATCGGACCGCGAGGAATCGTGGCGGCGGCTATCGCGTCGCTCTTTGCGGTACGTCTCGAAAACCACGGATTTTCTGGGGGCCGCGAGCTGCAGGCGATGGTTTTTCTCGTCATCGCCGCGACGGTCATCGTCTCCAGCTCGAGCGCCCGTTTCGTCGCCCGGCACCTCGGCATCGACCGACCGATGGACCGCGGGTGGCTCATCCTCGGCGCCAACACGCTCGCCCTCGCCGTCGGCCGAGCGGTTCGGGCTGCGAAGGAGGATGTCGTTTTCATCGACTCCAACCCCGACGCATGCCGGGCGGCTGAAAGCGAGGGGTTCCGCGTCATCTACGGCAACGGACTGACCGAAACGTCTTTGGCGTTCGCCGGGGTGGATGAGCGCTCCTGTGCCATCGGCCTCACCCAGAACGACGAAACGAACTTTCTTTTTTCGGAAAAAGTTCACGAGCTGACGAAGGCTCCGACCACCTACGTGTCCCTCGAATCGCTCGACTCCGGCGTGACCGACGACATGGTGCGCTCCACGGGGGCGCAAGTTCTTTTCGGTCGCGACCACGACCGCGAGAGGTGGGGCCAGCGACTGAGCCGCGACGAAGCCCACCTCGAAGCGTGGCGGTTCCACCGCTCCGACCGTCGTGACGGGAACGACGGGGCCAACGAGAGCGACGCGGAGGCCGAAAAGGGATTGCTATTGCCGCTACTCTTCGAACGACGTGGGGTGGTCCGTCCAGTCAGCGCCCACAGCGACATCGAAAAGGGCGACACGACGACCTTCATCGTGCACAGTCCTCGCCAAGAGGAAGCTCACGCGCGACTCGAAGGGCGCGGATGGGTCCGGGCCGAGCACACAACGAGCTCGAATGCCGACGAGTAAACGGGCGGGGGGGCTCATGAGACGAGGGAGAGAAGGAGTGAACCGCCGCGATGCATGAGGTGCTGACTACGGCCGCCAAGGCGCTGGCGATCAATCTAGACCCCGGGCGCTATGGCACCTTCGCCGAAATCGGTGCGGGGCAGGAGGTCGGACGGTGGTTCTTTAGGGTCGGGGGAGCCGCGGGCACGATCGCGAAGACCATGTCCGCATACGACAAGACGGTCAGCGACGCGATCTACGGTTCGGGTGAGCGCTACGTCTCGAGTGGCCGACTGCTCGCCATGCTCGACCACGAACACGAGCTGTTGACCACTCGTCTGGACGAGGCTCGGGGTGAACGCTCTTCCTTCTTTTCGTTCGCGGACACCGTGAGCGCACAGAACTATCACGGCGACGCCAACTGCCATGGCTGGATGGGGATTCGCTTTCAGACCCGCCCGCGGTCCGAGACGAGCCAACTCCTGCTGCACACCCGAATGTTGGATCGAGACGCGCTCATGCAACACGAGGCGCTCGGGGTGCTCGGGGTCAATCTCATCTATGGGGCTTCGCACTACCATCGCAACCCCGAGAAGCTTCTCGAGAGCCTCGTCGACAACTTGGGCTCGCGCCGGATCGAGATCGACATGGTCGAGTTCTCCGGACCCGCTTTCGAAGATGTCGATCACCGCGTCATGAGTCTGCGTCTCGTGCAGTACGGCTTGAGTCCGGCCGCCATGTTTTCCCCTTCCGGCCGCGTTCTTCGGCCTTCCGAAGTGCTCTACAAGAGACCCGTACTGCTTCAGCGCGGTCGGTTTCGACCGCCCACGCGCGTGCATTCGGACATTCAGCAGAAGGCTCTCGAGCGATTCTGTAGCGAGACCGACGTCGACGAGACGCGGATCATTTCTCTTCTGGATATTTCGGTGAGGGAACTGCAGGAGACCGAGGGCGAGAACCTCGTCGGCTTCACCGATCGAATCGAGGCCATGGGCGCGGGCAACCAGTCGGTCCTGATTTCGGATTGTTCGGACTACTATCTCGTTGCCGAGTACCTGGCCCGGTACGAGGCGACCCAGATCGCTCTTCCTCTTGGCATCGAAAACTTCCGCGAGATCATCGATCGACACTACGAGAACCTCTCGGGGGGAGTCCTCGAGGCCATGGGCCGGCTCTTCGGCGCAGGGGTGCGAATCTACGTCTATCCGGCGGTCAATCCCGCGACGGGACGGAGGGAGAGTCTCGACTCCATATCGTTGGACGCAGGTGTCCGGACCCTCCACGCGTACTTGCGCGAAAGAGGATACGTCGGAAGTCTCGACGGCTTACCGGACGATCAGCTTCGGGTGAGATCCGACGACGTTCTAAAATGGATTCGAAGTGGCGATTCGCGGTGGGAAGATTGCGTGGAGGAGAGCGTCGCACAGGCCATTCGAGAGCGGGGTTTGTTCGGATTCCGCGGCGCTTCGATCTAGCGACGAGTGCGGCTCAGCCGCCGCCCGTCGTGCAGTCCATGCACCCCATCCCCATGTCGCAACCACAAGGACCGTTCGCGGTCATGCAGCACGGGGTGCCGAAGGTGCTCGGGCAAAACGCCTGATTGCAGGTACCGCTGTCGACCGTCGGGCCTCCGCCGGTGCCCGTGGCCGGCAGACAGCCGGTCGTGTCGAAGGTGCAAGCCGCCGTGCATGCGAGCGCGCCGGACGGGTTGGCGTTCATCGTCACGCTCGCGCATGTTTCCCCGGCGAGGTTGTTCGAGTCGCAAGATTCGGTTCCGCTGACGACTCCGTCGCCGCAGCCCGAGGTGCCCGGGTTGTTGATGAGGCCGCCCGAGCCGCCCACGCCACCCGCGCCGAAGGGCCGCTCGGCGGGGAACACCCCGTCATCACCGGACGCGCACGCCGCCGCGAACGAACCGGCGAGCACGGTAGCAATCCCAACGCGCAAGAACTTGTCGAGGACGCTTTTGCTCTTCACTGGGGCCGCTCCTGGTGACTGGCTCGAACCGAGCACTGGCAGTATCTCGCGCCGCAAGGCCGATCGGGTGAAAGAACAACGCGGCGAGTGAAGATTCTTCGACGAAGAACATTTGTGTTTCGACGAGCCACACACACCGGCGTCTCTGCAACGCAGCGATTGCGACGCGCGTGTTTCTCCGGAGCTCCGCGGCAGAGCAGATCGAGCAACGCGGGCCGACGCGGACTGCCCATCGCCTTGCCGACGCGCCCGGGGCTGATCGTAATCCACGTCCTCGAAATCTCGTGATTTCAAGCTGTTGATCGACCACGAAGATGCGCGAATTTTGCACGAGTTCACGATTGCCGCGGCGGCTATAGGTTCTCCCATGGCGCACTTTGCTGTTCCGCTCGAGTCCTACGCGAGCTCTCCGGTCGTCTCGACGAATCGCGGCGATTCGTTGGACGCGGCCTACACCAAGATGGTCGAGCACGAGATCTCGTGCCTCGCGGTCGTCGACGATGCCGAGCAGCTCGTCGGCGTCGTCTCCCGCACGGACCTGCTTCGAGTCGGGCGCCGCGAAGCTGGCAGTCGGCACGACGTGGCCGTCCTCACTTTCCCGGATCGCACGGTGGGGGAAATCATGACGGAGAGCCCACTGACTTTTGGGCCGGACGAGCCGGTCGAAGCCGCGGCCAAGGCGATGGTGAAGAACCGTCTTCATCGCGTCTTCGTTGCTCGCGACGGCAAAGCCGAAGGCGTGTTCAGCACCAAAGAAGTCATGAAAGCCGTCGAAGAAAAGCGCTACCGGATCCCCGTTTCGGAGGTCATGACCTCGTCGGTGTTCAGCGTGCGCGCCGAGGAGCCGACCTCGCTGGCCGTCGAGCGTCTCGAGAAGGCGCGAGTGACGGGTCTCGTCGTCGTCGACGGAGAATGGCCCGTGGGCGTGTTCACACAAACGGAAGCCCTCGAAGCACGCGACGTCGCTCGCGAGACGCCGGTCGAGGACGTCATGAGCCCCGCAATCATCTGCTTGAACGTCGAAACGCCGCTCTTCCGGGCAGCCGCTCAAGCTCTGGTCATGAACGTGCGGCGCATCATCGCCGTCGACGGCCCACACATGAAGGGCATCTTGACGGGGCTCGACTTCGCGCGCGCCGCTTCGGGCTGAGCCGTCCTCACGCCCAGCGGCGGTACGCGAGGACCGCGCTGAGCGCGACGCCAATTCCGACGACGAGCCAGCGGACGTAGACCGGGTTCACTCGCTTGGCGACCGAAGCGCCGACGTAGCCGCCGGTGAGAGAACCCGCCGCCATGACGACCACGGCGCCCCCGTCGTAGGCGCCGCGCACGAGGAAGTACGCGGCGGCCAGACCGTTGATGGCGGCGGTGATGGAGGTTTTCATGGCGTTCATCTCGTGGATGCTCATGTGGTGGAGTAGCGCGAGCAGCGCTAGCGTGAGAATCCCCATGCCGGCGCCGAAGTAGCCGCCGTAGACGCTGACGAGGAGTAGGCCGAAAGCGACGAGCCACCTCCGCGCGGGGGTGGCCTCGGCGGTCGTTCGCTTGGTGCGTCGAGAGATGACGTCTTTGAGGAGGATGAGGAGCGTCGCGCCGAGAATGAGCCAGGGCACGATCATTTCGAAAATTTCTGGAGGCGCGGCGAGCAGAAGCGACGCGCCGAGGATGCTGCCGCCGACGGCGGGCAACGCCAACAGGAACGTGAGGCGACGGTTGCCGCCGAGCTCCGTCCGATAGGCCCACGCCGAAGCGATCGAGCCTGGCGCGAGCGCGACGGTGTTGGTGGCGCTCGCCATGACCTGGGGAATGCCGGCGGCGAGCGCGGCAGGGAACGAAATGATCGACCCGCCACCAGCCACCGAGTTGATCGCGCCGGCGCTCACGGCCGCGAAAAACAACATGACGAGAGTGGGGGTGCTCATCCCGCCGACTCTGCTACCGCGGGCGGGGCGAGGGGCGCAGACAAAAGCGCCGCGAGGACGCTAGACCCGAGGTTCCGGCACAGAGCGCCAACTGGGTCGGTTAATGGACGGGCCCTTCATTCGGTGACGTCCAACTCGGAGATCTGCGGTGCGACGATGAGCGTGGCCGCCCCACCGGATTCGACGATCTCGCCCACCAGCTTCAGTTCGCTCTGCACTTTGTCGCCGTCGAGATCACCGCGCGCTATCGCTTCGAAGCGTGCGCCCAGGCGTCCCGTCTTCTTCCAGTTGGCCGGGTTCGTCCGGTAGTCGTACTGGTAGCTCTGCGCCCCAGAAGTCGAAAACGCGAGACAGGCAAATCCTTTCTGTGTTTTGGATTCGTCTCGCTTCCACTCTGCAGCGCTGGACTGATACTTCCGGCCGCGGACCGATTTGATGTTTCTCGGAACCTTGCGGGATGCCGAGGCGCACAATAGATGCTGCGCGGCCACAGTCCGCCCTTTTTTGAGAATCTTGTGGTCCATGTAGCCGCGCTGGAACGCCGAAGCGGCGTCCTTCGCCATCCGACCGACATTGGTTCTCGCCTCGGAAGCGCGAGCCTGAGCGACGTACTGCCGGACACCGTAGGTACCGAGCGCCGCTAATACGCCGACGATGGCTATGACGATCATCAGCTCCGCCAGCGTAAAGGCTCTGAGCGACGGCCGTCTCACGACGCACTCGGTGCGGCCAGCGTCTTTTTCGGTCGCCCGTTCACGCAGACCCAACCTTCCGGCAAGAGGGTTGCTTCATCGCAACTGGCGGTATCGAGTCCGAAAGCCCCGTGAAGGTTCGTGTCGCGCAGATCGGCGCCCCCGAGCAGCGCGCCGCTCAAGCGCGACCGCTGTAGATCCGCACCGCTCAGATCGGACCGCCGGAGATCGGCGTCGGTGAAGTCTGCACCGACCAGTGAGGCTCCGGTGAGATGGACTTCCGAAAGTGCCGCGTTCGGCAGCAATACCGCGCCCAGATCCCGCTCCCCTTTGCGAGCGAGTGTCCTCACGGCGTCGGCCCGCACCATTGGGTCGGCCGACTCGAGGTTGCTGCGAGCGCTCCATCGGGTGAGTGCGCCGACAGGTTGCGTGAAAACCGCCAGGCTCATGATCGCGAAGCTCGCCATGGACACCCCCGCGATGCGCCTTCGGCGCCGCGATTCCGTCTGGCCGTGAGCTTGGCTGGGGCTCGTTCGGCCGCTGTTCGTGGGGTCCGCCCCTCGCTGGCTTCCACGGCTCGAAGTCGGTGTGTTGCAATCAGCGGTTGGCTCGACGAATCCCAAGACGGTCGAGAGTCGAGTCCAGGGATCCTGATCCACCTCGATGGGCTCGGTGAAGTGAGCGAGCGCCGTCGGGTCGCTGTACATGAGGCCGGTGAGGTTGCGCTCGTTCGGCTCCGTCAACGCTGTCCCGACCGCGTCGTAGTCGCCGTAGCGATCGAGATCGGCGACGAGCTCTTTCATGCTCGCGTAGCGGGCCCGGGCATCGGCGAGGATGCACCGCCGCACGATTCGCACGAGGCCGGCGGGAGCGGTCTCGGCGAGCCTGGAGAGCGGCGGCACCGCCTCCTCTCCCATCTCGGGGGTCACGCCACCGAGCACGAATTCGCACAGTTTGCCCACGCTGTAGACGTCGGCCCGCGCGTCACATGGCTGGCCGTGGCGTGCTTCGGGCGACGAATACGCTCCGTAGCCGAAGTCGTTTTCTGGGTCCCCTCGAAGGGTCTGAAAGACGTCGATCATGCCTACTTCGCTGAGGACCGGGTGCATGTCGTCATCGAACAGGATGTTTCCTGCGCACACGCAAGCATGAACCGCGTCCAGTTCGTGAACGGAGTCGAGGGCGATGCAGACCCGTCGGATCAAGTCGAGCTTCCGGTCCAGACGAAGCCGGAGCGCCGGCAGATCTTCGCAGGCGCCCACCGTCAGCAGCTCCGAAGTGAAGGACCGGCGGTCGGCAGCCACTTCGTGGATCGTGAGGATGTCGCTCCGATGAGATAACTTCTTCATGAGCTCGGCGGCTTCGGCGAATCGTTCGTTTTCGGTCTCACTCACACCGGCTGCCAGGCGTGTGTGCAACGCCGCCGTACCGTCTGGTCGAGCCACTTCAGTGGTTCGAATCGTCGCACGCTCGCAGACGGTTGCGTTTTCCGAGCTGTCTTCAGTCACGCTGCTTTATCCACGGCCGCAAGCGGCGCGGTCGCCGTGGCGGCAGAGCGCCAGGAGGGCGAAATGCGAGGTTCCTGAGCCAACCGGATTTTCAGCGCGTCGTACGCGCGCTTGCGAAGTTGACACACGCGCGCCTCGCTGACGCCGAGCAGCTCACCGATCTCGCGGAGCTTCAGGCCCCCTTCGTGATACTGGCGCAGGACCGTCTCGAGGCGATCGGGGAGCTCGGACAGAGCGGTCTGCACGACCTCCCGCGAACGGTACTCGTCGATGAGCTGCCCAGGGTCGGGGCAGGTTCCTTC
>JAJDAH010000413.1 GCA_029261965.1 Polyangiaceae bacterium
CGATAGTAGAGATCTTCCCGGAACTTCCCCTCGCTCACCAGCCGCTCGAGGTCGCGGTGCGTCGCTGCGATGACTCGCACGTCGATCGATTGCGCGCTCGTGGCGCCAAGGCGATGGATCTCGTGATTTTCCAGGACCGCAAGCAGTTTCACCTGCACGCTGGGAGGTAGCTCCCCGATCTCGTCGAGGAGCAGGGTGCCGCCGTGGGCGGCCTCGAAGTAGCCGATCTTCCTCTTTTCGGCCCCCGTGAACGCGCCGCGTTCGTACCCGAAGAGCTCGCTCTCCAGTATCGACTCCGGAAGGGCGGCGCAGTTGAGCGCGACGAACGGGTGGTCGGCTCGCGGGCTCCACCGGTGGATCTGCTCGCAGATGACCTCTTTCCCGACTCCGGTTTCGCCGAGCACGAGGACCGTCGTCGGCACGTTGGCGAGACGCCGGGCGAGATTGAACACCTCGACCATCGCGGGATCGGCGACCACGACGCCGCCGCTCGCGCCGGTGACCGCGGGCTCGGAGTCGCGACGGTCTTTCTCCCAAGGGGCCGCCGCGCCCTCGAACATCGCTACGACCGCGTCCATCGAGCCGATTCGGATAGTGTCCCCGCCGCCGACGACGACCGAAGCCCGAACCAGCTTTTGACCATTGACTCGCGTGCCGTTGCGGCTGCCGAGATCTTCGATGACGAGGGTGCCTGATTCGCGCCTCAGAACTGCGTGCTGTCGCGAGACCTTGGCTTCGTCGAGCTGCACCGTCGATTCCGGTGAGCGGCCGAACGTGACTTTGGTGTCTTCCGCGATGTCGACGACTCGGACCCCGGTGGCGAGGTGAACGACGAGATACACTCGTACCTCGGAAAGCGGGGCGGCACCGGCGCCGAGCAGCCCCGTACCATCGAATGCTGTCGACTCGTCGACGCTCTTGCGCGGCGGCTCGTCGTCGGGCACGTCTTCATTTGGCACTATCCACGGCTCGTATCAAGATGTCTCGGACCTTTGCGCGGGGCACTTCGGGCCCCGCCGGCTCGTGCTACCTTGGGGCGGATGCGGCGGCTCGCTCTGGCCAACGTGCTGCTCGGAGCGGCGATCTGGGCCTCCTCCGCGTCGGCCAAGCCCGAAACTGCCCAAGAGCTGTTCGATCGCGGTCTCGCCGACATGCTCGCGGGTCGTTTCGCGACCGGTTGCCCGCTCATCGAACGGAGTCACGAGCTCGATGCCGCGCCAGGTACCGTCTTCACGCTCGCCGAGTGCTACGCGCGCGCGGGGCGCGTCGCCTCCGCGGTCGAGCGCTACAGCGAGTTCCTCCGCCAGTACGCCCGCATGAGCGCCGCCGAAAAAGCGGGCGAGCACACCGACCGAGCCAAGCTGTCCCGCCAGGAGAAAATTCGCTTGCTCGGCTTGGTGCCGAAAATAGAGATCCGGCTGAGCGAAGGCGCGCCGGAGGGGACCGTCGTGACGAGCGACGGCGTCGAGCTCGGCGCGGACCGCATCGGTCGGCCCATCCCGATCGATCCCGGCGAGCATGTATTCGTCGCTCGGGCGCCCGGCGGGCCTCCGATTCAGCAGCGAGTCATCATCGCGCCGGGGGAGTCCCGGGTGGTGGAGCTGACGGTGGTGACTCTCGCGTCCGATGTCGATCCGCTGGTAGCTATCGACCCGGAGTCGGATGCCCCCGACGAGAGCGCGGGCGATCCGAGTGAGACTGGCGGGGAGTCTGGCATCGTCGGTGCTGAAGAGAAGGCGGGCATCCCACGGTGGCCGGCGTACTTCGTGGGTGTTCTCGGCTTGGCGGGGCTCGGGGTCGGTACCGGGGCGGGCAGCTTCGCGATTCGGAAAAGGAATACCGAGCTCGAACCCAACTGCCGAGAACGCGACACCCAAGGGAACTTTCTGTGCGTCAATCAGGTGGGACTGGATGCAGAGCCGAAGGTAAGAAATGCCGCGACCGTATCCACCATCGGCTTCGCCGCCGGGGGCGCGCTCGTCGTCACCAGCATCGTGCTTTTCCTCGTCTCGCGGCCCAAAGAGAAAGCAGCCAACGGCCTTCGGCCTGTCGGCTCCCTCGAGCCGAACAAGGCTGTCGTGGGAGTGACCGGCGCCTTCTGAACCTCCGCGATCCGTAATTTCCCCGGCACCAGCGGCCGTCGCCGACTTTCTGGCTAGGGGTTGCAGTGGTACGCTGGCGTCTCCTTGGACCGCCACGGCATGGAGAGCTTCGCCAAAGAATCAACTTTCGCCGGCCGATACCGAATCGTCGGCCGACTTGCCGCCGGTGGCATGGGGGCGATCTACGAGGTGACCCACCTCGTCACCGGCCGGCGCTGCGCGCTCAAGGTGATGCTGCACCACACCATCGATCGGGCCACCCTGCGCGATCGTTTCTTGCAAGAGGCGCGTGTGGCGGCGCAAATTCAAAGCCGCCACATCGTCGACGTGCTCGATGCCGGCGTGGACGAGGCCAGCGGCTCGCCGTTCCTCGTCATGGAACTATTGGACGGCGAAGATCTCGCCCGGCGTCTCAGCCGTCTCGGTCGGCTATCGCCCCAAGAGGCCGTGGACTTCTTGTGGCAGACGGCCCTCGCTCTCGATCGCCTACACCGGGCGGGGGTCGTGCATCGTGACCTCAAGCCGAGCAACTTGTTCGTCGCCGTTCTCGAGGACGGCGAGAGCGTGCTCAAGGTCCTCGACTTTGGTGTCGCAAAGATTCTGCCGACGGACGTCACCGCCGAGCCGGCGACCCGAGAAGTCGGCACGCCGCTCTACATGGCGCCCGAGCAGTTCTCGCCAGACGGTCGGATCTCCGCGCTGACGGACATCTATTCGCTCGCCCACGTGGCCTACGCCCTACTCGTTGGCCACCACTACTGGAAGCAGGAACGGGATCGCGCCGAGAATCCGTTTGCGTTCGCCAGCCTGGTCGCGCACGGACCGAGCGAGCGGGCGAGCGAACGAGCCCGACGTTTCGGCGTGGTACTGCCGCCGGCCTTCGACGAATGGTTTGCGCGAGCGGCGGCGGAGCTGCCGGCGAATCGCTTCGCCGGGGCGACCGACGCCGTCGCCGCTCTGGCTAGCGCATTCCACGTTCCGGTTCCCGAACTCGCGGAGGACTCTCGGGTGCCCTCGACCCCGATCACCTCGGACACTTTCGCCTCGGTGGTGCCCCCGCCCACCGAGGAGCAGAGCGCCCAGCTCGCGGTCACCAACCTCGAAGCGATCAGCTTGGCGTCGTCGCCGAGCGCAGACGGCCCTCTCGCGTTGACCGTGACCGAGGGTGAAGGCGATTTGCCGAGCGGCATCGGCTCCGACGCGACGGTGACGTCGCTCTCGGTGACGGGCAACGGCGCCCGGCCGGCGCCTCGTCGCGCTCGGGTGTTCGTCGCGGCGAGCGCGATCGCCGCGGTTGGCATTTTTGCCGCCGTGATGGTGCAGCAGCGCGAAGCGTCGTCGCCCAGCGCCAGCGACTCCTCATCGTCGGAGACACCTCCAACCGCGAAGGTCGAAGCAGATCCCGCCATGAGAACCGAGGGCGACCCCGGCTCGCGCGATCCGGAGGACCTGTCGGCGGTCGATCCCGAGTCGATTCCTGCCGAGGGAGCCATCATCGATCTCACGACGGATGCCGGGCTCGCAGCGCGCCCGCAGCCTTCCCGGCGCGCCTCTCCACCGGAACCCAAGAAGGATCCCGAGCCTGATCCCACCGAGGCTCGCGAGCGGCTATACAAGCGGCGCTGAGCTTTCGGCGGCACAACGCTCAGGAGGAGCATCGAAGCGCGCGGGTTTCGCCGATGCGCGTTCGTGCCCAGTATTGGCCGGTGTGTTCGAGGGTTTCTGGTGTCGTGAAGCGGTAGTCCCAGAAAACGATGCGCACGGCGTCCGCGTCCCTCGGCAGCCGGGAGCTGAAGAGCGATGCGACGGCTTCAGGCTCGTCGCACACGCGGGTCAGCAGATTCCGGACGTAGCCGGGAGTACCTCGTCGCCAACTCAGGCCGTAGAACCAGAGACGAAAGTCCAGGCGGGGTTGGTGCGGAGCCACGAACGGTGGCGACCGGGTCAGCGGGCCGGGTTTGTAGTGCAAGTGTCTCGGCCTCCACTCGCCGCCTTCGAGGGTTTGGATCTCGGGTTCGATTCGCTGGCGGGTGATGTGGCCGAACAGGTGATACGTGTTGACGAAGCGAAGCGGTCGGTAGACCGGGGAAACTTCGCGGCTCCAGGTCGAGAGGACCTCACGCGACCATTCACCCAGCTGTGCCGGCGGCACGAAGCGGGTGACGCCCTCGACAGCGCTGATACCGACGACGCCTGCGAAGAGAACGAGAGCGACGGCGGTGCGAGCGCGCCTCGCAAAAACTTCGGGCAGCGCCGGGTTTCGGCTGAGCACCGAGCGCGCTCTTCTGAGCCGCCTTCGTGCCAGGCGGATGCACGCTTGAACCGGGCGCGGGCGAAACTGGCCGCGGCTGAGTAACACTCGCGCTCGGCGGAGCCGCCCCGACCACCAAAGGCTCGCTCGGGTTAGATCTGCATCACCCAGCAGGACCACGTGCATGGCCATGGCGAGGTAGGAAAAAAACCCGTAGTTGGCGGTCGCGATGTTCACGACTTGAAACGCCGTCACGAGGGCCGCAGCGGCGAGGCGAAACCGGCGCGGAGCAAAAAAAGCAAACGGTAGCCCGATCTCCCAAACCAGGGTGGCGCGGCTCTCGAAATGGTGCCACCAGTCGGGCAGGTGGTGGGCGTGATGCGCGAGGAGCGTCGGGATCGGTGCGGTCTCGTAGTAGAACGTCATCGCGCTGCCGTCGTGCCAGTCCCCCAGGTGCGACTGGTACTTCGCGATGCCCGACTCGAAGTACAGCTTGAAGAGTACGATGCGCAGCAAGAGATGAATGATCGGCGCTGGTCGATTCGCCGGGAGAAACGCTGCGATGAACCCGCACTCGATGAGCAGGTTGTCCCACTGGAACGCCAGAAAGTCGCGCGCGGCGACGGTGAAGCTCAGGTAGATCACGGTCGCCAAAGCGAGGCACAGCTGGGAGCGGATACCGAGGACGACGAGCGCGCCGAGGGTGACGCCGACCCAGATCCCCCACGAGAGCGCGGCGTCGCTCGGGTCGAAGCGAAACAGAGTGGGGAAGGCATGCAGCGCCACGGGGCTGCCCCGCGCGGCCTGTTCGGCGACGGCGTCCACCACTTGCTTCAGGGGGACCAAGCCCCGGGAGCCGATCAGTGCGTGCACCTGTGCACCGAGCGACAGGAACGCGACGATGAACGTCACCCCGAGCAGTTGGTGAAAAAGCCGGGCAACTCGTGGCCCGCTCGCTCCGGAGTCGACGCCCGCTCGTGGCTGCGCCGGAGGCTCGCTCGACTCACCGGTCACGGAGTTGGAGATTATCACTCAGTGGAGCTAGGCTGGATTACATGAATCGGCTGCCTCTAGTTCTCGTGCTGGCACTGTTGGCTTGCGCCTGCAGTCCCAAGCCGAGCTTTTCCCATGGCGCCAACGAGCGCCAGGAGGCGACGGCCAACAATCCCGTCTCTCCCCCCAGCAAGAACGTCGAGAGGATCTTGGAGTCGTTGTCGGCTCCGCGGCAGTGTGGGGAAATCGTTCAACCTCTGAACAACGCCGAGTGCGACGTGCAGCGCATCTACACGTGCCTAATGGATGCGTTCCGGGCGTGTGATGCGGCGCACGGTGTGCACATGTACGCCGGGCCCGAGGGCGACGCGGTACGCGTCGATTACTTCGTCATCCCGACGAATGGCATTTGTGAGTACGTGTACGTCGAGGACAAGTCCGCCGATCCGCTCAACAAGGAGGACGTGACCGAGGTTGCATGTAAACGCGTCAAATGGACGATGCACCAGACCCTTCACGGGTGCGAAGTCGTCGAGCCCTCCGAGTGTGCGCCCCGCAAAATCGGAGGCGGCTGAGCCTAGCCGCTGCGCGTTTTGGCGACGTCCGGCGGGTCCTTCGCGACTTCGGCCGACGCCGGGAAGACTCCCGACGAAGCCGCGCCGAACGAGAGTTCCACTTGAATTTCCGGGTCGGGGGCAGACTCGGCGAGGGATGCGGCGAGAATGCCCATCACCTTGCGCGACGACTCCGCGACGGTTTCATCCGCCGTCAGGAGCACCTGGCCACCACTCGACATTGCGCCGTAGGCGGCCTTGACCATTTGTGCACGTGCGATGAGCGCGTTGCGATCCGAGCGCTCGTTGCATGCGATGACGAGTGTCCCGACTCGGCGACTCTTGGCCTGCGTGCTCGCTACGAGTTTCAGCACTCGTGACACGAGTGACGCCACGGTTTGGTCCGAGTGCTGAACGATGGTGACCAGATGGGGAACACCTACTCGAACGCGGTTGCTCCAAAGCGGCCACCGACTGCCGACCTCCATCGCAACGATGAAGACCGCGTCAGCGTTTTCTTCGTGGTCTCTCATCCCCCTAATGGCCATGGTACCGTCTTCGAGAGCGTCGCTCCATCGCTTTCGTAAGCCTGCAGAATCCGTTCGGAATGCGCCGCGTCAAAACAAATGGTGAGCGACGACACACCATTGCGCTGGCCGCGGACCAGTGCGTTCGACATTACACAAGGCTTTGACAGGTCGCTTGGGCGGGTCGCTTCGACGGGGCGTGTGGGAAGAGCGTCACACTCGACGAGGGCCGAATGGCGCGTAAGGAATCTGCGGGAACGGTTCTCGTTCGTCACGTAGGCGCAACACGGGAGCTCGAGATACTGCTCGTCCATCCTTCTGGCGCGTATAACCGAAGGGCCCCCTGGAGTATTCCGAAGGGTTTGCCGGACGACGGAGAGACCTTGAGAGATGCAGCGCGCCGCGAAACTCGAGAGGAAACCGGAGTCGTGGCGGGTGAGCTCATCGAGATCGGGTTCGTCGACTACACGAAGAGCCGAAAACGGGTGCACGCGTTCGCCGGGTTGGCTCCCCCCGAGGCGGCGCCAACTTGTGCGTCGTGGGAGGTCGATCGCGCCCAGTTCGTGCGGATGTCCCGAGCCCTCGAACTCGTGCACCCCGATCAGCGCGCTCTCCTCGGACGAGCCGCCGCAGCGCTCCTTCGGCGCGTTGGCGAGTAGGCGGTAACTCGGGCCTGCGATCGCGCGTAGTCTCGGCCAGCACGACCAGGAAGGTCCGGATTTTCATGAACGTCGAACCGATGGACGAGCACAATCAGGCGCTCGTCGCGAATACGCATCCAGCGGACCGCCCGAACCCCGAGCCCCGAAATCCCTACAATCTCGTCGTCATCGGTGCCGGGACCGCGGGTCTGGTCAGCGCCGTTGGGGCCGCGGGTCTCGGCGCGCGCGTAGCGCTCGTGGAAAAACACCTCATGGGCGGCGACTGCCTCAACTTCGGGTGCGTGCCGAGCAAGGGGCTCATCCGGGCGGCAACAGCAGTGGCGGACGCCCGCTCCGCACGAAAGTTCGGCGTGAGGGTCGGGGCGGATCTCAGCGTGGACTTCGCGGACGTCATGACCTGGGTCCGGCGGACCCGCGCGACGATCAGCGCAAACGACTCCGTGGCGCGCATGGAGGGTCTCGGTATCGACGTTTTCCTGGGGGAGGGTCGTTTCGTCGACCCACGAGCCGTCGAAGTGGACGGTCGTGTGCTCCGGTTCGCCAAAGCCATCATCGCAACGGGTGCGCGGGCGTGGGCACCACCGATCGACGGGCTCGACGAGGCGGGTTTTTTGACCAACGAAACCGTGTTCAGTCTCACCGAGAGGCCGGCTCGCCTGGCCGTCATTGGCGGTGGCCCCATCGGCTCCGAGCTCAGTCAGTCCTTCGCGCGCCTGGGAAGTCAGGTCTCGCTGTTCGACATGGCGCCGCAGTTGCTCGGTAAAGAGGACGTGGACGCCGCCGCCATCGTCCAGAAGGCGCTCGAACACGACGGCGTGGAGGTGAATCTCGAAGTGAAGCTCCATCGAGTCGAGCAGCGGGCGGGCTCGAAGGTGATCCACTACGAAGACCAGAGCGGCGCCGAACACGAGCTCGAGGTCGACGAGATCCTGGTCTCCGCCGGCCGTCGCCCGAACGTGGCTGGGCTCGGGCTCGAAAAGGTCGGCGTGCAGTTCGACGAACGACGGGGAGTCACCGTGGACGACCGGTTGCGTACGACGAACTCACGAATTTTTGCCGCCGGCGACGTCGCGTCGAAGTACCAGTTCACGCACGCCGCGGATTTCCTGGCGCGCACGGTGCTGAAGAACGCGTTGTTCGCAGGCCGTTCGAAGGCGTCGGCGCTGACGATCCCGTGGGCCACCTACACGGACCCGCAAGTGGCTCATGTCGGTCTCACTGCGGCCATGGCGGCGGAAGACGGGGTCGAGATCGATACGTACACCAAAGAGCTCGAGGACGTGGATCGCGCGATCGTCGACGGTGACGCGGAGGGTTTCGTGCGGGTGCACGTGAAAAAGGGTGGCGACGAGATCGTCGGCGCAACCATCGTCGCCAGACACGCCGGCGACATGATCGGTGAGCTCACCATGGCCATGAGCCACAAGATTGGTCTCGGAGCCATCGCCAACGTGATTCATCCGTATCCGACCCAGGCCGAAGCGGTTCGGCACACCGGAGACGCGTTCAACCGCACGCGATTGACGTCGACCGTGAAGCGCCTGTTCGCCTGGTGGCTCGAGTGGCAGCGCGGCAGCGACGAGCCCAGGACCAATCAACTGCCCGAGGCCGGAGGAACGGCAGGGTGAGTCGCTACCTCTCGTTCGGACCGTCGTAGTTTCGCTCGGCTTGCTCGCTGAGCTCGTGAAGCCTCTCCCACTGGCGCTCTCCAGTGATGAGTCGGGCGCCGCGCCGGTACATCAGGTAGTTCCACGCCCAGTTGAAGAGCACCAAGAAGCGATTGCGGAAACCGACGAGGTACCAGATGTGGATGAGCAGCCACGCGAACCAAGCAAGCAAGCCAGACATTTTGAAAGGCCCCGACTGAGCCACGGCCCGTGACCGGCCGACGGTGGCCATGATCCCCTTGTCGAGGTAGGTAAACTCCGCGCGGTCCTTCTTGGCGAGCGAGCGCTTGATGTTCTTCGCCACCCAACGAGCTTGCTGCATCGCCACCGGTGCGATGCCCGGCAGCGGCCTCCCGCTCTTCTGGTCGATGACGCTGGCAGCGTCGCCTACGGCAAAGACCTCGGGGTGGCCGGGGAGCGACAGATCAGGGCCGACGACGATGCGGCCACCGCGGTCCACCTCGACGCCGATGGCCTCCGAAAGGCGTCTGCCCCGCACCCCGGCTGTCCAGAGCACGGTCGTGCTCTCGAGCGTCTCTCCGTCTTCGAGGTGAACCCCCTGCTCGTCGATCGACTGCACCATGGTGCCGACGCGAACCTCCACCCCGAGCTCCTCCAGCTGAACATGGGCCTTTTTTGCGAGCGACTCGTGAAACGCGCCGGGCAGCAACCGATCCTGCCCTTCCAGCAGAATCACTCGAGTGCTGTCGGCGTGCACGGCTCGATAATCGTCAGCGAGCACGAAACGCGACAACTCGCTCAAGGCGCCGGCGATCTCGACCCCCGTTGGGCCGCCACCGATGACGATGAAGGTGAGTAGCCGCTTTCGCGCATTGTCGTCGCGTTCGCGCTCCGCGGCTTCGAACGCCAACAGAACCCGGCGACGGATCTCGAGCGCATCGTCCAGCGTCTTGAGCCCGAGCGCATGGCGGCCCCAATCGTCGTGGCCGAAGTAGTTCGTCTTGCTCCCGGTCGCGATGACGAGAAAGTCGTAGTCGATGGATTCGCCGTCATCGAGCACGACTCGTCGTTGCTCGAGGTCCACGCCGACGACGTCGGCGAGCACGACGAGCGCGTTGTCGTGGCTGTTCAAGACGGAACGGATGGGCACCGCGATGTCCGCCGGTGAGAGCCCAGCCATGGCCACCTGGTAGAGCAGTGGTTGAAACAGGTGGTGGTTCGACCGGTCGACCAGAGTGACTCGAACCGGCGCATCCGAAAGACCACGAGCCGCGGTCAGACCGCCAAAACCGCCGCCGATGACAACCACCCGTGGGTGGCTGGTCGCCCGTGGGCGACCCTCAGCCATCGGCCGCCGTCATTTTTTCGTGGCCGGCGCATCGTTGCACCGGCAGCGGTGGATACTTCCGAAAGCGCGGGTCTTCGGCGGCGCGCTGGCACATCCAAAAGCTCGAGCCCTTGGCCGACTGGATGACTCTGGCGTGGCTGCAGCTGGCACAGAGGCCGATGCGCCTCGTTTCGTCCGCCGGCGCCTCACCCATTCGGGAAGGCGCCTCATCCATTCGGGAAGGCGCCCTCGATGATTTGCACGTCGTCCGGGGAGAGGTCCATCTCGCACGCGGCGGCGCAGTCGCTGATGCTTTCGGGTCGGCGGGCGCCCGGGATCGGAATGACGACGGGGTTTTTGGCGAGCATGTAGGCAATGATCATTCGATGCGAGGAGACCCCGCGGCGTCGCGCTTGTTTCCCGATTTTTCCCAGTCGATCGAGGAATGGAGCGCCGCGCGAGCCCCCGAAAGGCGAGTAGGGCAAAAACGCGATGTCGTGCCTCTTGCAGTAGGCCAACACCCCATCGGTCTCCGGCCGGCGGTCTTCGGGGTTCCAGCGGTTTTGCACGCTGACGATGGGGACGATTTTGCGGGCTTCCTCGATCTGCTTGACGCTGACGTTGCTCAGCCCGACATGCCGGACCTTTCCCTCTTGGCGGAGCTTCGCGAGGGCGCCCACGCTGTCGGCGAAAGTCACCCGGGAGTCCGGGGCGTGCAGTTGCAGCACATCGATCGTCTCGGTGTTGAGCGCTTCGAGGCTCTTGTGAGCTGCGGCGCGGAGGTAGTCCGGGTGACCATCGACCGTCCAAGCGCCACCGGGTCGTTTGCAGCCACATTTGGTGGCGATGACGATGTCGTCGCTGCCCCACCCGGCGAGGGCGTCCCCGACCAGCCGCTCGTTGTGGTTGAAGTCCGATTCGTCGGTGCAATAAGCGTCAGCCGTGTCGAAGAACGTGATCTCCGCTTCTAGGGCGGCTTCCAAGGTGGCGCGGGCCTGATCCTCGGGCGGCCGACCGGAAATCGACAGCAACATCGTGCCCATGCCGATGGCGCTGACCTCAGGTCCGTCCTTGCCCAACCGCCGAGTCAACATCGCGGGTACCTCAGCCCAGTGGCGGCGCGTCCGCAAGCGGCCAGATTTTGCGAAATCCCACCCCGAGCACCGATTCGTCTTCTCGGAGCACCAGGGCGCCGTAGCGGCACTTTTCGACGAGGGTTCCTCGTCGCATTCCCGCTGCTGGATCGGCGTAGCGGACCTCGTGGCCCTCGCGGAGCGAGGCAAACACACTGATGTCGCGCCCGAGCTCTGCCAACTCCCGAGGGGTCTGCTCGGCGGTGACAGCGTGGACTCTTCCGGCGGTCGTCTTGCGGACCACGCGGTCGGCGGTGAGCACGTGCAGTTCGTTGCCCGAGGCGAACAGGACGACACCGAGCACGCCGACGGGGCCGGCGTCGAGTTGGACGACCTTGCCGGCGAAGCTTTCGGTGCTCGCGCGTCCGCCGAGCCGCCGTCGCACGTCGTCCACCGTCGGTGCGGTCTCTCCGGATCCCTTGCCGGTGAGTGGATGCATGCGCCGCGACACGATTCAGACCTAGCAGTACGAGCCTCGTTGCATCAATGGGCGACGAGCACGCCACCGGGCCTGCACTCCTACTCCTTCCAGAAGAAGCCGCGTTTCATGCGATCATCACGGAACGCATCGAGCGCTGCGAAGTCGATCTCGTAAGAGTGAATCTCGTCTTCTACCGGTTGAAACATTTTTGCTGGCTCGATCGCCGTGGGATCGGCGAAGCCGGCGACACCGCTGGTCGACAGCGCCGGTAGCTCCGAGGGGTGCCCCCAGTCGCAAACTCCGACATACATGCCGAACTCGTACGCCCGAGCGACTGCGAGGTGCCGCCACAGGGCCCTCGAATACTCGGGGGTGGGCTTTCGGCTAACCGACAAGGCCGGCACCAAAACGAGACTCGACAGTCGTGACGCTCGAGTGAAGAGATCCGCGAACCAGAAGTCGGCACAAATGAGCACCAGGATCTTGCGATCCGCGATGACGATTTCCCCTAGCTTTCGGCCCGGCACGACCCGTTGCCTTTCGTCGGCATACGGACGGAGTTTTTCGTATCGGCCAATGGGCGAGCCGTCAGGCGCGACCGCCACACCAGCGTTGACGTGCTCTTCTCCGCGCTGTTCGTGGTGCGAGCCCCCAACGACGTAGCAGCCGAGCCCGCGTGCGAGCTCGCTCACTCGCGAGTCGTAGGCGTCTCGCGACGAGGATCCCTCGACGTGCTCGGGCAAGAGCAGGATGTCGTCTTGCTCGATGTAATCTACCCGTGACTCGACGAGTCGGCGGATGGTGCCGATGTTGTCCGCGTCGGGGCCGTAGGAAAGCTGCGGCTGGGGGAGGATGAGCTTCACGGCGCGTCACCACTGGCACTACCTGAAAAACGGTGAGCTTCGAGAAGGTTTTTGCCTACGGATCGCGAACATGCACCTCGAGGCTGCGCGGGAGCTCGGCTTGCCGGACGATTGTGTGAAAGAGCTGGAGTCGACTGACTCCGTCGACTGACTCCGTCGAGATTCAGCGCCGGCGCCGGAGCCAGAAAGCCGCTGCGCCAGCGAGGATCCACGGCAAGCCGCCGTCTTGCCCCGGAATGCTTGCGACGCTGCAGCCGGATTGAACCTCCGGGTCGCCGTCGGGTCCGCTGATGGGGTCGGAGCTTCTGGTAGGCGCACCTTCGCTATTGCTCGCGCCGTCGCCGCCGGCGGACGCGAACACGTCGTCATGCCCGAGGTGCTCGAAAAACGGCGGCGCGCAGAGGCTGACCTCGACGCATTGAGCGGCGCGATGACTTCCGAACGATCCGCCACCCGGATCCGAGCCCGAGCCCGAGCCTGGCGGGGGTACCGGCAACGGCTCGGGGTCGCCGATGTCGTCGCACCCCTCGAAGGTTTCACACGTCCAGTCGCCGGGGCATTGGCTCGTCTGCTCACAGTCGATTTTCTCTGGCACGCAGAAGCCGCGGCTTTCGGGCTCGCAGGTCGACGGGGGGCACGACGCTCCTTCGGGGCAGGCCACATCGATGCAATCGTCGGTGAACACTTCGCAACCGAAGTGGTCGGGGCACTCGGAGGACTCCGTGCACTCTTGCGGGACGTACTGGCAGGTCCGTTGGCTCGGATCGGGCTCGTCGCAAACCGGCTCCATGCCAGGCGCTGCGGAGCACGTCGATATACCGCTGTCGGTGCATTGGAGCGGTGCTGGACAATCGGCGTCCTCGAGGCATCGAATTGGCGCGCGCTCGCAGAAGCCGTATTCGTCTTCCACCGGCGTCGGATCCGGACAGCCCTCGGACGGGTCGGCACAGCCGGGGGCGGAGGCGCCCTTCACGCACTCGCTGCCGGCGGCGCAATCAGTGTCGGATCGGCACTCGAAGTCCTGGGCGGTGGCGCTCGCGCTCCAGCCGAGCACCCCGAAGGTCAGTGAAAAGGCGATCCCCAATCGCCGCAAAGTTTTCGTGTCGCTCATGATGTTCTCCCTGATCGTCGAGGTCGCCCTTGTGCCAGCTTGTGCCGAGAATCTCGAAATGTTGCACTGTTTTTGTCGCTTCGAGCCCTCCCAAGCTCACCAAGACGGTAAGAATGCAACTCGTGGACCAACGTCGCCGACCCGGCGGCCGAACGGGAGCTCGGCCGGCTAGAGTCGCTTGATGTAGTGGTATTCGACGGTGTCGCTCTTGTCGAAAAGCTCACGCGTTTCGGGTAGTCGCTGGTATCCGCGGCGCGCGTAAAACCGGTGTGCGGTTTCGAAGCGGGTGTCGGTCCATAGCTCGATGAACTCGGCACGGCGGTCGGTGGCCTCGGCCTCGATGCGATCGACGAGTTGGCCCCCGAGGCCGGAGGTTCTCGCGCGCTTGGCGACGTAGAGCTTCTTCAGCTCGACGCCTGGGCCTTCGACGGCCGGGCTCACACCGATGCAACCAACGACGCGGCCTTCTGCTTCGGCGACCCAGAATTTTCCGCGCTGGCGCTCGTAATAGCTCGCGATCTCCAGTAGCTCGGGCATTTCTCCGTCGACGTCGAGAATGCAGTTTTCGTATTCGGTGAAAACGGCGCCGATGAGCTCGATGAGCCCGTCCGAATCTTCGTCCCGCCCAGCGCGAATCGTCGCGTCTGTCATGGAGTCGACCGAGGCGCCGTGCCCCGAACACCGAGCGCGTCCCTGACACGCTGGAGCAGCGTTTCCGCCCCGTAAGGTTTTTCGAGCACCTCGACCCGCACGTCGGCCTCGCGCTCGAGGGAGCTGGCGTCGTAGCCGCTCGTGAAAATCGTCGGCACGTCTGGATGTATCTCCTGCATCAGCTCGTGCACGCGCCGGCCGTTCATTCGGGGCATGACGACGTCCATGAGGACCAGGGAAACTTCTTCGTAGCGCTGTCGGTAGATTTCGAGCGCCTCACCGCCGTTGGCGGCGGCGAGAACGCGGTAGCCGGCATGCTCGAGCACGTTCACGGCCACCGATCGCACGAGCTCCTCGTCGTCGACCACGAGAATGGTCTCGGTGCCGCCCTCGGGCGAGCTCGGCCGCTCCTCGGATGCTGGAGGTGGGCGCAAGTCGGTGCGTGGCAAGAGCACGTCGAAGGTCGAGCCTTTTCCCGGGACCGTGTCGAGGCGAACCGTGCCCCCGTGCTGCTGAGCGATGCCATACACCACCGACAAACCGAGCCCCGTGCCTTTGCCGGTTTCTTTGGTGGTGAAAAACGGTTCGAACGCACGACTGGCGACGTCCGGGGTCATGCCGTGCCCGGCGTCGTGTACACGAATGCGCACGTGCCCGAGGCCACCGCCTTCGCCGGGCACGTTCTCGGTGGTGATGGTGATTCTTCCGCCCTCCTGCATCGCGTCGCGAGCGTTCACGATCAAGTTCACGATGACTTGCTCGATGTGACCGCCATCCGCATTCACCAGCCCGAGATCCTGGCCGGGAATGAACTCGAGATCGATGCCCTCGCCTATCAGTCTTCGAAGCATGCGGGCGAGCGGCGCGATGAGCTCGTTCAGCGCGATCGGCGCGCGCTTGAGGTGCTGCCGCTTGCCAAACGCCAAGAGCTGCTGCGCCAGCTCGCTCGCCCTGTCCGCCGCACGTCGCGCCTGTAAAAGGCAGTCGCGATGCCGAGCGGCGGCGAGGTTGGCGTCGAGGGCCAAGTCGACGTTGCAGAGGATGGCCTGCAGCAAATTGTTGAAGTCGTGCGCGATGCCGCCGGCCAGCTGCCCGACGGACTCCATCTTCTGGGCGTGGCGAAGTTGGTGCTCGAGCTCGCGTCGCTCGTCTTCGATGCGCTTGCGCTCGGAGATGTCCACGAAGGTGATGACGGCGCCGGTGACATCTTCGCCCGACATGACTGGAACGGCGGTGAAGATCGCCCAAGCAATGTCACCAGAACGCGTGCGGACTCCGATCGTGATTGGCAGTTGAGGCTCGCCCGTGGCCATCGCTTTCGACGCCGGGTAGTCCTCGAGGCGGCAGATCGAACCGTCTTCGAAGATGGTTTCTTTGTCGAAATCGCTCGCGTACTTGCTCGTGAGCTCGTCGTAGGTCAGCCCGAGGAACGCGCAGGCGGCGGTATTCGCGGAGCGAATCGAGCCATCCGCGGCAATGTGCACCACGCCACCTGGCACGGCCTCGATGAGCCGGCGGTTGAGCTCTTTGCTCTCCTCGAGCGAGGTTTCGTGTTTGCTCATGGGCCCCGGGGGGCGGTGCGTTGCCCCCGAGACCCACTTTGTACGGTCACGCCGTTTCGAACAAGCCCGCAGCGCCTTGGCCGCCACCCACGCACATCGTCACGATGCCGTATTTTTTGCCTCGGCGCTTGAGCTCACGGAGCACGTGCCCGGTGAGCCGCGCTCCAGTCATTCCATACGGATGTCCGATGCTGATCGAGCCGCCGTTGACGTTGAGCTTCTCCATGTCGAAGCCGAGCTTGTCGCGGCAGTAGACGACCTGAGAAGCGAACGCTTCGTTCAGCTCGATGAGGTCGATGTCGTCGAGCTTCACGCCGGCCTTTTCTAGGAGCTTCGGCACGGCAAACACGGGGCCGATACCCATCTCGTCCGGCTCGCACCCGCCCATGGCGAACCCTCGGAAATAACCAAGCGGCTCGAGGCCCAGGCTCTTGCAACGGTCGGCGCTCATGACGATGGCCATCGCGGCGCCGTCGCTGAACTGGGACGAGTTGCCGGCCGTGACCGTGCCATTGGTGGGATCGAACACCGGAGTGAGCGCTTGCAGCGCCTCGAGCGTCGTGCCGGGCCGGTTGCACTCGTCCCTGTCGACGGTGCCCTCGGTCTTCGTTTTCTCGCCGGTCGCCTTGTCCTTCTTCATGAAGGTCGTGCTCATCGGCACGATTTCGTCTTTGAAGATGCCCGACTCTTGCGCCTTGGCCGTGCGCTGCTGGCTCAACAGAGCCACCTCGTCCTGGCTCTCCCGCGACACCTTGTACTTCTGAGCAACGATTTCCGCCGTCTGACCCATCGGCATGTAGATCGCCGGCTTCTTGTCCATGATCACCGGGTTGGCCAGGTTGGTCATGTTCATGTCGTTCTGAGTCATCGTGATCGACTCCACCCCACCGGCGACGATCGTGTCGGCGAATCCGCTGTGGATTTGCTGCGCAGCGATCGCGATGCTGTTGAGGCCCGAAGAGCAGAAGCGGTTCATGGTCATGCCGGGCACGCTCACCGGCAGCCCCGAAAGAATCGCCACGACTCGGCCGACGTTCATGCCCTGAGGGCCCTCGGGGAACCCGCAGCCGACGATGCAGTCTTCGAAGCTGGCAGCCTCGACCTTCGGGTTTCGCTCCAGAAGCGCTTTGACGCAGTGGGCGGTCATGTCGTCGGGGCGGGTCGTATTGAACGTGCCGCGGAACGACTTGGCGAGGCCGGTACGGACACAATCGACGATGACGACGTCACGGGTGGTCATGGCTGCTCTCCTTCTTCGTGTTGGGGGAGCCTGCCTAGCTTGGCCCACGAGCCGGTGCAACGGCCTGACCGGGCCAACCGCCGCTCCGAAACAGCCTCGATTGCCTAGCCGCTACGCCGGCGAGAGTAAGGGTAAGAGAAGGAAGCGAGTGCTAGCCGGCAAAGGGCTCGGGCCTCCCGCGAGGCCCCGAGCGCGAAGCCAACGCTCTCTCGAGTGGGAGAACGTCAAAAAGGGGTTGCCACTAGGCCAGGGCCGGTGGAGGCAACCGCAAAAGCTCGAGCAATTTTCTAATTTTTCGCATGTTTCGGCCCCGGGCTTTCCAGGGGAAGGCCATGTAAGTGCGTGTGCGCGGCCCACTTACATGACACCGGTGTTCATCTCAAGTTTTTTCAGCGATCGTCAGAGAGAGCAGCCTCGCGTGGCAGTTCCAATGGCAGCAGAATCACAACGAGTCCTCGTCGTCGGCTGCGGATCGATTGGCGGAGTCATGGCTGCCCACCTCATCGAGCAGGGCCACGACGTCAGCGTGCTCACGAGCAACAGCGCGATCGCCAAGGCCATTCTCGAGAACGGTATTCAGCTTCGCGGAGAAGATGGCCCCGAAGCGGCGCGTCCGAGCGCGGTGTTTCAAGAGCTCGCATCGAGCTCCGGCGAATTCGATTTCGTGCTCCTATCCACCCAACCACCTCAGGTGGAAGAGGCGGCCCGAAGTGTCTCCGCGGCTCTCGGGTCGCGTGGCCGAGTCGTCTGCTTTCAGAATGGTCTTTGCGAGGAACGAGTGGCCGCCATCGTGGGTCGCGAGCGCGTCATCGGGGCGGTCGTCGCCTGGGGTGCTTCGATGGTGGAGCCGGGCTTGTACGACCGCACGTCGAGCGGCGGTTTCTCCGTCGGCACCCTGGATGGAAGCGTCGATCCGGAGCTCGAGCGGTTCACTCTCATGCTCGAAGCGATCGGTCCCGCGGCGATCACTCGCAACCTGCTCGGGGCACGCTGGAGCAAGCTTGCCATCAACTGCGCCATCTCGACCCTCGGCACCATTGGTGGCGATCGTCTCGGGCCGCTCATCCGCAACCGGTTCGTGAGGCGCCTGGGCCTCGAGATCATGACCGAAACCGTGCACGTCGCCGCGGCGGAGAAAGTGAGCCTCGAGAAGGTGAGCGGCACCATCGACCTCGATTGGATCGCGCTCACCGAAGCCGAGATGGTCGCCGCCGGCTCGCCCGGTCTGGTCGCGAAGCACGGGCTGCTGCTGGCGGTGGGGGCCCGGTACCGTCGGTTGCGATCGTCGATGCTTTCAGCCATCGAGCGCGGCCGAACGCCGGCGGTCGACTTTCTCAACGGCGAGATCGTCGACCGAGGCGTGCGACATTCGATCCCGACCCCGATCAACGCCGCGGCGCGTGAACTCGTATGGGCCATCGCACGCGGCGAGACCGAGGCTTCGCACGAGACCGTTCGGGCGCTATACGACGGCACGCGATGAAGCGTCGAGCCGCTGCCCTATTTCCGCTCCTCTCATTGATTGTCCTTCCGGGCTGCGACGGCGTCCCCGGCCTCCGAAAGGTTGGTGAGGCACCGCCAGCGCGCGCTTCGGCGAGTGCGCCGACTCCGAGCGGCGAGTTGCCGACTCTGGGCAAGCTCGGTGAGTTTCGGCTCGTCGACCAAGACGGGGAGGCGTTCGGAAGCGCCGACCTGTTGGGCAACGTCTGGGTAGCGAACTTTTTTTTCACGCGATGCCCGACGATTTGCCCCAAGGTGACCCGGCGCATGCGCGAGGTGCAGAAGGCGGGGGCGACGCGTACGGCGAACTTTCGGCTCGTATCGTTCAGCGTGGATCCAGACACGGATACCCCCGAGGTGCTCCGCAAGTACGCCAAGGACTACGAGGCCGACCCGAAGAACTGGACGTTCCTGACCGGCGACTTTGCCGTGATCAAGAAAACCACGGTCGACGGCTTCAAGGTGGCGCTCGAGGGAAAAGCGGACCCCTCCGCCGATCACTATGGGATCTTGCACGGCTCACACTTCGTGCTCGTGGACCGAGACCTGCGCATCCGTGGTTATTACCGGTCGAGCGACGAGCAGAAGCTGAAACAGCTCGTCGACGACGTGCTCCGGCTGGGCTCCTGAGAATCACCCGCCAACGCCGCGCACCGCGCGCTGCGTCACGGGCGGCGCTTTGCCGCCGTTTGGACAATGCCCTTGGAAAAGAGCGCCCCAGCGCGTAAAACGCCGGCCATGCCTCGCGTGCTTGTCGGCAAAGAGCAACTCGACGGGGAAACCCGCGTCGCAGCGACGCCGGAGACGGTCAAGCTCATCAAGAAGCTCGGTCTCGACGTCGTCGTCGAGGCGGGTGCTGGCGACGGCTCGTTCATCGCTGACGCCGACTACGAAGCGGTGGGCGCGAAAATCGTCGGAGAAGAGGCGTATTCAGATGCCGACGTCGTACTCCGGGTTCGCGGTCCCGAGCCGGTCCGAGCCGGGGCGCTGAAAGAAGGTGCGGTCGTGATCGGTTTCACGGCGCCCTACAAGGACGACGAGCTCACGAAGAAGATGCTCGAACGCAAGGTGACTAGCCTCCCGATGGAGCTTGTCCCGCGAATCACCCGTGCGCAGAAGATGGACGCGCTGAGCTCCCAAGCGAGCATCGGCGGCTACAAGGCCGTTTTGATCGCCGCCTCGAGCTTGCCCAAGTATTTCCCACTTTTGATGACCGCTGCGGGCACGGTCAAGCCGGCGCGGGTCGTCGTCATGGGCGCGGGGGTAGCGGGTCTTCAGGCCATCGCCACGGCCAAACGACTCGGTGCCATCGTCGAGGCGAGCGACATCCGGCCGGCCGTGCAGGAGCAGGTCGAATCTCTCGGCGGAAAGTTCATCCCGTTGCCCGAATCCGAAGAGAGTGGGGAAGGCAAGGGCGGCTACGCCAAAGAAGTCACCAAAGAGTTTCTTCAAAAGCAGCAGGCCATCGTCAAAGAGCATGTCGTTCAGGCCCACGTGGTCATCACGACGGCGCTCGTGCCGGGGCGCCCGGCGCCGAAGCTCATCACCGCCGACATGGTCGAGGGCATGAAACCCGGTGGCGTCATCATCGACATGGCGGTGGAGCAGGGTGGCAACTGCGAACTCAGCGAGCTCGGCAAGGACGTGCGCAAGCACGGCATTCTCATCGTCGGCCACGCGAATCTTCCGGCGACGATGCCCGCTGACGCGAGCATGCTGTACGCCAGAAATGTCTTTGCGCTGCTCGACAACATCGTGAAAGAGGGGGAGCTCGACATCGACCTCGCCGACGACGTCACTGGCGGTACTCTCTTGACCCACGACGGGCAGATGTTTCACGAGCAAACGGCCAAGCGGCTCGAGCTGCCGGTTGCCGCTCGTCCAACGGAGGAAAAGGCCGAGTGACTGGAGCTCTCCTCATCGGGATTTACGTTTTTGTGCTCGCGATCTTCGTCGGGTTCGAAATCATCGCCAAAGTCCCGCCCACGCTTCACACGCCACTGATGAGCGGCGCCAACGCGGTCAGCGGGATCACCATCGTCGGCGCCTTGAGCGCTGCGACGACGGGGCATCCGACCATCGCGAACATCCTGGGCTGCGCTGCGATCGTGTGCGCGACGGTCAACGTCGTCGGCGGGTTCCTCGTCACCGATCGCATGCTCGCCATGTTCGGTGAGAAGAAGAAGAAGAAGTAGATGGACGTCCTCAAGACCACCATCGTCCCGCTCGCCTACCTCCTGAGCGCGGTGATGTTCATCCTCGGCCTGAAAAGGCTGGGGCGGGTGCGTACCGCGCGAAGGGGCAACACTCTCGCGGCCATCGCGATGCTCATCGCGATCGTGGCGACCCTCGTCGATCTGGGGACGGTCGACTATCAGTGGATTCTGATCGGCCTCGCGGTCGGCACCCTCGTCGGTGCGGTGTCGGCCATCAAGGTACCGATGACGAAGATGCCGGAGTTCGTCGCGCTGTTCAACGGCTCGGGCGGCGCCGCGTCGGCTCTCGTGGCGTTGAGCGTCGTCTGGCTCAAGGTCATCGAGCCGATGAAAGTCGGTACCGTCGCCGACGCCGTTGGGGGCGGCGCCCAGTCGTTCACGATTGCGCTGAGCGTGCTCGTCGGAACGTTGACGCTCAGCGGAAGCGTCGTCGCCTACCTCAAGCTCGCCGAAACCATCTCCGGCAAACCCACGCTCTTGCCAGGGCGCCACGTTCTGAACGCACTCCTCGTGGTCGGCGCGCTTGGGCTCGGCGTTTGGTTTGCCTTCATGTCCGACGATCCCGAGCAGCTTCGCACGGCTCTCTTGGTGCTGGTCGGCGTCAGCTTCCTGCTTGGAATCACCCTCGTCATTCCGATCGGCGGCGCGGACATGCCGGTCGTCATTTCGCTACTCAATTCCTACTCGGGTGTTGCTGCTTCGATGACGGGCTTCGTCCTCAGTAACAACGTGCTCATCATCAGCGGCGCCATGGTCGGTGCGGCGGGCCTGATCCTCACCAAGATCATGTGCGACGCGATGAATCGGTCGCTCGCGAACGTGATTTTCGGCGGATTTGGTGCCGACGAGACTACCGGCAAGGGTGGGGGCGGCGAATACGTGAACGTCACGAGCGCGGGCGCCGAGGAAGCGGCGATGATTCTCGAAGACGCGCAGAGCGTGATTTTCGTGCCGGGCTACGGTCTCGCGGTCGCCCAGGCTCAGCACGCCTGCCGCGAGCTCGCGGACTTGCTCCAG
This sequence comes from Polyangiaceae bacterium, assembly GCA_029261965.1. Lineage (GTDB taxonomy): Bacteria > Myxococcota_A > Polyangia > Polyangiales > Polyangiaceae > JAJDAH01. The sequence goes on from JAJDAH010000413.1 coordinate 21,759, forward strand.
GAGCGCGGCGTCGACGTCAAGTACGCGATTCACCCCGTCGCTGGGCGCATGCCCGGCCACATGAACGTGTTGCTCGCCGAAGCCGACGTGCCCTACGAGCAGCTCATCGAGATGGATGAAATCAATCCCGAGTTCAAGAACACCGACGTGTCCATCGTGCTCGGGGCGAACGACGTCGTGAACCCCGGAGCCACTCGGGACAAGACGTCTCCGATCTACGGCATGCCGATTCTGACAGTGCACGAGTCTCGCACCGTGTTCGTGGTCAAGCGCAGCCTCGGCGCCGGTTTTGCAGGTATCAAGAACGAGCTCTTCGAGGCCGACAACAGCTTGATGGTGTTTGGTGACGCGAAGAAGGTCCTCACCGCGATCATCGGCGAGCTCAAGCAAGCCAACTAACCCGGGGTCGCGGAGCGAGCCCGCCCGGCTGCAGCTCGGCGACGGAGGGCACGCACGAGCGCGTACACGACGAGGGCCATCATGACCACCGCCAGCGGTGCGAACAGAATGGTCAGCACCGTGACGGCGATCGATCCGAAGAATTCGCCGGTGGCGACCAAGAAGTTCGCGAAGCCACCGGTGGTCGCCGAACTCAACCCTCGAAGCACGACGGTCACGGCCTGGGTTGTGGCGGCAGCGCCACCGCCGGCGATGATCGCGAGGCTCCACTGGGCCGTCGGACCGAGGTCGTGCATCACGGAGGCCGACAGAAGAATGCCGGCGAGCACCGCCAACGGGCTCGCGATAGTGTCGAGCACGTTGTCGACCCATGGGATGTAGTAGGCGCCGAGCTCGAGCGCGGAGGCGACGCCGAGGGCGGCCAAGCCCGCCCAGCTTCCCAGCCACTCGGGGCCCGTGCCCATCGGCACGAACTCCGCGCGCTGCGCGACACCGAGGAGGAGCGGCGGGACGAACACTCGAAATCCGCAAGCGGACGCGAGCCCGATCCCGAGGCACACACCCAGCACGATGTCGGGGAAGGGGACGTTCATGCGGGTTGGTTCCAGCTTAGCCCAAGCGGCGGTGGACGGTGCACCGAGCCCCGCGACCGGCGCCACGTTAGAATGCGCCAATGAATCTCGAAATCGAAGGCAAACGCGCGCTGGTGACCGGCAGCAGCCGTGGCACCGGGGCGGCCATCGCTCGTGCGCTCGCGCGCGAGGGCGCGACGGTTCTGGTGCATGGCACCGCTCCGGAGGATTCGGAGGAGGTGACGAAGCTGATTTGCGACGAGGGGGGGACCGCGCAAGGTCTGAGCGGAGACGTCGCGACCGACGCGGGCGCGCTCGGCATCGCCGAGCAGGTGGAGCGCTCCACCGGCGGCGTGGACATTCTGGTCAACAATTACGGCGGCGCTTCCGGCGGTCGCTGGGACAACACCGAGCCGGCGGACTGGCTGGCCATTTACGAGCGAAACACACTTTCCGCCGTTCGCATGATCCGCGCGTTCGCCGACGGCATGAAACGGCGCGGGTGGGGGCGGATCGTGCAAATCGCCACCATCGGCGTGACGCGTCCGGGTCCGCGAATGCCGCACTACTACGCCTCGAAGGCCGCGATGGCCAATCTGACGACGAGCCTCGCCAAGGACCTCTCGGGTACCGGCATCACCGTAAACACGGTTAGTCCCGGCCTAATCAAGACCGCAGAAATCGAAAAATGGTTCCGCCATCTCGCGAGCGAGAGGGGGTGGGGGGAGTCTTGGGAAGACATCGAGAAGAAGGGTATTGCCGCAATGATGCCGAACCCGCTCGAACGCATGGCTCGTCCGGACGAGGTCGCCGACCTCGTTTCGTTCGTCGTCAGCGAGCGCGCGCGCTACGTGAACGGCGCACACCTTCGGGTCGACGGGGGCGCAAGTGCCTGCTGAGCGGCTCGCGCTCGCTCAGAGGTTCGGCGGAGCGCGCTTCACGACAGCCTGGAGCGCTTCTTTGAGCTCCTTGCCTTGCCGAAGGCACGGATAGCAGTCCTTGTTCTTCTTTTCGCCGCACCCCGACTTCATCGTGCGCTTCCCGAGAAGGTGGAGCGACCGGCGATCCCCTTCTTCGATCGCGCGTTTGACGATCGCCGCGTTCTCTTCACAATCTTCGGCCTTGCGGAGATCGAGCGCGATGGCGAGTGCCGGAGAAACCTTCGGGCGCACCTCTTTGCTGTAGAGCAGCTCCTCGGCGAGCTGGGTCGTGGGCGTGCGTTTCGGAGTGCGCACCCAGATGTGATAGAGCAGATCGGCGCCCTTCGCGTTGTCCGTCGTGGCCAAGATCCTCAGCGCGATGTCCGCGACGGACCGGTCTTTGGCGTACGTCTTGAGTTGCTTCCGAATCTCGGCGTCGTCGAGCAGCGCGGAGTCCGCTTGGATCTTTTTCGCTAGCTTTTTCACTTCGCGCGCGGACCGAACGATCCGGCCGCGGCCGAGAGCGAGCACCTCGTCGGCGGTGCGTTCGCCATTGTCCTTGGCCTCGAGCTCACCGAGTGCTTTCTCGTCGCCTGCCGCCACACGCTCGAGCAGGGTGGGCGGCGGCGGTGGCTCCGCGCTTGGTGGGGGCTCGGGCGTCGGGGGCGGAGCGACGCTCGCGCTCGCGGCCACCTGGGGAGTGGAATCAGGCGCGGACGGGCTGATGACCCACCCGACGCCAACGCCCACGAGCAGCCCGGCGGCCAGGGCGGCACCCACGCTCCATGGCGGAACGCCCCCACGCCCGGGGGAGCCCGCCGGGAAATCTTCCGTGGTCGGCGGAGCGAGCGCTTGGGCGGCACTCGTCGGCTCAGCGAACTCCGCCGGCAGCGGTGCGAGTGGGATCTCCGGTGCCGGTGCCTCGGGCTCGGTCGTGGCGAGCGCCGCGGGTACTGCCGCCGGCGGCGGCAAGGCGGCTGCTGGCAATGGGGCGGGGGGTGCCGCGGCCGCCGGGGCCGCGATCGGTGGCGGGGCCGCAGCTGGCGCGTGTGGCGGGGCGGCTGCCGGCGGCGACGGACCGGCCGGCGACGCCTGGCCGATACCGACCACCGGCGAGGGCGGTAGTGCGGGGGCAGCGAGCGGCGGTGCTCCACCGGGGCCGATGGCTTGCTCGGCGAGCGACACCAGCGAGTCGACGTCGTCCTCCGGCGGAGCAGGCGCCGGCGGTGGGGCGAGCGGCGAAAGCTCGGGACTCGCCGCGGGCGGAGCAGGGTCTGCCGGCGGCGGTCGATGCGACGGCGGTGGCGGTCGATGCGCCGGCGGTGGCGGTCGATGCGATGGAGGCGGCGGTCGCTGCGAAGGGGGCGGCGGCCGAGGGCCGCCTGCCGGTGCCGGTGGTGGCGGTGGCGGCGGCGGCGGCGGGAGATGGCGCGCCGGCGGCGGCACTGGTGGCGGTGGCAGAGCGCCGACCGCGGCTTCGCCGCCGCCCTGATCCTCCCATCCGGAGTCCACCATCGACGTGCGAACCGGGTTCACCGCGGGCGGTGGCTTGTCACTCGCCATCGGCGGCGGAGCCTAACACGCTTCTTTCTCGGTGGAGCGCGGCGGAATTCGCCGGACGGTGATTGGCGGGGTATCATCGAACATCACGCTTTTTTCCGGGCGAGGGCACGATCATCATGAAGAGGTTGCTTCGAATCTGTGGGGGCTTGGTGTGTTTGGCGGCGTTCGGCTTCGCGTGTTCCGGCGGTGACGACCGCGCCGACCGTTTGCCGGACGACGGCGGCATCATCCGACCCGGTCCGGAGGTTGGCCCCCCGCCCGAAGCGGGACCCGACGCGCCCATTGACGACGGTGGCTTCAACAACTGCGGAGACGTCATTTGCCCCGGCGCCAGCAGTTGCGTCGTCGACCCGATGGGCGTCGCGTCTTGTGAGTGCGATTTCGGATTCGTTCAGAACCCCGACGTCGATCCTCGCGACGCCACGGACTGCATCGTCGACGAGAGCTGCGCGAACATTCGTTTCTTGGAGAACGGACTGACCGCGAACATCGGATGCCGCGTCGTGCTCAACGGAACCAACGCCGTAGGTCTGTTTTTCGCCGCGGACACGTGCGCCGGGACCGCGATCTTGCCCGACCGCCTCGGGCCGAACCTCGAAGACGCCTTCGAGATCCTCGAAGACGGCGTGCCAGTCCGCAACAACCCTGAAGCTTCGTCGACGATCATCGAGCGTGACATCGAGTCCTACGTGACGATCGTGGTGGACGTTTCCGAGTCGCTCATCAGCCAGGGCCAGCTCGTGAGCCAACTCACCGCCGAGCTCCGCGACTTCGTCCAAACCGTCAGGACCCCTCCGGGCGAGCCTCCGCTCACCGCGTCAGTGGTCGTGTTCGGGCGCACCGTGGAGGTGCTCCAGCCCTTCACGAAGGATCTCGCGAAGGTCGACGCCGCTCTCGCGCAGATCGAAACCGCGCCGGGAGTGGTTCAGGCGATGGTGGGCGGGGATGGGACGTCGCTATTCGCGGCGGTCAAACGTGGCATTCAAGAGCTCGACCGAATCCAAGGGTTTCGACGAGTGGTCACCGACTCCGGTGTGCTGACCTCGGGCACGCTCGTCGTCGTCACCGACGGCAAGGACACCTCCGGGGACACGATCGACCAGCTGCAAATAGACGAGACCCGCAACAACATGATTTCGATCGGCATCAGCCCCGAAATCTCGAACGACGAGCTCACCGCCATCGGTCGTGACGGCTCGTTCCTCGCGCCGCGGCCCGAGGACTGGGAGGCCGCGTTCGACGAAATCGCCCGGCGAGTGGATGAGCATCCAGACCGCGCCTACCTGCTCGGATATTGCTCGTCTGCGACCACCGGACTTCGGGAAGTATCGGTCGGGCTGGCTGACATGGGCACCGGCCCCGGTCAGTTCAGCGAGGTCAACACGGCCACGTGCAGGTTCAACGCGGAGTTTTTTAGCCCCAACCCCGCCGTGGCATGCAATCCCGCGTTCTTCCAGAACGAATGCAACGGCAAGTCTTGCGGTGGTCTGCTCGCCTGCGGCTCGTGCGCCGACACCGAGTGCTGCGCCGGCAACCAGTGCGAGGGGCCCGGCGCGGTTCAAGCGCCGTTCGATTGCAATGCCCAAAACGAGCTTTGCCCGCCGGGCCAGGTGTGTGTGCTGCCAGCGATGGCTACGGTGCACATCTGCGTCGACCCGCAGCCCATCGGGGCCGGCTGCGATGAAGAAATCGAAGCCTGCGCACCCGGTGAAAGCATCTGCACCTTCAGCCCGGTCGATGCGGGACCGACGTCGCGCTGCCTGACGGACGACATGAACGGCGTGGATCAAATGTTCGCCGAGGGCGAATCCTGCGCGGATCCGTTCAACGCTCCGCTCAGCTTCCTCAACTGCGAAACGCTCAACTGCCAGCGCGAGAATCCCGACAGCCCAGCGTCCCCCCTTCGCTGTGTTCCGGGTCCCGTACCCATGTTCGGCCTGTGCGCAGGCACGGCAGCCAGCGGCTTTTGCGAAACCGGAACCAAGTGCTCGAGCCCCTTCTGCGTTCTTCGCGGCCCCCCGGGCTTCTTCACTTGCACCGAAGACGTCGAGTGCGCCTCGGGGCATTGTGACATGGCGTCGCAGCTCTGCGTCGACACCGGCGCGTGCCACTACAACTGGGCGAGCAAGCTAGACTAGCGCGTGGGCCGGGCGGCTTCGCCGAGGGCGGCGTCGGGCACGAGGTGCCGAAGGTGCCACGCCTGCAGGCGGATCCGCCGTTGCGCGTCGTCGAGTTCGTTTCTGAAAGGCGCGACCGACAGCGCTGCCGTGATGATGACGCCGAGTCCGCCCACGACCAAGAGGATCGACGCCGGTAGCTCGGGGAACCACGCCATGCGCGGAACGATGAGCAGGCCCTCTTCGAGGAACCTGTAGGACGTCGGCAGGACCCCGGCCCATTCGAGGCCGACCGGCACGAGAAAGCCGAGCGAGCCGAGCGCGATGATCCAGCCGCGCCACTCGCGGCCATGGTTCAGCGAGTAGATGAGGGTGTTGGACGCAGCGACGGCTGGAACGAGGATGAATGGGCTCATCATCATGGCGACGGCGGTCACCGCTAGCGTGCTGACGCCGAGAACGGCGAGCGCGTGCCGAGGGCGCTCGGCTTTGGCGACGAGGTAGCTCGCGGTTGCGCCCGCCGCCGAGCACGCGACGAAGAGCCCGACCGCGAGCCAGCTCTTGACGCCCATCCAGAGCACCAGCGGCAGATACAGGTTGAAGCTCAGGTACGCGGGGATGCCCGCCTTGCTGCCGACCTTGACCTGCTGCACCTGGAGCTCCTCGAGCTCTTGCTCGACGGCTTTCGGCAGTTCCGAGGGTGGCGCCATCATCAGTTCGACCATGGTCGTCATCGCATCCGGGTTGTCCGGATCGAGCGCCAACGCCCGGCTCAGCTCACGCATGGCTTGTTTGCGCTCGTCGAGCGCGGCGTGCGAAGCGGCGAGGATCCGTTCCTTCAGCTCGTGAGCGTTGGCAGCGTGCTCTTTGGCTAGCTCGCGCCGGAGCTCGAGGTTTCGGTCTCCATCGAGGTACTCTTCGAGCGCGTCCGACATCTCACGCGCCGACTGGTAGCGCTCTTCGGGGTCGAGCATCGTCGCTTTGACGCAGATCTCTTCGAGCTCGGGGGCGACGTCGGCGTCGGGCACTCGTTGCGATGCTCGGCCGTCGATGCCGGCGATGGTGGCGTCGACGACCTCGGCGGCTGCGAGCTTCGGGTGCAGTGGCTCGAGGGTCAGGAGCTCGAACAGCATGTTCCCGAGCGCATAGACGTCGCTGCGCGCGCGCACCGCGCCTGGTCCGTCTTTCAGTTGTTCGGGGGACATGTACCCAGGCGTGCCGAGCACGGAGCCGGCGATGGTTTCGACGTTCGACCCGAGATCTTCCTCTGCGAGGCGCGGGGCGCTGTCCAGCTCGCTCGGCAGCTCGACGGCTCCCGCAGGCTCGTCGGGGCTGTCCACCGTTTTCGCGAGACCCCAGTCGAGCACGAAGACCTCGCCGAAGTCGCCGAGCATCACGTTTGCTGGTTTCAAATCGCGGTGCACCACGCCCCGCGAATGGGCGAAGTCCACCGCGAGGCAGACTTTGCTGAACGCCGCCAGCAAGCGCCGCCGGGTGTGCTTCGCCTTCGCTGTTTCGTCACCCTTTCGCTGTTTTCGGAAAATCTGTTCGAGGGTCTCGCCCCGCACCCGTTGCATCGTGAAATATGCTGTGCCGTCGGGTCGGGTCGCCAGATCGTGCACGGGGACGATCGCAGGGTGCTCGAGCTGTCCCTGAACACGCGCCTCGCGGACGAAACGCGGCAGAAGCTCGTTGACAGCACCGTCTTCGCGGATGACCTTCATCGCCACTTCGCGGCCGATACGCTGGTCTCGGCAGAGCAGGACCTCACCCATGCCGCCTTTGCCCAGGCGCTGTTTTTTCTCGTAGCGCTCGTCGAATCCCTTCTCTTCGAGCGACGCGGCGCCGATTTCGACGAGCGGGGGAGCCGAGCTCCCTTCGAGGGACTGCGCTTTGGACCCTCCCGTGCTCGATTTCGGAACCCGGATGACCGTTGCCGAGTC
>JAJDAH010000414.1 GCA_029261965.1 Polyangiaceae bacterium
CGGCGAGCCTTCGCGTCCACGCCTCGACTCCTCGCTACCTCGGAGCGGCATTTCTGTGTCCCCCACCGCACTCGGTAATGGTGCTGGGGGCTGCCCTAGATTCGCTCGGGGCCTTTTTCCAGCTTCGATTGCCCTTCGCGCTGCTTTTCACGCGGAAGGATAGACCGCCCTTGTCACGAGACCGATCCACAACATCTGATCATACCTCGCGATTCTCTAGCGCCGTTCATGTTGCCTAGGCGCTTCCGCTACGCGTCGAATGCCGATAGCCTCGGGCAAATGCATCTCCCTTCGCTCCAATCCCGGCCTCTGGCGATTCCCTGCGCCATTTGGCTCGCAGCTTTGCTCTCCGGTGCGTGCTCGGACGATTCTGGCGGCTCAGACGGGTTAGCCAGCACAGGAGGTTCGACCGCCCGACCCTTCGCCAACATTGGGGATGCGTGCTCGTCTAACGAGGATTGTTCGAATCTGGTTCAGGGCTTTTGTGCGCCAGCTGGCGTCTGCACGCAACCTTGTCAAAGCCACGGTGACTGTCAGGGCTGCATCCTCGGAACCGAGACTTTTGACATTGCGAACGGCGCCTGTCCGAACGCCTGCTCGGGTTCTCTATGCGCACGTGTCTGTCGGGGAGGCCTTGAGTGCACAAGCGGCACAACGTGTACTGACACGGGCAGCATCGTCAAGACTTGCGGGTAGATCAACCGGCGAGCGGCGTCGGATGCTACAGATCCAATCAGCTGCGCCGTTTGGCAAAGACCTCAGGCTAGAACTCTGGCGCACTGTGGCCGTGTTCGCGAACGGGCTTCTCTTCCTTCGGCTCCTCAGCGCCTCCAGCGGGTGTAGATTTCCTCTACAAGCGCGAGCATACTCCGCAAATGACACGAGAGTGGATGCTGGCGGCAGCAACATCGTGCATGTTGTCATGTGGAAGCGGTCAGGGTGGTGAGTTGCCCCAAGGTGTAGGCGCGGGCCCAAGCGCGCCGCCCGGCGGATCCGGGGGCACGACGGGCGGCACCGGAGCAACCGGAGGGGTCGGGACCGGTGCCACGTCGGCAACCGGAGGAACCGGTGGAACACCCGAACCAGCTCCGAACAACAACTACGGTCCGATCGTTCAGTTGGAGGCGGGCCTTGGTGGGGGCTTCTGTATGAGAAGAGAAGGCGGAACTGTCAGGTGCTGGGCCAACATCGCATCACCACGCTCCAGCCTCGCCTTTGTGGACGTCGCGGTCGGGTTCGACCACGCGTGTGGCGTCGGCGAAGATGAGCGTGCCTACTGTTGGGGCAACGCTTTCGACGGTGCGCTAGGAAACAGCCGTTCCGGATTCTCAGAAACTGATGTGCCTCTCGTTGTGGAGACAGAGCCTGACGTGCCGCTAGAAGATGTGAGAGACGTTGAAGCCGGATCAGAGATGAGCTGCGCGATATTGGGTGACGATTCAGTCTGGTGTTGGGGCAACAACTCGCGTGGCCACCTGGACGCTAGTAGCCCGGACGACATGTGGCGCACTGCCCGAAAGACGACCGATGGCGTCAATATTGATCGACTGTATATGAGGTCCACGCGAATCTGCGGCGTGCAGCACGGCGGGGAGATGATCTGCTGGGGCTCGTCGGGAGGCGCTGGCCAAGACACCCTCGTGGCGAACACCACCGACTTTCAGATGGGTTCGACACACGCCTGCGCATTCGTCGGTTCACAGTTTCTCTGTTGGGGCACCAACGACGACGGTGAGCTCGGCCATCCGCGCGCGCTTGATCCTCCTACGCACACCTGCCACTCGGGCAATAGTAGCCTCAGTGTGCCCTGCAATCCAATACCCTTGCCGCCGGACAGCGTGACGGGAGTGCGCGATTTTAGCTTGGGCAGCTCCTTCACATGTGCCGTCGACGAACAGAGAGACGTTTGGTGCTGGGGCTTGAACTCAGATGGTCGACTCGGCATACGGAACACGACATTCAAAAGCTACGAGCCGATAAAAGTGCCAGAAATCGCGAACGCAGCGATGATCGCATCGACGTCAAGCAAGTCCTGCGCGGTCATCTGTGAAGGCAGCGTCGAGTGCTGGGGCCAGGACACCGCGTTCGGTTTCGACGCGAGCATCTTTGTGGGCCCCGCGTGTCAGTAGTGCCGTCGCCGAAGGGTCTCGTCCAGCTTGGGCCGCAACTGAGAGGGAAGGAAAACCAACGCGTGATCGGTTCTGCAGGACGGCTCGGAAAAGATTTCCAAATGGAGGAGGAAAGGAAGACCGACGCGTGAACGGCTCTTGAGAAGGGCTCAGAAAAATTTCTAAATTGATGACCAGATTGACGAGGATTCAGGTTACTTCGGCATTCGAGGCGTTGCCTCGAACGGGAGCGGGAGCGGGAGCGGGAACCGCTGACAACCCGTGTCGGGTAGACCGGGGAGGTTTCCCTCCCCGGTCCCCACAGAACCCGCCCTGCAGATTTCCCGCAACGGGCTCTTCAAGGTGCGTCCGCTGCAATGCTCAGGTCATGGGATGGAGCGACACCGGAGTCGGCAGTTGGAACCACGGTTGCTTCTTCAAGTACGACCAGTGTGTCCGGCTTCGCTGGCTCCGACGCATCAAGAGCTTGCGCCATCGACGCATTACCTGCTGGTGCACCCCGAAAAGCGTGGCGCCGCAGTGAGGCAACGCGAAGTAAGCGTAAAACCCATGAAGCATCGCGGTCAGCCGTTTATGGTGATCTCGCACTTTCCAATGCATGTGGTCCCAAAGCCACTCGCGGACACGGTCCGTGAATCGGCGAAGCGCAGCCCGAGATGGGAGGCGAATCACCGCGAACCGGCCCCTGCGATCTTCACCGCAGATGTGACGAAAGCCGAGGAAGACGAATTCCCTTGGCTTCTCACCGCGCTCCCCAAGTCTTTCCCGCGCAAACCTACCGAAGACGATTCGGCGTGTCTTCGCCGGGGCCAACTTGAGTCCGAACTTCGCCATTCTGCGAGGGAGTACTGCCTGGAACCTCTTCGCGTCGCTTTCTAGTTGAAAGCACACGACGAAGTCGTCAGCGTAGCGCACCAATTCCAACTGCCCTTTGCATCTCGCTTTCACGACCTTCTCGACCCAGAGGTCGAGGCAGTAGTGAAGGTAGACGTTTGCCAGGAGCGGACTGATAGGCCCTCCTTGCGGAACACCGCGGTTCTCTTCGACGGTCGGGATCCCGAGGGGGCGGGTCTTCCCGTTGCCCTTCGGGATATCGACTCGACGAACAGGCGGCGGCCTGTAACGACCCCGCCGAGCGCGGTCATGCAGGGACGCAATCCGTTCGTCTATGTCGGCCTCGAACTCCCGTATCGTTTCTCCATCCACACCCGCGGCGCCCCGGCGATTCATGGTTCGCCACGTCTCCCGGAGAAATTCCGGCGTGACGTGGTGAGCCAGTGAGGTGAACCGGAGACCGTGGTTGTCCCGAGCCTTCGCTGCTATCTCATCAAGTTTCGTTCTCATCAGTAATCCCCCTCTGAGTGGGGTCGATGTTTCCGTCTCTGAGCAAATCACCCTGCCCGCCGCTTCCCCATGTGCCCGGCTTTCCCGAGCGCTGAGTACTATCAGCGGGTCCGACTTCCTCCGCGGCGTCCCCCGTGCCTTCAGATGTGCCTCGGGCATTGAGGTACACGACGAACACGACCGCCGTGACCGCGAAGGATCTCCCAGGTTCCGGGAGCGTCCATTTCCGACCGTGCCGTGCGGCTATACCCCGCCGGGGTCTCCGGCGTCCTCGCCATTGATGGTCGCCTACTTGATGCCTTCCGAGATCTTCGACTCCGTCGGCCCCCGGACGATGTTGTTACGAGGCTTACGCCGCTTCACTTGCGTTACGGCCCGGCCGTAGCTCTGTCTACGCTTACCTCATGTCGTTACCTCCATCAGGCCAAGACTCGATTCTTGGTGGGGCGGCTCCACCCCTTGCCAAGGTGGGATTCCCACCCACTGGACGCACCAAGCTTTGCCTGGCGCACCGAACGAGCGGCGCATGTCCTGCGGCGTGGTGCAGACGAAGATCCGAACCGATGACGGGATCATGGCCGCTTTGCGAGCACGTCGAGCACTCGCTCGAGCGTCGCGCCGTCGAAACCCGAATAGACGCGAACCACCGTGCCGCAGTTGGCGACCAGCTCCAGCGGCGCGACAGGCTCACTCCGGGCCACCTCCACGAATTCGACGTCCGCGCTCGCCAAGCTGGCGGCCTCCTCGGACAAGCGACGGCGCCACTTGTAGAACGTCGTCTCAGCGACCCCTTCCGCGTCGCAGAACTCTTTGATCGTCAGACTGCTCCGCTCCGACCGCGCCGCTCAGCCCACGCTCCGGCTTCTCGTCGGGCGCGAGCCGCCCTCGCCGCGCGAGCCCGATCCCGACCCAGACCCGCACGAGCCGGTCGCCGAGGTTCGGGGCGTCAACCTCCACGCCAAACAGCTCGTCGA
>JAJDAH010000415.1 GCA_029261965.1 Polyangiaceae bacterium
GCAAGACGGTTGGTTCTGGTCCAAACCGATCCTGGACTTTTGGCTACAAGGGCTGAGTTTCTCGCTGTTCGGGGTTCGCTACATGCCGGACCAGATGGTCGCGGCGGTCGCCGATGGTCGACTGCCGCAGCCAGAGTGGGCGGCGCGCCTACCGATCTTTCTCATGACGGTGACCGCGGCGTACGTGCTCTACAAAGGCTGCTCCAAGGCTTTCGGCCGCCGCGCCGCGCTTCTCGGCGGCGTCGTGCTGATGACGATGCCCTACTGGTACTTGATCGGTCACCAGACGATGACCGACATGCCCTACGTCGCGCCGGTCTCGGCGGCGTTCGGGTTCATGTTGCTGGCCTTCACGGCGGACCCGACCCGGCTCGCAAAAAACTACGAGATCGATCTGGGCATCACCAAGCTCCGAGTGTCGGGCTTTCACCTCTTGTTCGGAGCCATCGTTCTCGCGGTGCTCCCGCAGATCCTGTACCTGATTTCGCGAAACCTCTCGCTTCAACTGTTCAACCCACCCCACGGGTTTCGGCCGCATTGGGACGAGTTCTGGGCAGGGTCCGGCGCCGGCAATTGCGGGCTTCCGGGCAACCAGCCCTGCAAGCAGACGATCATCCCCATCGAGGCCAAAATCGCTCAGCCGGCGATCACCTCGCTGTTCTGGGTGTTCATCGTTTCCTTGGTGTTGTGGCTGAACCGTGGCGAGAGACGCGTGCAGCGGCTCTTTTTCATCGCCGCCTGGTTCTGCATCGCGATCGCCGGCATGGGCAAGGGTGCTCCGGGCCTCGTGCTTCCGCTTTTTGCCCTCGCCGTGTACATCGGCGCCACCAAACGCTGGGAAGATCTCAAACGAGTCGAAGCCCTGACGGGGCTGCTCGTGATTCTGTGCGTCGCACTGCCTTGGTACGTGCAGATGTACGTGCGTCACGGAATGCCGTTCATCGACCGGCTGATTTTCCACGACATGTACAAGCGGGCGTTCGTGCACGTGCACGACACCAACGTGGGCGACGACACGAGCTTTCGCTACTACATCTGGCAACTCGGCTACGGGCTGTTCCCTTGGACCGGTTTGGCTGCCGGCGGGCTCTTGTGGTGGATGCGCGACCCGGCAGAGCGCCGAAAGCTGGTGACGGGCACCGTGCCCTTGCTCGTTCTGTGGTTCGTGAGCGGGTTCGCGATGTTCACGATCACCCGGACGAAGTTTCATCACTACATCTTCCCGGTCGTGCCACCCATCGCGATGCTCACGGGTTTGCTCCTCGATCGGGCGATGGGTGACGAGCCCCTGTCGGCCAAAAACAGCTTCTGGAAATACGCGACGGGACTCGGAGTCGGCGCGACGCTCGTCACGTACGGCCTTTTCCGCATGTTCCCCGGCGCGCTCACCGGCTTCGTCGGCGAAGGCGGTCTCACGCCGCCCATGCGGGTGATTGGCGGCGTGTGTCTGGGTCTCGGGGTCGTGGTTTTGGCCGCCACGATTCGGTTCTTCGGCGCCCGGGTCCCCGAAGAGCCCGAGCATCCGTCGGGGCCGGTCGCCTACGAGGGGCTAGCGGTCGCGGTCGTCGGGATCGCGTCGGCGGTCGTCGTCGGCCTCGTCGGCCGCGACATGTTCGTGTCCGGCAAGGGCGACGTCGCGGGCAGCGCGCGCCTCATGCACTTGTTCACCTACAACTACCGTCGGCCGTGGCCCGACTCGATCGACTACAGCGCGGTCTTCATGGGGTTCACGATCGTCACCGCGGCGCTTTGTGTGCTGTTCATCGCGCCGCGCCTGAGACGGCACATGGTGGCCACGCTGTGCTCGGTCGGCATCCTCTGGGGCGCGTGGGGGGTCAACGTCTACCTCTTCAAGCTCGCCCCCCACTGGGGTCAGCGTGAGACCATTCTCGCATACTACCAAGACCGCGTGAGCCCGGACGAGCCGCTCGTCGCCTACCAAATGAACTGGAAGGGCGAAAATTTCTACACCGGGAACCGCATCCCGGCCTTCGTGTCGACCGGCGCCAAGTTCAAGTCGTGGGTCGAAGGCCAGCGAAAAGCCGGCGTCAACGTCATGTACTTCACGACTGAGCACGGCCGAATCGCCTCGCTCCGAAACGAGCTCGGCAACCCCAAGACGCTCGAAGTCCTGACCGACAAGGTCCTCAACAACAAGTTCATGGTGGCGCGCGTCCGCTGGGCCGAGGAGCCCACTCCCCAGGATCTGTGATTGCTTGGGCACAGATCTGATCCGTGTCCCGATTCTTTCCCGAGTGTGGTGGACTCCTGGTCCACCACACTACCGCCGAGCGCTGAACCTCGCTCGCCGCGAACCTTCGGGACGCATCGGGCAACCAGAAAGTCAGGGACAGCCGCGCGACACTTCGACCGTGGCGCGCGGAGCGTTGGCGTCGTCGCAGCTCGCCGGGCAGAACACGAGTCGACGCGCCGCCGGTCCGGGCTCTTCGTACACGCCTCGGCCGCCACTGCACCCCGTGGCGTCGCCGACCACGTCCACGGTCGTGCTGCCGCCGTCGTTCGTGGTGACCGTCAGGGCACTCACCGGATCGCCATTGAACGCCGCGGGCACGTCGAACTTGCAGTCGCGCTCGCCGCGGCGGATTTGCTGGAGGATCGCGAGGATGTCCGGCGCCGTGGGTGCCGTGTCGCTGATTCGAGGCCAGGCGTTCGTACCGCCGGCCATCGAGATCGGCGCAAAGCTCGGCGACGAGAGGTCGAACTGGATGACGTGCACGCGAACCGGCGGGCTCTCTCCTGGTCCCGTCGCCGCGATGCCGGCGAGTCCGGCCACCGTGTCGGGCGTGCACGACGTCGGCTCGCCATCGGCGGTGAACACGACGACCATTTCAGTGTCGCCGTTGGCATTGGCCAGCCCGCGCGCAGAAGCAATTGCTCCTTGCAGAGCCGGCGCGATTGGACTGCCACCGGTGGCGGAGAGCACGGAGATCTCCGCCTGAAGCGCCGCGGCAACCGTTGGTAGGCGCCCGTAAGGCTGAACGGGCATCGCGTAATCGGTCGGTTCGCACGACGAGCCCACACCGCCTCCGATGCAGCCGAGGCCGGGAAAACAGGTGCCACCGCAGGGATCACAATCGGTCTGATCCACGCAAGCCGCTGGGCACATGGCTCCGCCGTCGACGCCAAAAACGTGAAGCGCGATGCCCAAGCCATCCGACCCGCTGTCCTGAATGAACGCCGTGGCCGCTTGCTTGAGAGCGTCTAGCTTTCCGCCGGTCATCGATCCGGTGCGGTCCAAGACGAGGACAAAACCAACACTGCTGTGCTGAGCGGGAAGAGTGGTGCATCCACCGCCGCCGCCGCTGCCTCCGCTTCCGCCCCCAGTGCCGCCGGTGCCGCCGCCGCTCCCGCCGGTTCCCGCGGGCGGTACGCAGCGCCCGACCGACGTGTCGCACTCTTGGCCGAGCGGCGCGCAATCGGAATTCGTTTCACAGCCCGGCACGCACGCGCCATCCCGGCAGAGGGTGCCCGCCGAGCAGTCTCCAGGCAGCACACATTCGACGCAACGGCCCCGGCCGAGATCGCAGAGCAACCCGAGGGGGGTGCAATCCATGTCCGAATCGCAAGCCGGCCGACACGAGCGGCCGATGCATTCGTCCGCAAGATCGCAATCGGCGTCGCTGAGGCAATCAACGCACATCCCGACGGTTCGATCGCAAACCTCGTCGAGCTCACAGTCGAGCGAGTTCACGCATTCGGGCTGCCCGCCGCCGCCGGTGCCGCCGGCACCCGCGGGACCACCGTCCAGCGTGCCGTCGTCGTCGGTCAACGCGCCGTTGCTCGGACCGCCGCACGCGCCGGCGCCCGCCCCCGCGAGCAAAAAGAAAGAAACCAAAAGCCGCCGCATCGAGCTCCCCATGGGGCGAATCCTACTTCGGCGCGGGCACCGAGTCAGGTCGGAAGAATTCTGGGAGGAATTCGCGCTAACCGGGCACGCCGGCGTCGGCCTTCGGAGCGTCTTCGGGAGATGCCGCCACATCCGGCTCGACGCTCCACGGGATCTCCTCGAGCGGCGGCTCGGGGGCCGGCGGAGCGTCCCACTTCATCGACAAGATGATGGCCTCGGCCATGACGCCATCCGCCTCCACACCGTCGAACTGACCGAGCGCGGTCAGCCGCCACCTGGTATTGCCCCATCGGGTCCACGCCACGTAGCGCACGTGGTGCACGCAGTCGCCGGTGCAGTGGTGGCGAAACATGACGCCTTCGACCGGACCGAGCTCGATGAGCTTGCGCCAAAACACTTCTTTCGGATCGCGAACCGCTTTCATCTCGGCGTCGATCAAATCCCGGGTCCCCGTGCGGCTGGTGATGACTTCGAGGCGCCAGGTGACGGTCATGGGCTTGTTGCCGCGCCCGGGGCCCTCGCAGCTCAAGCGATCGTCGAAGCTGCGACACGTCCAACCCTTCGGCAGCCGCACCCAGAGCTTCTTTTTCGGGATGCCAGCAAGCTCGGTGAGGAGCGGGGTGGCGGCTTCGACCGTGCGCGGGCCGCGGTCGTCGACCTCGCAACCTACGATCGTCAGCACCGTCACGAACGCCACGAGCCACCGCATGGCCCGCAGCTTATCCACCACCCAGCCCTCAGTGTCGATTCATCGACGCCGGCGCCGCAACAGCAGCAACGACAGCGCGAGGGCCCAGACAGGGCCATGGCTCTGCTGAGGCGCGGCACTACAGCCGCCCCCGGATTTCGTAGGCGGCGTGGGCCCGTCGTCATCCACCGGTCCGCCCGCCGTACCGCCGCCGGCCCCCGCCCCAGAACCTCCTCCGGCTGCCGTTGCGCCTCCGGTGGCGGTCATGCCGCCGGTGCCGGCTTCGGGCATTTGAACGGGATTCGTGAATGCGTCGGGCCCCGCGACGCAACCGAGCTCGCCATTTCTGACCTCGCAAAGAAAACCCGGGGGACACGGCGCGCTCTTCGGATCGCATTGGCGCGTGCATTTGCCCGTTTGCGGATCGCAGGTGCGGTTACTGCACTCGCTGTCCGCCGTGCAGTCCTCGCCGAGGCGCTTGCCGTCCGGCGAGCACACCATCTGCCCGAACTGTTCGACGCAGTCGAAACCGATCCCGCAATCACCACTGTTCACGCACGGACGGGTGCAAAAATTCTCCCGCGGATCGGCGGGGAACAGCGCGCAAAGAAAGCTCCCGCAGTCGGCCGGGTCGAAGCACCGCTCGCCATTCGAAAGACCGCCGGCGCGCACGCACCGGTCGTTGCGACACGAGAAGCCGCCGGGGCATGAGCCGAGAGCAAAACAGCCGGTCGCGCATCGTTTCACGCCGAAACCGTCGTCGATGCATTCGGCCTCGACTTCGCAGTCGCTCGAGCTCGTACAGCTCTCGCCGAGCTGACGCGGCCCAGGAACTCCGGCGACTGGAGCGCACTCGCTGCAGGCCCCTGCCGCGGCACACGCCATGTCGTCCGGACACTCACCGAAGTTCGGTCGGCAAACGAGCGTGCAGCCAGAGCTACCGCAATGGTTGGTCGTGCACTCGCCTCCGTTCGCGCATGAAGCGAGCAGCGTGGAGGTCCCCTGCGCCCCCGCCTCGCAGTAGCCCGCGCCGCAAGCGGTGGAGCAGCGCATGCTGGCCGGGCACTTGGTCAGATCGTCGCAGAGCCTGGCGCAGACGGGGTTTCCGCCGATGCTCGCGCAGACGCCGTTGGCGCACTCGATGTCGTTCGTGCACGCCGCGCCGTCTGGCGTGCAGCCGTTGTCGGGGATGTTGTCGCAGTCCTGATCCAGGTTGTCGCCACAGATTTCGGGCTGCGGAGAGCACAGGCCGAGACCCGCCAGCGCGTCGGAGAGAAACTGGTTCACTGCGGTGTTGCGCACGCTGGTGCCGAGCGTCTGACCCCCGTCGCAATTTTCGCTGGTCGTGGCGCTGGTGACCGCCACCCATTCGCGCCCGGCCCCGAAAAAGAACGCGCCACCGGAATCGCCGAAGCACGCGCCTTTGCCCTGGGTCGCGATGATGCCCGTCGTCGGATCGAACACGTCGAACGCGTCGTTGGTGACGAGCTTGACTCCCGAGGCTTGCGACGTCGTGGACGAACGTCCGTAACCGACGATCGTGATCGTATCGCCACCGGCGGGGAAGTAGTCGAGCTTGATGTCGTGAATACGGGTGCCGGCCGGCACTCCACTTGCCAGATACAAGAGCGCGATGTCCTCGCCGCCCATGACTGCGGGATCTACCTCGACGTTGTCGGGCATGCCGATCCACTCCATGCGAGCCGTGTCTCGGAAAGTCAGCTGACCGAGGGCGGGGCCGAAGCCCACTCGAAATCTGTCACCGGCCATCGGCTCGTCGTTGTTCGCGCCGTCGCGCTCGCGAAAGGTGCAGTGCTTCGCCGTCACGACGAGAGTCGGATGAACGACGGTTCCCGAGCAGATGAACGGAAAATCACGGTGGGTGATCAGCACGACCCCGGATTCGCCGGGATCGGGCGCCCCGCCGATGATCGGCGTCCGAAGGCGCTCGAGCTCCGAGGGCCCCGCGTCCGTCGAGCACGAAGACAGGCCAGCCGCCGCGATCAAACCGACCAAAGCGGACACGACCGCGCCGCCGCCAAGCACCTTCTCGAGCATTCGCGCTCCTCCTCGAGCCAAGAAACGATGCTCGCATAGTAGCACCTCGGTCGCGCCGCCCCTCAAAGTCGGCTGAAGAGCGCTAGTCCCGTCGCGCGGTTCCGTTTGCTCGGCCCCGTCGCCTCTTCCCCGGCCGGCGGTTCAGACGTCGCCGCCAAAGTGCTCCTCGAGCGCGTCGAGCAGCCCGGCAACCGTGAACTGCGCCGCGCTAACCGTCACACCGAGCCCCCGCTCGAGCAGTCGAGCCTCGGTGATCGGCCCGATGCATGCCGTCGTCACTTTTCCGAGCAGCTCCGGGGCGCGATCGCCCAACGAGTCCACGACCGAATCCACCGTCGAGCTCGACGTGAACGTCACGACGTCGATTTCGCCATCGTCGAGCCATCGGGCGAGCTCGGCCGCGCGCTCCTTGGACGCCGCGTGCGTCTCGTAGGCGGCGACGACGTCGACTTCGGCTCCGGCTTTTCGCAAGAGCTCCGGCAGCGCCTCGCGCGCCACGGCGGCCCGCGGAATGAGGACTCGGCCGATCGGGCCGAGCGCTCCGACCTCGCGGGCGAGATCTTCACCGACGAACTCGCGAGCGACGAGGTCGGCAGTGATGCCGCGGCGAGTGAGCGCCGCCGCCGTCTTCGGGCCGATCGCCCCCACACGCGCCGAACCGAACGCGCGCGCGTCACGATGGTGCCGCCGGAGCTCCTCGAACATCTTGTCGACGCCGTTGGAGCTCGTGAAGAGCACCCAGTCGTAATTCGAGAGCTCGAGGGCAGCGCGACGAAGCGGCTCGGGATCCGACGGATCGGAAATTTCGATGACGGGGAAAACCACGGGTTCGGCCGCGCGCTCGCGAATCGCGTTCGCCGTCTCTTGGGCTTGATGGGCGGGCCGTGGCACCAAGATCCGCTTGCCAAACAGCGGTTGGGTGTCGAACCAACGCAGTTTTTCGCGCAGCGAAACCACGTCACCCACGATGATCACGGCGGGATTCGACAGTCCTTCCTCTTTGGATCGCACCGCAATGGTTTCGAGCGTCGCCGTCAAAACCTTTTGCTCGGGCCGGGCGCCCCACTGCACGACCGCCGCTGGGGTATCGCCGGATCGCCCCCCATCGACGAGGGCTCGTGTGATGCGCTCGATGTGCCTCATGCCCATCAAGACGCAAAGCGTTTCGGTGGCAGTCGCCAACTTGTGCCACGCCTCGGCAGACCACTCGCGATCCGCAGCATCGCTCCCGGTGATGAACGTGACACTCGACGACAAGTCACGATGCGTCAGAGGGATCCCCGCGTAGGCGCTCGTTGCCACCGGCGACGACAGCCCTGGCACGATCTCGAACGGGATCCTCGCGGCCGCGAGATCGCTCGCCTCTTCGCTTCCCCGAGCAAAAATGAACGGGTCGCCTCCTTTGAGGCGAACGACTCGTTTGCCCTGACGCGCGAGCTCGATGAGTTGATCGGTGATCTGACGCTGCGGCGGGTAGCGTTCGCCCGCACGCTTGCCGACGTGGCGAAGGTCCGCACCCGCACGGCAATGCTCGAGCAACGCGGGGTGGGAGAGCGCGTCGTAGAGCACGACGTCCGCGCCTTCGAGAACTCGAAGACCGCGCAACGTGATGAGGGAAGGGTCGCCGGGACCCGCACCCACGAGCCAAACTTTTCCGACCTCGCTCATGATGCTGCGCTCGGCACACAGCTTCCCGCGCCCGACGCCCCGGGGACAGCGACCACTGGTGACTGGGCGCTCACAATTTAGAACGCTTTCGCGAGCTTCCGCCGTAAGTGCCGATACTTCTTGACACTTCACTACCTTTGGTCACAATGGCGCACCTTGTAGGTAACTGTGCGATGTGTCCCACCTTGTAGGAGCGCTGGCCAGGATGGAAGCCGTTGAAATGACTGCATTCGCGAGTTCTGCATCCACCGATGTCTGGTACGTGACCAACGGCGTCGTCGCCGTCGGACCCGTGGCGTTCACCCTTCTGAGTCGCGGCATCGCCTCAGGACGCATCCCGCCAGCTTCTTTCATTCGTCATGAATCTTGGAAGGTGTGGCGCCGGCTGCGCGACATCGAAGAGCTGTCGACGAGCGCGCGGGACCGTACGGTCAATCACCTCGCGAGCATCACCGCGAGCGCGGAAGAAAAGGCGAGCAGCCCCTATCACGAACCTCCGGCGGAACCGACCGGCGAAGTCGAGGTCGCCGAGCCCGAGCCACACTCGGAAGATCGCCCATCGACGATTCGTCCCATCGCCGTGGATCCCGTTGGGGTGCTCGGACACGCGGTCGATCTCGACGAAGCGCTGCTACTCGCGCTCAGCACCGCCGCGACCGCATCATCCGCCGACGTGGCGGTTCTTCATCGGATCCGCCCGGAGAACGGTTTGCTTTTCACCGCGTGCGGACACGGCCCCGGAAGCGAGCTCATTCTCGGCAACGCGCTATCGGCCGAAGACCCGTGTGTCATGGCCGCACAATCGCGCCGCACCGTCGTCGGCGAGCCGGTGCTCGGCGAAGCCGGCCGACGCATCGCCGCGCGCCTGCATCCCTGTGTCGGCCCGGTCCGCGGCGTCGCCATGGTGCCCATCAACTTCCGCGACGAGCTTCTCGGCATGATCGAAGTCGCCCGCATCGGCCGCCCCTTCCGAGCACGCGAAGTCGCGCGCATCGAGGACGTCGCCGAAGCACTCGTCGGCAGAATCAGCGTCGAAGGCTGGCTCGACTAGAGCCCGGAGCCGTACGCCGGCGGCGGAGCAGCTGCCGGAATTTCGGCCCGCCCCACGCACGTGCTACGCCCCAAGGAAGTGGCGTTCCGCAAGTCCGCTCTCCATGCGCTCGCTCCGGCGCTCGTTGCTCTCGCGTTCGCCGCTCTCGGCACGGCGTGCAGCTCCACCTGCAACCGCGGGCAGGGCGACACGCTCGACTTCACCGGCGGCATCACCGCCGGTGACGAGTATCAAAGCTCTCCGCGTGGGGGCCCGTATCTCGAATTTCCGAGCGGGCGACGCTACCGCCTCGTGCATGGTCTGACGAATCCGCCCACCCCGGGCACCATCGAGATCCGACTCGGCTTCGAGCCGAGCGGCAACCTCGCGGACACCGCGGGCAATCAAGCGATTCTCGACTCGGTCGACGCCGAGTCCATCGTCATCGAGAACGACACCTGCGCCGACTTTTTCCTCTACGTCTACGCGCGCGGCTCGGCGATTCCGGATTCATGAGCGGCAAGCGCCTTCAGCTGGCTTCTTTCGAGAACTGAAGCTCGTGCAGCCGGGAGTACAATCCTCCGGCGCTCAGAAGCTCGTCGTGGGTGCCTTGTTCGACGATGCGCCCCTTGTGGAAAACCACGATACGATCGGCCGCGCGAATCGTGCTCAGCCGGTGCGCGATGATGAGCGACGTGCGACCCTTGAGCACCTCTTCCACCGCGCGCTGAAGCCGGGCTTCGGTGTCGCTGTCGACGCTCGCCGTCGCTTCGTCGAGCACTAGGATGGGCGCGTCGCGGTAGAGCGCCCGGGCAAACGCGATGAGCTGCCGCTCTCCGGCGGAGAAGTTCGCTCCATGCTCGTCGACCGGCGCATCGATTCCGCCCTCACGAGCGGTGATCAAGTCCCACGCGCCAGTCCGGTGCAGTGTCTCCTCGACTCTTTTCCGGTCGGGCTCTTCTCCCGCTGCAATGTTGCTCGCCACCGTTCCCGGAAAGAGGAAGACGTCCTGCGGCACCATGGCAAACCGCCGACGGAGATTTTCGCGCTCGAGGCCGCGCACGTCTTCACCCTGCACCCGCACCACACCGTGCTGCGCGTCGTAGAGCCGGAGAAACAGCGAGGCGACGGTAGTCTTTCCCGCGCCGGTGGGTCCGACGAGCGCGATGCGCTCGCCCTTCTTCGCTCGAAACGAAACGTTGCGGAGCACCGGTACGCCGGGTTTGTACTCGAACCCGACGTTCTCGAAGGCCAAGGCGACGTCGGCATCCGTCGCCGGCTCGGCTTTGCCCGGTTCGGCGTCGAGGGCCGTGGTGTCGAGCAGACCGAACACTCGCTCGGCGCCAGCCATCGCGCTCTGCAGGATCGTGTACCGCTGAGCCAGCGCGGTGATGGGCTCGAAGAACTTCAAGAGATAGGCGTTGAACGCGACGATGGTACCGAAGGTCGCTTCGCGGTAGCCGAGCGAAACGATGATCGACGCCAGGCAAACGGCACCCACCATGTCGATCGCGGCGTCTTGAATCGCCTCGAACTTGAGCGAGCGCATGTAGGTATCGCGATAGGCGAGGTTGATCTCGTCGAACTCGCCCGCCGCCGCATCTTCGCGGCCGAACGCCTGCACGACGGTCATTCCATTGACCTGCTCGTTCATCGTGGCGTTCATGCGCGCGGTCTTCGCGCGGATGTCTCGATAGGCCGTGCGCAAACGCTTGCGGACGAACAAGACGAGCAGCGCCACCGGAGGAGCTGCGGCGAACCCGATGAGGCTCAGCTTCCAGTCGAGGGCGAGCATCAGAGCGACGATTCCCACGAGTCGGATCAAGTCGCCGAACGCGTTCAGCGCGCCGGAGGCAAAAAGCTCGAGGATGGCGTCGACGTCGTTGGTGACGCGGGTGACCAGGCGACCGACGGGCTGGTTGTCGAAGTACGCCACCTTCATCCGATGCAGGAACGTGAAGACGTGCTGCCGAAGATCAGCCATCGACCTCGCGCCGACGACTTGCATCGTGTACATCTGGATGAAACTGAGCACTTGCTCGAACACCAGAATGGCGACGAGCGCAACTCCGCCTTGGAAGAGCACGGTGGCGTTTCCGGCGAGCACCCCCTCGTCGATCGTATGCAGCATGATGAGCGGGTGCGCCAAAGTCGTGAACGCCGTCACCACGACGACCGCCAACGACAGCGTCAAGACGCCGCGGTAGGGGCGCACGAACGGCCACAACCGAAGCAGAAGCCGCGTGTCGTAGGACTTGCCGATCGCACTCTCTTCGTGGAAGTCCCGCAGGATCTCTTCGGTCCGCGAACGGCCTTCCTGCTCCGTCGAGTCCAAATCGACGGGGTCGTCGAGAGTGATCTCGCTCGAGTCGACACGCTGACTCATTCGGCGGCTCCTGTCGGCGCCGGCTGGCTCTCGGCGTGCCAGAGATCGGACTCCCCGAGCTTCGCGAGCTCGCCTTCGATGCGCTGCTCTTCGGCGAAGCTCGCGTAGAGTCCTCCTTGTTCGACGAGGTCTTCGTGGCGCCCGCGCTCGATGACACGCCCCTCGTCGAGCACGATCACCTCGTCGCACCGGGCCGCCGCGGCGACCCGATGGGTAATGAGCACGACGCTACGCCTCGAGCGCTGCCGATCGATGGCTTCGAGAATCGCCTTCTCCGTCCGGGCGTCCACGGCGCTGAACGGGTCGTCGAGCACGAGGATCTTCGGCTCGCTCACGAGCGCTCTAGCCAGCGCCGTGCGCTGCTTCTGACCGCCGGAAAGCTGCACCCCACGCTCCCCGACGACGGTGTCGAACCCCTGCGGGAGCCCGCGGATCTCCTCGTGGATTTGTGCTTCGGTCGCCGCGTCTCGAATGATCTTGGTCGACGCGCCCGCGTCGGGGTCGTCGAGCACGTAGCCGACGTTTCGACCGACGGTGGTCGAGAACAAGAACGGATCCTGCTGGGCATAGCCGATCACACCGCGAACGACGTCGAGCGGGAGGTCGCAGATGTCGGCGCCGTCGATGAACACCGAACCGTGCGGAGTCGGGTGCAGCCGCGCCAAGAGTACCGCGAGTGTCGACTTGCCACTGCCGGTTCGACCGACGATGGCGAGGGACTTGCCGGCTTCGAGATCGAAGTTGACGCCGTCAAGCACCAACTTCTCGCCGTAGCCGAAGCTCAGATCCTTGACCTCGAGTCTGCCGGCCAGCGCCCCGGACGGCTCGAGAGATCCGTCGACGACATCCGGCTCCGCTTCGTACACCTCGGCCAGCCGCGAGTAGGAAGCGCGGCCCCTCTGAACCAAGGAAACGAGGAAGCCGAGCGCCATGAGCGGCCACGTCAGGCGCGCTAGCGCCCGGTAGAACGCCAAGAACCCACCGGGGCTCAGCTGGTCCTGCATGATCAGGTGCCCGCCGTACCAGAACACGATGATGATCCCGACGGCGGTGATCGCCTGCATGATCGGTCCCATCGACCCGCGCAGACGAGCGAGGCGCAGGCTCTTTTCGAGGTAGTCCTCGTTGGTCGTGTCGAAGCGCCGTCGCTCTCCTTCTTCGAGTGAAAAGGCGCGCACCACCCGCACACCCGCAATGCTGCTCTGCACTCGTTCGCTGAGCTGCCCGATCGCGTCTTGGTTGTCGCGGGTGTAGGTGTAAATCCGTTTCCCGAAAAAGCGCGTGACGAGCATCAACGCCGGCAGCATCGCGAGGGACGCGAACGTCAACTTCACCGAGAGTTGCAGCGTCACCGCCAGAGCGCTCACGAGCGCAAACGCCGTGTTGAACATGTTGAGCACGCCGAAACCGAGCAGGAGGCGGACCTGCGTCAGATCGTTGGTCGCGCGGCTCATGATCTCGCCGGTGCTCATGCGGCGGTAGAACGCGGGCCCGAGGGTGTGCAGCTTCGTCAAGAGCGCCTTGCGAAGGTCGTATTCGACGTGTCGGCCGCCATTGAAAATGATGACCCGCGACAGCACGCGGACGAAAAAAGCGGCGAGCGCCACTCCCATCAAGGTGATGCCGACTTGGATCGCGATGTCGGCGTTGCCCTCCACACCGGCGTTGACGCCGACCTGGACACGCATGTCGAAGAAGTACTGGCCGTAGTTGTAGGCGGCGAGCAGCACCGTTCCGACGACGTAGCGAGGGAACTGTCGCCAAAAGTGTGCCGCCAGGCCGACGGGCACGGCGTCGGATTCGGGATTCGGGCGCGAAGACAACTTGGACGTGGGACGGATCGGTGGGGAGCTCGCCCGTGGAGACATCTAGGGCAACTCGGCCGGCAAGGGTAGTGCACCCTACCCGGTCACGCCGGGGAGAGTTGACGGACTTTTCCAGCTGGGCGGGGCAGAGCGCCCCACGCCGGCGCGTTCAGCCGACTGCAGAAAGGGCGGCCACGCTCTCGTAGTGGCCCATCCGCACGACCACGCTGACCCCGCTGCCCGCGCCCTCGTCGGTGAGCTGCCCGGCGAGCATTCGGAGCGAGTGGCGCGCGCGTTTTTCGAGGGCTCGATCGATGCTGAGCACGAAGCGGTCTGCTTTCACCGATGCCATGCGGGCCAAAAGCCCGCGAGCGAGCACCGCCCGCGCGGCAAATGCATCCGCATCGGTGCGCGCGTTCGTGACGAGCACTACCGTGTTCAAGTCCCACCCGCCGGCGTCGAGCCGAGTGATACGGCTGGCCACCTGAGTCACGAGCGACATGGGCTCGCCCTCGTAGTGTTGAGCCACCACGGCGAGATCTCCAGTCGCGCGCTGAGCAGGGTCGAGCCAGCGGGGCCAGCTCGCGCCGAATTCTATGACGACCAGTGAGGCATCTCGCATGTTCCCCGACGGCTTAGGGCGGAGCCCGGCCCGGGGCCAAGAAACTGGCACACCTCCTTGTGGTAGATTTCGGCTCACCCGTGACCCAGAAGGTTCTGTTCATCGTCAAAGAAATCGAAGGAGCCGAGCCGCTCGGAGCGCTCTACGTCGCCGGGTGCCTCAGAGAAGCGGGGCACGACTGCCGATTCGTCGGCACCCGCGGCACCGACGTTCTCGCAGAGGTGAAGAAGTACGAACCGGACGTGATCGCGTTCGGCGCGACGACGGGGCTGCACCGCTACTATCTCGGACTCAACGCTCACATCAAAGAGCACTACCCGGACGTCGTCAGCCTCATGGGCGGCCCCCACCCGACGTACTTTCCCGACGTCATTCACACGCCGGGAATCGACGTCATCTGCCAAGGCGAAGGGGAAGACGCTTCGGTCGAGCTCGTCGACGCGCTCGACCGGGGCGACGACCACCGAGGCATCCGCGATCTCTGGGTCAAGGACGAAGGTCAGGTCTACAAGAACGAGGCGCGACCGCTCCGGCGAGACCTCGACGACATCCCGTTTCCGCCTCGCGAGCTCCTGTACGAATACGACCCCGCGCTCGCGGATCGACCACTCAAGAGTTTCACGACGAATCGCGGCTGTCCGTTTCCGTGCAGCTACTGCTTCAATCCGTCACTGGTGGACCACTACGGATCGTCTTGGAAAAAGGTCCGCATCCGTAGCCCAGAGAATGTCGTCGCCGAAATCGCCGCGGTGCGAAGCGTCGGCCCCCTGCATGTCGTCGGCTTTCGCGAGAGCATCTTCGTCTACAACGACAAGTGGCTGCGCGAGTTCGGGGAGCTCTATCGACGAGAGATCGGCGTGCCGTATTACTGTCATCTCCGCGCGGACGTGCTCACCGAAGAGATGGTGGACCTGCTCGTGTGGTCGGGGTGTCACACCGTCAATCTCGGCATCGAGACGGCGAACGAACGACTCGCCAACGACGTGCTCAAGCGGCAGACCAAAATGCCCCGCCTCGTCGAGGGGATCCGCATGCTCAAGCGCGCTGGCATCGTCGTGTTCGCCGACAACATCGTCGGCATCCCCGGGGGCACGCTGGACGACGACTTCGCCACGCTGCAGTTGAACATCGATCTCGACGTGGACTACGCCGCGGCGACCCTCTGCACGCCGTACCCAGGCACCGGCATCGCGAAGTTCGCGGTGGACAACGGCTACTTCGACGGCGACTTCGATCTCATCGACGACAGCTACTACACCGAGAGCGTCATCAACTACCCGTCCGAGAGCATCAAGCGGCAGACGGAGAACCTGCACAAGTTTTTCGCCGTGACCGCCGCCCTGCCCCAACTGTTGCCGCTCGTGAAGCAGCTCATCAAGCTTCCGCCGAACGACTATTTCTACTCGATGTTCCGCGCCTGGTACCTCATCTGCCACATGACCGACGTGATGCCGCGCAAGCCCGACTGGTCGCAGATCCGCGAAAACATCCTCAGCATCTTCGGCGTGTACCAGGGTGTCGATCCGAACTGGCATTCGCCCCCCCGACCCGAGTGGCTGCCGACGGTGGAGGTGCCGCACGGTCGCCCGGACCAACCCGTCGCGCTTCGGCGAAGCAAGATGGCCCCCGGCAGCGACACGACGAGCCCCTGAAATGCACGCCAAAAAAGACCTGGTCAGGATCCGCCGCGTGAAGCGCCGGCTCAAGGCCGCCGCATCGATAGTAGTGGCGCTTTCGGCAGGCACCTTCCTCGCGTGTCAGAAACAAGTCTCGAAGATCACCGACAGGACGACTGAAAAGGCCTCGCCTCCAGAAATCGAGGTCGAGGAGCACGAACCCTTGAGCCCTGCGACGAGCGCGACCGGCGACGCCGCCGAGGCGGGCGCGCCTCAGCTACCGCCGGTGCGCCGCAAACCGGACGCCGCCCCCAAAGTCGACCGCAAAGAACATCGCAAGGGCATGCCGGTCCGCGACAACCTGCTCGAGTAGTAGAGCCGGGCGGAGATCGGCCGCGCGGCCGCACCGCGCGAGGCTCGAACGCCAATGTTTTTCGACCGGGAACCGTCGCCTCGGGAGCGACGCCGGTCGTTGGGCCTTGCGCGGTCGAGCATCAGCGTGTGTGGTAGAGCCAGGAGACCAAGCTGACTGAGCTCGACAAGACCCCTCCGACGCAACTGAACGCGGGCGACTCGGGAACGCACCGCGCGGCGGCAGCCGAAGAGGATCTCCCCGAAAGCGGCACCACGCGGGAAGACTTTCGCAAGACGGTCACCTTCGAATCCGCGCTCCGACAGACGCAGGTGCTCTTCGACGACGAGCACGGGTCGGCCGACAGCGGCTTGAATCTGCTGCAGAGCCCCGCGAGCACTCAGGCC
>JAJDAH010000416.1 GCA_029261965.1 Polyangiaceae bacterium
GCTGCTGCCCACCGGACAGCTGGGCGGGCGTATGCCCGGATCGGTCGGCGAGGCCCACTTGAGCCAAAGCCTCGAGGGCCTGACGGCGACGCTGACGGCCGCTCGCGCCACGATAGACCAGCGGCAACTCCACGTTCTCGAGCGCCGTCGTTCGCGGAAGCAGGTTGAACCCCTGAAACACGAAGCCGATGAGGCGATTGCGGACGATCGCCCGCGGATCCGCGGCCTTGTCGTGGACCGAGATACCGCCGAGGTAGTAACCGCCGCCGCTCGGCCGATCGAGGCAGCCAAGAATGTTCATCATCGTGCTCTTGCCAGAGCCACTCGCGCCGACGATAGCGACGAACTGTCCGATGCCGATGTCGAGGCTGACGTCACGGAGCGCGTGCACCACTTCGGGCCCGCTCAGATAGTCTTTCGAGACACCGTCCAGTCGAATCAGGGGCGTCGCCATCTCGATGCTCAGAACAATCGGAATCCGCGCTTCTTGCTCGGCTTCTCTTCGGTCACGACGTCGGTTCCAGGCTCTGGAGGGTCCCCACGAACCGCGGTCCAGACCCCATCAGTGATCCCAACCGTCACGACCCGTTCTTCGATCTCCTCTGCACCAGCGGTTTCGTCGACGAGCGCGTACAAGCGCCCCTGATCGCCTTCGAGCTTCTTCGGCTGCGGCTGCGGGACTGGCTTGCCTTCATCGTCTTTCTGGGGCGCGGGACGAAACCGCAACGCCGCATTGGGCACAGCGGTCACTCCTTTCGCCTCGGCCGTCTTGATGGTGACCGTCGCGGTCATGCCGGGGCGAAGCTTCAGGTCGGGGTTGTCGACGTCGACGACAGCGGCGTAGGTGACGACGCCTTGGTTGTTGTTTGGGCTGTAGCGGATCTGGGTGACGACACCCTCGAACTTCTCACCGTGGAACGCGTCGACAACGACCTCCGCATCCATCTTTTCTCGGATTTTTCCGACATCAGCTTCGTCTATTTCGGCCAGAATCTGCATCTTCTTGAGGTCCTGAGCGATCACGAAGAGCACCGGTGACGAAAAGCTGGAGGCCACGGTTTGGCCCGGGTCGACCGCACGATTGATGACGAGCCCGTCGATGGGCGAATAGATGCGGGTGTACGCCAGAGTCGTCCGCGCCGAATGAAGCATGGCGCCGAGCTGAGTGATTTGAGCTTTGGCTGCCGCCAGGTCCGCGCGGGCTACGTCGTACGCGCCTTGGGCTTGGTCGACGTCCGCTTGAGTCGCCACCCCCTCGGCCGCGAGCCTTTTAGCGCGACCGAGATCGGTTTTTGTCGACTCGACACGTGACTTGGCCCGCTCGACGCTCGCCTTGGCGGCGGTGAGCTGAGCGCCGGTCTGGCTGACCTGCGCACCAAAGAGACTCGGATCGATTTCAGCGAGCAGGTCCCCCTTTTTTACTTGTGTGTTGTAGTCCGCGTACACCTTGACGATCCGGCCGGAAACTTGGGCACCGACCTCGACCTCGTTGAGCGGCTTGACCGCACCGGTCGCCTGCACTTGTTCCACGATGTCCCGCTTCTCGATCTTCTTGCTCGTGTACCGTGCGGGCGGCGGAGGCTCGGTGTACTTGCGGTAGCCATAGAAGCCACCGACGAGCACGGCGAGCACGACGAGAATCAGCAATCGGTTGAGCCAACGCCGCGCGCCCTGGGCGCGGAGCTCCCGTTCTAGCTCGCGCACGGCGTCGGCGACCGCTTGGGCGCCATCGCCTTCGGCGGCGGACGGAGCCGGCGAGGCCGCGCGCGAAGGTGCTCGGTCTACGTCGTTCATGGTCGGCGGGGGCGCGAAGTGAGAGGGACCTAGTTATATCGATTCGATGGAATCGATGCGCAATCCGGCTTGGCGTAGCAGGCGGCGGGGCACTTTCAGCCCCCGAACTGGGGCAAAAACCACGGGCCCGAGAGACGGGCGAGCACAGCCAGAGCGCCTCGGCCTGCCGGGCACCGGACTGTACTTGGTATGCCACCGGGTCGATCGTCAGTCCCCCTCGGGCGAAACCAGGTCAAACGCTTGGATTTATTCAATTTTATGTTCCTGGGAATTCGACGACCAGCGCCCAAACCCCGGGACACCTCGATTGTCCAAGTGATCGCTCATGAACTATCGTGATGGGACGCGCCCGCGCACGAGCGAGGTATTTCGGTGCGACACCGCATTGCCACGGCGCGCCCGGCCATGCCGAAAACGACGGACCGAGAGTTGGTGGACGCCGCCCGAGAGGGCGACGGGGATGCGTTCGGCGTTTTCGTCCGGCGGCACCAGAAGAGAATCTATCGACTCGCCGTGCACATGTTGCGTGACGCCGCCGAAGCCGAGGATGTGACTCAGGACGCTTTCGTCAGAGCCTACGGTGCGCTCGATCGGTTCGACGGGCGCAGCGAGCCCTTTACTTGGTTGTACAGAATCGCCGTGAACCTCTCCCTGAACGCCATTCGGTCTCGCAAGACGCAACGCAAGGCCACGACACCGGACGACCCCCGCATCGAGGGCCAAATGGTCGAGCGTCGAGCCTCCCACGCCGATCCGTCGCGGCTCAGCTCGGACCGGGAGATGGCCGCTGCCCTTTGTGACGCGATCGACGAGCTCAGCGAGACGCTCCGAACCACTCTCGTGCTCGTCACCATCGACGGTTTGAGCCACCAGGAAGCGGCCGACGTGCTCGGGTGCCCGGAGGGGACCGTCGCTTGGCGCGTGCACGAAGCCCGGCGCAAGCTGCGCGTCGCTCTCGACAAGCGCGGTTATTCACCGAAAGCGGAGGTCGGCTGATGAAAGGCGACGTCCAACTGCCGGAGGAAGCCGAGTCGATGCTCGCCGGTTGGCCCGTACCCGAACGCTCGGAGTCCACTTGGGACGCCGGCGCCAACAAGATCCTCGATGTCGTGGCCTCGACCGAGATCGGCTCGACCGACAACAGCTTGCTCGCTGCGCCGATGCCGGAAGAAGCCGGCGAGGGCGAGCAGGTCATGAAGTCCGGAGTCGAAAGTAAACCCAGCCAGAGCCTTGCCGACCTCGCGAAAGCAGCCATCGTCGAAAAAGAGGAAGAGGCCAACGAGCTCGTTCGCGCTGGCTTGTCGCTCGCCAAAGAGGACGACCGCGCGCCGGAGCCGAGCGTTGCCGAGGCACAGTCTCCTCACGCGGAGTCTCGCCAATCCGGAGTCGTGGACATCCGTCGCGCAAAGCCCAAGACGGACTCGGGAAGTGGCAAGACGATCGGCGGCATCATCGCCGTGCTCGGCGTCGCTGCCGCGGTCGCGCTCTACGTCTCGAGCCAACAGAAAGAGCCTGGGCAATTCGCCGCGGGCCCGAGCGCGCCGGTAGACCCAGCGGCTGCTGGGCTCGAAGAGCCCGCCGCCGAGCCCGCCGGTCCGGAGCCGGAAAAAGCGCTCGAGATCGATCAGCTCCCGGCGGAGACCGGCAAAGTGGCCCGGGCGACCCCCAACGCCCGGTCCGTGAAAAAACTAGCCGCGACGCCCGAACCCGTAGCCGCGGCCAAACCAGAGCCCGCACCCAACATGAAGGCCGAAGAGCCGCCCGACGATCCCGAAATGCGACCCGCAGCGAAAGATGAGGCGACCAGGCTCCAGCCAGCGACTGGCGAGCTCACGTCCGCTCTCGGCGCGCACTTGGGAGCAGCTCGGGCTTGCGTGGCAGGCCAGTCCGCGCCGTCGAGTGCTCTGGTCGTTTTCGGCGCGGACGGCCGAGTGAAGGGGGTCACGGTCGCCGGCCCTGCGGCGGGAACCCCCTCGGCGTCATGTATCCGCAGTGCGCTGATGAGGGCTCGGGTTAAGCGTTTCGCAAAGCCGAGCTTTGCGGCCCCTACCCTGACGATCCGGCCCATGTGAGGGGTCGCGCCGGCCATGGTTTGACAAGCCTCCGGGAGTCGATCATATTCTGCGCCCCTGCGGCGAAAGCCGCTGAGAAATCCTCAAGGATCCCCAATGGTTTCCCCTACCGCACATACCCGCCGCCGAAGGGCGCTCCGCGATGCGCGCCTTGGGCGCAAGCAGCGCCGACAGCGAACCGAGGCGGGAACCCCGGTTTTTCCGGTGCATCCAGAGGGCTACGATCCGAACGCTCCGGACGCCAAGCCGGCAAAGAAGAAGGACTGATCCCGCGATGGCCAACCACGCCTCCGCAGAGAAACGCAATCGTCAGCGCCAAGGTCGGCGCGCTCGAAATCAAGCCGCCCAGTCGATGGTGCGAACCTCGGTGAAGCGCGCGCGCACCGCGCTCGCCACCGGCAAGGCGGACAGCGCCAAGCAGCACGTTGCCGACGCCGCTCAGGCACTCGCGAGGGCGGCTGGCAAAGGCATCGTGCACCACAAGGCGGCGTCGCGAACGACGTCCCGGCTCCAGAGCGCGCTCCACAAGATCCAGGGCTGAGGCGACTGCGCGCACGAGGGCGCCGGGCAATCGACTTGCTCGCCTCGTCGACGACGCGGCGCAGCAGCGGGCGGCAATGCAGCGTTTCGGCGCTCGGGCCGTCAAAGGTCTGATCCGACGAGCGTGCTACGATCGCGCCCGCGCGAGCCCACGATGACCAGCGACGACGAGGCCCCCGATCCCCTGCTTGGAGCGACGATCGAGGACAAATATCGGGTCGACCGCCTCATCGGCAGCGGGGGCATGGGTTCGGTCTATCAGGCCACCAATCTGTCCTTTGGCAAGCGCGTGGCGATGAAGTTTCTCGAGCCAGCCGCGGCGCGAGACAAGGACACGGTCGCGCGATTCCAGCGGGAAGCCGAAAGTGCCAGCGCCGTCGAGAGCGCCCACATCGTACAGATTTTCGATTCCGGCATCGGCCCCGAGGGGCGCCCCTACCTCGTGATGGAGCTCTTGAGCGGAGAGGACCTCCGTGCGCGACTCCGCCGCGAAGAGCGGCTCGACGTCGCCGAAGCTGCCCACGTGGTTGCGCAAGTGCTGCGCGCCCTCGCTCGCGCCCACGACGCCGGCATCATTCACCGAGATCTCAAACCCGACAACGTGTTCCTGTGCGAACGGGATGACGAGGCGATGTTCGTGAAGATCGTCGACTTTGGGATCTCGAAGATCGCGCGCCGCGCGGCCACTGCCGATACCCTGACCCGTCGAGGCACCGTGCTCGGCACGGCGTTCTACATGGCCCCGGAGCAGGCCCAAGGTTTCCCTGACATCGACGGCCGCGCCGATCTCTGGAGCGTCGGCTCGATTCTCTACGAGAGTCTGTCCGGACGCCCGCCGCATGTCGCCACCACCTACGAAGCCGTCCTGATCAAGAACTGCACCGAAGATGCCGCCGACGTGCGGACTCATGCTCCCGATGTGCCCGAGGATCTCGCCTTCGTCGTGCAAAAGGCCCTCGCGAGAGAACGAACTGAGCGCTACCAAACGGCGAAGGAGTTCTACGAGGCCCTCGCGGGCGCACTGCCCGAGCTCATGTCGACCGGGCCGCCCATCCCATCTACTCGTCGAAGGAGCCCTCGGGATTCGACTCCGAGTGAGCCGGGCTTTCGAACCGCCGAAGGCACCTCCGTACACACGCACACCGAGGGCAAGACGAACACGCGTCGCGCAATCGTCGCGGCTTTCATCGCCGCCCTCGGCGCGTTCGCGATTACCGCGTTCGTCATGCAACGCCCCGTCGACGCCCCAGCCAGTCCGGTGCCCGAGGAAACCCGCAGCGCCTCGGCAATCCAGCCGGCCGACGAGCACGTCACCCAGCCGGCGACGGCGGCAACCAGCGATGCGCCGAAGGTGGCCATCGCCGCCGACCCGCCAACCAAGGACGGCGGAACGGCCGCCGAACGAGCGACGAAGCCGACGAAAATCACCACGCCGCGGCCTGCTGTGGGCGCGCAGCCGGCAGGAAAAACGGCCCCCCGTCCGAAGCCGGCCCCCGGCGTCGCCGAAGGTCTGGAGCTTGATACCAGCGGGCCTTAGGCTCTCGGCACCATGCGCCGAGGCTCGCCAACGGCACTGTTCGCCGCTCTTTTTGTAACGAGCCCCGTCCTTGGGCAACCGGCTGGTGCCCTCCCTCCGCCAATGGAGGACGAGGCGACCAAGCGAGCCACACCGCACTTCCAGCGAGGGGTGAAGCTCTACCGCGACGGCAACTTCACCGGGGCGTTGGCCGAGTTCGAAGAAGCGTACCGAATCAAACCCGGTGCGTCCTCGCTCCGAAACGTCGCCCTGAGCCTCAAGGAACTTTTCCGCTACGCAGAAGCAGCCGCTGCTCTCGAACGGATGCTCGACAACCACGGCGCCGAGCTCGACGGACCGAGCCGCAAGAAGGTCCGCGCGACGATTACCGAGCTTCAAGCGCTCGTCGGATCAGCCAGGTTGAGCATCGCGCCAGCGGGGGCTCGCGTAAAGCTCGACGGGCGAGCGGTGAACGCAGTGGATCTCGCCAAGCCGATTCGTCTCAACGTCGGCGAGCACACCCTGGTCGTCGAAGCCGAGGGGTTCGCGCCCGACTCCAGAACCTTTCGGATCGCTGGCGGGCAAAAGGACGTACCTGTCGAGGTCGAGCTGCGCGCAGTCACCGGCCTCGTAGTCGTCAAGGCCGCTCACGAAAACGACGCCATCGCCGTTGACGGCCAAGCCAAGGCCTTCGGAAAGTGGCAGGGTCGTGTTCCGCCCGGCCGGCACTTCGTTCAAGTCTACCGAGACGGCGCACAGCCCTTCGAGAGCGTATTCGTCATCGACGTCGGGCAAACTCACCGGGTCAACAGCCCGACCCTCGAAGGAGCCGACGGCGACGAAATCGACGTCGGCTCCGGGTTGCCGGGCGCGCCCCCCGAGCGAACACAAAAATTCCGCGGCTGGTATGCGATGGCGGCTACCGGCGTCTTGATTCCAAGTGGCGAGCCGGACGGTCACGCGCACGGCGGTAACACCGATGCCACCGGCGGCTTCTTCGGCGCCCGGGGCGGGTACCGAATCTGGAACCCTGTCGCCGTCGAGCTGATGGTGCAGGGCAGCCGCCTGAACATCGACAACGCCTGCGTCGGCCTGGGCCAGGTGAACGACTGTTCTTCTACCGTCGATCGACGCGACTACGACATCTCCTCCACGAGGTTCGGCGGGAACATTCGCTACATGAGCAGCGGCAAGAAAATTCGTTTTGCCGCGACCGGTGGAGTCGGTGCAGTGCTGCACTCGGTGGATCTCGAAGTTTCCCAGTCCGGCAATTTCCAGGGCGGATCTGCCAAAGGCGTCGACCCGTACTTCGTGCTCGAGCTCGGCGCCCAATTCAACTTCGGCCACGTGCTGCTCGAGGGCGGTATCATCGTGCTCCTCGACGGTACTGATGCCATCAAGGGCGACTTCGATGGAAACGTGAACGAAAAGCTGTACCCCCAGGACAGCTTGTCGAGCGTCGGAATCGTCTTGAAGGCGGGTTGGAGCCAATGGCGGCCCCCACGAAAGAAGTGAAAGAGATCATGTCAGACAAGATCACGAACGTCATGACGGAGACGCGTCGCTTCGAGCCACCGGCGGATTTCTCCAAGAAGGCTCGTGTCCCTGCCAAGGAAGCGTACGAGAAGCTCTACCGGGAAAGCCTCGACGACCCCGACACCTTCTGGAAACGCGAGACTGCTGACCTGGTCTTCGACAAGGCTTGGAAAAAAACGCTCGAATGGGAATTGCCGCACGCCAGATGGTTCATCGGCGCAACGCTGAACGTCACCAAGAGCTGCCTCGATCGGCACCTCGGGACTCCGACGGAGAACAAGGCCGCGCTCGTTTGGGAGAGCGAGCCTGGCGACAGCACGACGCTGAGTTATGGCGAGCTTCACCAACAAGTCGTCGAGTTCGCCGCCGCGCTCGAAAACCTCGGCGTCAAGAAGGGCGACCGAGTCGCGATCTACATGGGCATGGTGCCCGAAGTCGTCGTCGGCATGCTCGCCTGCGCCCGCATCGGAGCCCCCCACACGGTGGTCTTCGGGGGATTCGCCGCCGAGTCGCTCCGTGATCGAATCAACGATTGCGAAGCCAAGCTCGTTTTGACGCAGGACGGAGCACCCCGTCGCGGCAAGCCCGTCGCGCTGAAGGAAACCGTGGACGCGGCGGTGGAGCACACACCGTGCGTCGAGAAGGTCGTCGTCTTCCGCCGAATGCCCGACCTCGAAATTACGATGAAAGAGGGGCGCGACGTCGATTGGTACGACGCCGTCGGTCAGGCGGGCTCGAACCGCCAACCCGAGCCCGAAGCCTTCGACGCCGAGCACCCGCTCTTCATCCTGTACACGTCGGGGTCCACTGGAAAACCGAAAGGCATCCTGCACACCAGCGCCGGCTACTTGGTGGGAACCCACGTCTCGACCAAGTACGTTTTCGACCTCCAGGACGACGACGTGTACTGGTGCACGGCCGACGTCGGCTGGATCACGGGTCACAGCTACATCGTCTACGGACCGCTTTCGAACGGCGCAACGTGCGTTTTGTATGAAGGGGCGCCAAACTTCCCGGACTGGGGCCGATTTTGGGAGCTCATCGACAAACACCGTGTGACGATTCTGTACACGGCGCCCACGGCGATTCGCGCGTTCGTCAAAGCCGGCGACGAATGGGTAGACAAGGCGAGCCTCGCGAGCCTGCGGCTACTCGGCACGGTGGGTGAGCCGATCAATCCGGACGCCTGGATGTGGTACCGCGACAAGATCGGCAAGGGTCGCTGCCCCATCGTCGATACCTGGTGGCAGACAGAAACCGGCAGCATTCTCATGACGACCTTGCCCGGGGCGACGTATTCGAAACCGGGCTCGACGGGGCTGCCGATGTTCGGTGTGGAACCCGACGTCGTCACCAGCGAGGGTGAAAGCGCCGACGCCAACGAGGGCGGGCGTTTCATCATGAAACGACCATGGCCGAGCATGCTGCGAACCATCTGGGGCGACGACGAGCGTTTCCGGCAGCAGTACTGGAGCGAGGTCGAGGGCGCCTATTTCACGGGAGACGGCGCCCGACGCGACGAAGACGGGTACTACTGGGTCGTCGGGCGAATCGACGACGTACTGAACGTCTCGGGGCACCGCATCGGCACAGCCGAAATCGAGAGCACACTCGTTTCGCACTCTAGCGTCGCCGAGGCGGCAGCGGTCGGCAGACCGCACGACATCAAGGGCCAAGCCCTGATCGTGTTCGTCACCCTGAAACCGGGACACGCGCCGACACCGGAGCTGCGCACCACTCTCAAGACGCACGTCGCCAAGGAAATCGGCAAGTTCGCGGCGCCCGACGGGATCCGCTTTGCCGACGCTCTACCCAAGACACGGAGCGGCAAGATCATGCGCAGGTTGCTCAAGCAAGTTGCGGCTGGCGAAAAAACCGAGGGCGACGTTTCGACGCTCGAAGACTTGTCCGTGTTGGCCAAGCTTCGGGACGAGGACGAATAGACCGGGCCGCGACACCGTGTGCCCCGTGGGCTATGATGAATCCTGGAGGTGAGGATTCATGGGTCGATGGCTTCGCTTGAGTGTGATGATCACCGCGGCGGGCGGCGCCGCCGTGGCCTGCGGCGGTAGCAGCGACGACGGCATCTTCAGTGATGGGGTATCCGGGGCGAGCGGCAACTCGTCCACCGGCGGGGCGTCGGGAGCCACCGGCTCTGGGGGCAGCGCGACCGGGGGTAGCGCCGGAAGTGGAACCGGCGGCTCCGGTACTGGCGGCACTGGCGCCGGCGGCTCGGCCGGTGGGGGTACGGGCGGCTCGGCGGGAGCTGGCACGGGCGGCTCGGCAGGTGCTGGCACGGGCGGCTCGGCGGGGGCTGGCACGGGCGGCTCGGCAGGTGCAGGCGCTGGGGGAGCGGCGGGCAGCGGTGGCGCGGGCGGCGCGCCGACCTGCGACGCCGGCTCACGACCCGGCGGAGTTCTCCTCCACACGACGCTCGACAGTCGGATGGCCATCGGCAGCCCGGCGGCCGGAGCGGGCACCGGTGCGTTCGTGACCATGCCGAACAACGACTTTCGACCCGCCCTCGTCGGAGACGGCATTCGACTGGATCAGGCCAACGAGGAAGTCACCTTCCCGCAGCGGGTCGGCTCCGCGTCGAACATCGACTTCGTCGCTGGTGCGATCGATTTCTGCTACCTGCCGGACTACGACCATGCCGACGACGTCAATCACGCGTTGTTCACGAACACGAATTTCAGTGCCGGCGGGATCCGCATCCGAAAGGCCGGCGCGAGCAACAACAACGCCTTCCAGGTGATTCTCACCGACACGAGCGGCGGCGGGTTTGCCGGGCAAACGGAAATCCCCGTGGGCAACTATCGGCTTCAGACGGGCGTGTGGACGCGAGTCACCGTGAGCTGGGACTTCACCGTCGGTATGAACGAGCGCAACGTGCGGGTCTATTTCGACGGCGCCGAAGCGACGCCATCGACGACGTCCAACGGGCCGCTGACGATGCCGGCGGCGTCGACCACCGAGTCGATCGTGATCGGAAGGTTTGCCGGCCAGACCTGGAACCCGCTCGGTGTGCTCGACGAGTTCTACGTGTACGGGCGCGCCGTCGTTCCCTGACGACGCGCCCGTGCCTGCACCGCCAAGTCGCGCAGCAGCGCGGGTTCAACACAAAACTACGCGCGATCGAGCAGCTCGCACAAGATTCGAAACCCCTGGGCGAACTCCGAGAGCTCTCCCTGCTCGTTGGGAGCGTGGTAGTAGCGGCTCTGCCCGAAGCCGGTGATTTGAACGTCGAATCCCCGACGCTGGAGGTCACGAATCAGCGGGAGCGAGCCCGTCATGCTGAACGTGCCGTCTTTGCCGCGCACGGACACGATCGACTCCTCCAGCGCGGCGAGCCCGGGGGAATCGAGATGGCACGCGATGCCCTCCATACTGCGGCCCTTGCGCGTCAGCTTGACACTGCCCCGTCGTCCGTCGGCGGCGCGACTGCGGGGAAAACCTCGTGGCGACTCGTCCGCCTCGAGCTTCGCGTCGAGCTCGGCGACGAACGCCTCCGCGCCACTGATGGCCTCCTCGAGATCGTAGAATGGCGTGAGCCGGATGTCGCCGCGCAACGTGACGGCGCCCGGAATGGTCGTGATCTTGATGTTCTGGCCGGAAACCACGGTGGCTTTGAGTGTCGACGGGATCACGAACTTCCACCGCTTCTCGTCTGGATGCGGGGGATACCTCTCTTCGAACCACCGACGCAGAGCCAACGACGTCGCCATCCCCAGCTCGAGCGCGTTCACGCAGTTGTGACTCATGCCTGAATGACCGGTGACTCCGCGAGCTTCGAGCTCCCACATCGCAATGCCGCCGGTCCCCACCGTCGGCCCGAAGTCGGCGCTGTCGAGCCAAAAGACCGTCCCGTCCTTGAGGTGGTCGACGTGTCCGTTGTCGACGACGTAGTCGAGTCCGATCTCACGGACCGGGGCTTCTTCCTCGTTGGAGATCATCACGACGGTGAGAGAGCGTTCGGGACGAGCACCCCTTTCGGCGAGCTGCAGCAACAGATCGGTGAGCACCGCGACGTGCCCCAGGCAATCGGTGACGCCACGCGCGAACAGCGTCCCGTCGTCCCCGACGTGCAACTCGAATGGGTCGCGCACCCATCCCTCCGCCTCTCGGTCCGCCGGTACGACATCGAAATGCGCCCCGACGAATCCAATTTCGCCCTGGCCGGTACCTGCCACCTTGAGCACGAGCGATGGGCGCTTTTCATGCCCCGGCGCGGCGAGCACCCCCGCCTCGATGAACCCGCTCTCGATGTGCGGGGCCAGCGCTTCGAGCACGATGTCCGCCGCGAGCTTTTCTTCGGGGATCAGGCCCACGTCCGGGCAGTTTTGCAGCCGAGGCGTATGGGACACCAAGCGACGAAGCAGGTCGATGAAACGAGGTTCGTTGAGTCGGAGCTCGCGCATGGGACTTCGAATGTCTTCTACTCCAACTACGACCGACCTCCGTGATTTTTTCGAATAGAATCTTCCCGTCGCAATGAAAGTCGTCATCATCGGCGCCGGTCGCGGTAGCCGTCTCGGACCGGAAACGGAAACCATCCCCAAGACCCTCGTGCAGGTCATGGGGCGGAGCATGCTCGACTGGGTGCTCGACGCGTTGAAGGAGGCCGGCTTCGAGCGGAAGGACGTCGTCTTCGTGTGCGGGTACGCCGAGAACGTCCTGCGCGAGCGCTACCCCGAATTCACGTTCGTCCGAAACGGCGATTGGCAGAACAACAACATCCTCGCATCGCTCTTGTGTGCGCGCGAGCACCTAGTCGATGGATTCATCTCGACGTATTCGGACATCGTCTACGAGGGCGCGGTCGTGAAGAAGCTCAGAGGATCGAGCCACGACATCGCGCTCGGTTGCGACACGAAGTGGCGTCGGCGGTACGTCGGGCGAAGCGAGCACCCCGAGACCGACGCGGAAAAGTTGCGGGCCGACGGGTCGCGGGTGACCGAGCTCGGGCGAACGATCCCGAGCGAGGACGCGAGTGGTGAATTCATCGGGGTCATGAAACTGAGCGCGCGGGCCGCGGGGGACCTCGTGCGCGTGTTCGATGAAATGAAGCTCGCGCACGCTGGCAAGGTCTGGCGCGAAGGGCGGACGTTCGAGCGAGCCTACTTGATCGACCAACTGCAACACATGCTCGAGCAGGGCGTCGAGATGCACCGTGAAGACACCGCCGGGGGTTACATGGAAATCGACACGCAGCAGGACTTGGCCATGGCGGAGAAGTGGTGGAGCGAACGAGGTTGATCGCGAGCGGGCACCGATGACGGCTACTCCCTCGCTTCCCTCGCTCAGCGTCGACGAAGTCATCCAACATCTGGCTGAGGATCACACTGGCGAGCCCAGAGCGATCGCGTTCGACGGCGACGGCACGCTTTGGGCCGGCGACGTCGGAGAAGACGTGTTCAAATTCGCCGTCGGTGCCCGCCGCATTCGCGACGAAGCACTCCCCGCGCTCCGAGCAGCGGCTGAGTCACACCAGGTCGACCCGCGGGGTGACGCGTGCGCGCTTTGTGCGCGGCTCTTCGACGCTTACCTCGGTGGCGCGTTCCCCGAACCGGAAATCTGCGAGCTCATGGCGTGGTGCTACGCGGGGTGGAGCACAGACTCCGTTCGCGAGCTGGCTCGAGAAGCGCTCGAAGCCGCCGGCATCGAGCGCCGCCTCACCGAGGAGCTCCGCCCCATCCTCGACTGGGCCCGCCGGAACGACGTTCGGACCCTCGTCATCTCCGCGTCTCCACAGATAGTCGTCGAAGAGGCCGCACGCGCCTGGCGGATCCTTCCGAAGCACGTCATCGGCGCCCGACCGGCGTTGGATGGAAACCGAATCGCACCCAGAATGCAGGCTCCCCTGC
Organism: Polyangiaceae bacterium; assembly: GCA_029261965.1. Taxonomy (GTDB): domain Bacteria; phylum Myxococcota_A; class Polyangia; order Polyangiales; family Polyangiaceae; genus JAJDAH01. Next base: position 13,326 of record JAJDAH010000416.1, read on the forward strand.
CCTACGGCGAAGAAAAACGTAGGGCCGGACGAAACACGCTCGGCGAGACTCGCTGGATCGCCGCTTTCGGAGACAACGTGTTCGACGCGCACATGCTCGACGCCGCGACGCTGGGTGTCGCCGTGCGACCGAAAGAATCGTTGTGCGCCCGGCTCCCGGCGCTCTCCAACGTTCGAGTGCTGGAAATTTGACGGGATGTCGGTTTAGGCTCGCCGGCCCCATGGAATTCGAGCTGACCGAAGAGCAGTCGATGCTGCAGCAGGCCGCACGCGATTTTGCGGATCGCGAGATCGCACCGGCCGCCGCTGAGCTCGACAAAGAAGCGCGTTGGCCGACGGAGATCGTCAAGAAGATGGCGGAGCTCGGCTTTCTCGGAGTGGCGGTGCCCACGGAATACGGAGGCGCCGGCCTCGACACGGTGTCCTACGTGCTCGCCATGGAAGAGGTGAGCCGCGCGTGCGCTTCCTGCGGCGTCATCATGAGCGTGAACAATTCTCTGTTTTGCGATCCAGTGCTCAAGTTCGGCACCGAAGAGCAAAAACGAAAGGTTCTGACTCCCGTAGCTCAGGGAGAAAAACTGGGGTGCTTCGGCCTGACCGAGCCGATGAGCGGCTCCGACGCCCAGACCATGGTCACCTCCGCCAAGCTCGAGAGTGACCGCTGGATCATCGAGGGCAGCAAGAACTTCATCACGAACGGTCCGGAAGCGGACTGGATGCTCGTCTTCGCCGTCACGGACATCGAGCCCAGTGGCAAGCGACGTCACACGGCGTTCTTGGTCCCCATGAGTCATCCGGGACTGAGCAAGGGCCCCCACGACGAAAAAATGGGCATCAAGGCAGCGCACTCTTGCACGGTATTTTTCGAGGGCGTCGAGCTCGAAGACAAGTGGCGAGTCGGCGAGCGCGGGCAGGGCTTCAAGGTGGCGATGGCCACACTCGACGGCGGGCGCATCGGCATTGCGGCCCAAGCGCTGGGAATATCTCAGGCGGCACTAGGCAAATCGGTGGCCTACGCCAAGGAACGAAAAGCGTTCGGGCAACCCATCGCGAAGTTTCAGGCGATCCAGTTCATGATCAGCGACATGGCCACCGAGCTCGACGCCGCGCGACTGCTCACTCTGCGGGCGGCCTGCATGAAAGACGCTGGCGTGCGGCATACCGTGGAGAGTGCGTGCGCGAAGCTCTACGCCTCCGAAGCCTCCTCGCGCATCACTCACAAGGCCATCCAGATCCACGGTGGCTATGGGTACACCACCGAATTCGGCATCGAGCGCCACTACCGCGACGCACGAATCACCGAGATCTACGAAGGCACCAGCGAGATCCAACGGCTGGTCATCGCCGCCGGCATGCTCAAGGGATAGCCATGCGGGGCCTACACCTAGCAACGATCTTCGTTTTCGCCGTCGGCTGCGGCGGCGCCGAAAAGAAGCCAAAAACCGTCGATGACCAAGACACCGAGGAGTCGGACTCCCGAAGGGCCGGAGCGCTTCCGTCGACTTCCGCGGAGATCGGCGCTCTCGACCAGGACGCGGTCGAAAAAACCTTCAACAGCACTCAAAGCGAGCTGATGGCGTGCCGCAACCGAGGCGCAAGACGAGTCGAGGCCCTCGGGGGAGACGTGAAGTTCTTCATGCGCATCGATTCGACCGGTCGCCTCGCCCACGCGCACATGGAGGAGTCGACTCTCGGTGATCGCGCGACGGAGAAATGCATGTTGGAGGTGCTCGCGTCCAAGACATGGCCGCAACCGGTCGGAGGCGAAAATGGGATCGCGCAGACCACCGCCGGATTCGACGCTAACGACGTGCGGCCGCCGAACGCCTGGTCGAGCGATCGTGCAGACTCGACCGTGCAAGCGCTCGCGAGCGAGATAGACAGCTGCAAGAACGGCGCCGCCGGAAGTTTCGCAGCGACGGTCTACGTGGAAAAGGACGGTGACGGCGGCAAAGCTGTCGCGGTGGGCATCGCGCCGCCGGACGAAGCCGGTGAAGCGGCGGTGGACTGTCTCGTCTCGGCTCTCGAGGGGGGGACCTATGAGGACCCGGGATCCTGGATCGCCAAGGTGACGTTCGAGCTTTGACGTCTTCGGCCGATCCCCCCGAGAGAAAAAGCGCACTCGTCACCGGCGCCGGGAAGCGAGTCGGGCGGGCGATCGCCCTCGAGCTCGGCCGACGCGGGATGCGCGTCGCGGTTCACTACGGACGCTCGGCGGACGGAGCCGAGGAAACCTGCCGCATGATCCGCAAGATCGGCGGCGAGGCCGAAGCGTTCGCCGCCGATCTGAGCGACCGCCAATCGGCGCGCGAGCTAGTGAGGACCGTCGTCGGGCGGCTCGGCGGCCTCGATCTCCTAGTCCCCAGCGCCGCCAGCTTCGAACGCGTCAGCTACGGCGACGTCGACGACGAGAGCTGGGATCGCACGATCGAGCTGAACTCGAGCTCCGCCTTCGCTCTAGCCTCGGAGGCCACGTCCGCACTTCGTGAGAGTCGCGGCAGCATCGTGTTCATCACGTGCTCGAGCGCGACCACGCCGTTCCGAAACTATTTGCCCTACGTGGTTTCGAAGGGAGCGTTGCGTCAGCTCATGCGCACGCTCTCGCTCGAGCTCGCACCGGAAGTACGAGTCAACGCGGTGGCGCCGGGCACAGTGCTTCCACCGCCCGGGTTCGACCCCGCCGCCCTCGATCGCATCACGCGCCGAATACCGCTCGGCCGAGTCGGGTCGGCGGAGGACATTGCAGAAGCGGTTCTGTTCTTGGCCGGCGCGTCGTTCGTCACCGGGCACGAGCTCGTCGTCGACGGCGGCCGCAGCGTGGCCGCCATCGAGCGATTCGGCTGACGGCTAGTCGTCGCCGACGTCTTCGCCGGGATCTTCCGAGAGATCCTCGAACTTTTCCTCGATGTCTTTGTATTCCTCGGCCTCGGGGAGCGGCCCAATGTTCCGATTGATACCCGGCCAGTCCTTCGCCAGTCGCGCATTCAGGTCGACATACTTTTGCCACTTCTCCGGAACCTCGTCCTCGGGCAGGCAGGCATTGACGGGGCAGGCAGGCTCACAGGCTCCGCAATCGATGCAGGTTTCAGGGTCGATGACCATGAAGTTTTTTCCAAGCTTGAAGCAGTCGTCGACGGGACACGCCTCGGCGCAATCCGTGTAACGACACCTGATGCAAGGTTCGGCAACGATGTACGGCATTCGGTTCTCCTGGGTCCGAGGGCTTAGGACGACAGGTCCCTCGGGTCAACTCGCTTCCCGATTACGGGCAACTTGATGACGGCGCGTGCGGTCAGCTCACGCGGACTCGGTGCGAACGGTGATCCGCACCTTGGGGGCGGGAGACTCTTCCGAATCGCTCTTGCTTGGTTTTTTCGGGGTGTTGCCCGGCGGAGCCGGGGGAACGGAGACCATCACACGCCCGGGAGCAAGCCCGTCATCGGCGAACGCTTTGGCGACGCTCTCGAGCCGCAATAGCTTCTCATCGTTCGACACGTTCGGGTCGCCGCTGCTCTCGGTGATTTCGATTCGCGCCTCGTCGAACTCGGCGAGCACCGCGACGATGTCCCCGAACAACTTTTGAGTCTCCGGCGCCACGTCGTCGGTGCCGTCGAGAAATACGCTCGCGGCGTCGAAAGTCAGCACCGGAGTTCCGTCTTCGACCCCGAACCCCACGGACCCCTTCGCCACGGGATCGTGCAGCGCCATCGTGAGATCACGCACCATGGTCGTGCGCCGAGCCGCCGCCTTCTCGAGCTCGCCGAGACGCTTTGCGCGGGCTTCCGCCGCCTCGAGCGCCATCTGGAGCTCGCTCTTCTGGTCGGCGAAGACTCGCAGATGGTCCCCAATGCGACCGATCTCTTCGCGCAACTGGTCGACTAGCTGCGTCGCGCTTTCGTGCTCGTGCGTCGCCCGCGCCAAATCGAGCTCGGACTGCGCCAAGAGCTTCTCGGCTTCTTCGAGGAGCTTTTCTCGCTTCGCGAGCGAGTCTGCCCGGGAGTCGCGATCTGCCTGGGCTCGGTGGAGCGACATTTCGAGATCATAGGCGCGCGCCATGGTGCTGCGATGGGCCGCCTGTTCGAGGAGCAGCGCCCGCTGCACCTCTTCGTGCTGCGTGCGAGCCACGAGGCAGCCGCTGAGCAGAACGGCACTGGCGCCGACGACGGTGAATCGGAGGAAACGAACGCGAATTTCTTGCATGGTCAATTCAGGTGGATTCCGCGGTGGGACATGAGATCGAGGTGTTCTGCGAGGTTCAGCCGGTCGACGTCGTTCATGCGTATGAACTTGAATGCCTGCTGAGAACCGAAGCCCCAGACCGATCGAGCCTTGACCTCGACGGGCCGATGACGCTCGGGCAAGTCGACGTAGATCCGGACGAGCATCGAGTGGTCTCGAGAAGTAACCGGTCGGCCCCGGTCGAGGACGATCCCGGTCGCCGATAGCTCGATGCCGCGGCAAAGCGATATCAGGCTGCCATCCTGGGTTTTCACCGGCAGATCCGTGCGTCCTCGTAGACTCAAACGTCGTTCCATGTCGGTCCTCCGTGCGTGAATGAAATCGTAAGGTCCGCGCTCGTTTGGGGGCCAACTTCGCGCGCCGAAGCGCGCCTGACTTACTGAACTCGCAGCGCCACGAGCAAACTTGGCCAGGGTCCGAGCACATCCGTAACAACCACGGACGTGGCGCGGTCACTCTTCTGGGCGGGCATCGGGATCGCGGGGGTTCTTTTTTCGACCGTCCCGGAGGTGCAGGGCAACCGCGGCGTAGAACCCGACCTCTCAGCGATCGACTGGGTGGACGACGTCGCCTTTGCTCCCATTTCCGGCGGGAAGCGCACCGAGCTCACCTTGAACCGAAAGTTGCAGCGCGACGCGGCGCGCTTCCTCGCCAAGGCCGCACCGATCACTGGCGCAGCGATCGCGCTCGACGCGAAAACGGGCGACGTGCTCGCGTGGGTCGAACGCGGCCAAACCTCGGGGCGGAGCGTGCTCGTCGACGCTTCCCCGCCGGCTGCCAGCGTCTTCAAGATCGTCACGACGGTGGCCTTGTACGAAAAGACGCCCGTCACGCCGGGCTCCAGCGTTTGTATCCAGGGGGGCCTTCGCCGCATCGAACGCGCACACCTCGAGCCGCCCAAGAGCGGCCGCTCGGTTTGCTCTCCGTTCGCGCATGCGCTCGGCCACAGCCGAAACGCGGTCTACGCCCAGCTCGCGACGCAAAGTCTCATGCGCCAGGACCTCGTCGATGTCGCCGGTCGCCTCGGTTTCAATCGCAACGTACCCTTCGATGTGGCAGGTCGCCTCGGAAAGCTCGACGTGCCGTACAACGACCTCGAGTTCGCTCGGACGGCTGCGGGATTCAGTGGCAGCACGCTCTCTCCGCTCGGCGGCGCGTTTCTCGCTTATTCGATCGCCAAGGGTGGCAACGCGCCGCCCATGAAGATCGTCAAAGGCCCCGCGGCACCCGCCACGAGCGCCGGGCGCGTCATGAAGAGGTCGAGCGCACGACGCCTCACGCGAATGATGGAGGTGACGGTTCACAGCGGAACCGCTCTCGACGCGTTTCGCGACGAGCACGACAACGACTACCTCCCGAGGATCCGAATCGCTGGAAAGACAGGAACGCTCCGTCCAAGCAAGGGCGCGCCGACGACGACTTGGTTCGTCGGGTTCGCTCCGAGCCGGCGGCCAGAAATCGTGCTGAGCGTGATGCTGCAGAACGGAAAGGTCTGGCGTCGCAAAGCCAAAGGCGTGGCTCGCGACGTTTTCCGCGCCTATTTCGCGGGTAGACGGCGCGGGGTCACGCACCCGCTCGAGTAGTGGTCAGCGGCGGCGACGGAGAAAGACGACGCCGGCGGCGACAAGCGCCAACGGCCATGGGTTGGTGGAGGCCGAGCCCGGCGCCCGGCATCCGCACGCTGATTTCTTCTCGGCGACCGGAGGGCCAGCGTCGGTCCCGGCGTCGCGAGGCTTCTGCCCGGCGCCACCCTGAAGACCGAGCATGGGGATCGGAGTTTTGATCATCTCGCCGAGCACGAAGACGTTCCGATCCGCGGTCCCCATGTCCTTGGCCGTGAACACATCACGGCGTCCGCGAAACGTGCGTGGCGACTTTTCCCAGCGCCACCTCTCCGGGGACTCGCACTTCTGCATGCCCTTCCAGGCGAACAGATACTGAAAACGCACCTGGAACTGGCTCTCGTCCCCGCCCAGCTTCGCGTCGATGTTCGCCTCGCCGTCGGGGCCCTTGGGAACGTCGATGCCACCCTTGACGTGCGCGGCTGGACCGAACTCGAAGTCGGCCTCCATCGTCTTCTCGTCGTAACGATGATGAAGGCGGGTGATGTGATAGTTGTGGCGCGCGATCATCGCCTTGTTTCGCGCGAGACGCTTGAACGTCTCTTCCCACTTTTTATCGATTTCTTTCTTCTCTTTGGGGGTCTTGTCGACCTTTTCCGTGTCGATCTGCTTCTGCTGTTCCTCGGTGATTTCTGGTGGCTCAGGGTGCGCTTCTTCGTCCGGGACGGCGGTCTCGAAGCCCGCACCACCGAGGCTCAAGATCTCGTACAACTTGAGAATCGCGATGGCGCACGGCTCGCCACACAAGGTGTGTGGTGCCGCCCATTCGACCAGCACTCCCTTCGGGTTCTTCTTCAAGAGCGCGTCGTGTAGGGCCGCGTAGAGTTCCGTGGTGCGTTCGTTGACGTAAATCTTCGGCTCCTCGTCGGGCATTTCGATCTCCGCAGTCTGGAGATTCGTCGGAGGAAAGACGTTGTCGTAGTTCTTGACCTCGTAGCGTCGCTTCTCGTCGAAGACGTAGACGACCATGTCCTGCATTCCCTTGACGTTTAGCAGCCCGAGCCGGGTATGAAGCTTGGTCAGGGGGGTTTCCGTCCAGAACATGATGGGCGAGAGCTGGGCTCGCCCCCCGGCGATCAGCTCGAGCTTGTTTGGCGTGACTTCGGCGACCAACCAGCCGCTGTCGCCGACCGCCGCGACGGCTTTCTTGGTGTCCGCGTCGACCTTGAATCCCTTGGTCTCGAGGAACTCCACGACGTTTTCTTCCTCGGGCACGACGGAGAATGCGAACTCGGCGCTCGTACCTTTGTATTCGGGCTCCGTGGTCACGAGGAGCTCTTTCGGCACCTTCTTCTTGTTGCCCATGTTCGGGCGGCCGAGAAAGTCGGTCTTCGCGCTAGCGCTCAGATCGCGCTCCCACTCCTGCTGCGCCTTCCCCGTTTCGCACGGATCCTTCTCCCAGAACCGGTGAAACCTGGGTGCCGTCATCTTGTCCAGGTGGTCGATGTAGTCGCGCTTCAACGTGTGCACTCGCTCGGTGGTGACGTCTTTCGGGACGGGGATCACCACCGCGAAGCTGTCGAGCGGTCCGCCGTAGTCGCCCATCAGCGTGACAGCGCTCATGTCCCCATGACGCATCAACACGACGTGCGCGGTCTTCAGGTCACGCTTCACGCTGGTCTTACCGACGTAGAACGCTGGGTAGGCCGAGGCACCTGCGCTCGAGAGCAGGGCGGCCAGGAGGACGAGGATTGACGTGACGGCGGCTCTTCGGTGATTCATCGCGGCGCGAGGCTAACAAATGCGGTGACGTTTTATGCGGGCATTGTTCACGCCGCGGTTCGGGGCTAAGCCAGCTTGGTGAATTTCGAGCTGACCGAAACTCAAACGATGGTTCAGCAGGCCGCCCGCGACTACGCGGTGCGCCGAGTCGGGCCCCAAGCAGCCGAACTCGATCGAGACGCGCGGTTTCCCGTGGAGCTCGTCCGGGGGCTCGCCGAGCTCGGATTACTCGGCGTCAACATCGAGGAAAAATGGGGGGGCGCGGACGCTGGCGTGGTCGCCTACGCCCTGGCGATGATGGAAATATCCCGAGCCTGCGCTTCGACAGCGGTCTCGATGGCGGTGACCAACATGGTCGCGGAGGTCATCCAAGAATTCGGGTCCGAAGCGCAACGACGGGGACACATCCCGAAAATCACGAGCGGAGAGCACATCACCGGATCGTTCGCGCTCAGCGAGCCGGGCGCCGGGAGCGACGCCGCGCAGATGCGAACCACGGCGAAGCGCGCGGCGGGGGGCTGGGTCATCGATGGGCAGAAAGCCTGGATCACGAGCGGCACCCACTCTGGCGTCTTCGTGGTCTGGGCGAGAACCGGCGGCCCGGGCGCCAAGGGGATCTCGTGCTTTCTCGTAGACAAGGGTGCCGACGGCATGAGCATCGGCAAACCGGAATCCAAACACGGACTGCGAGCCTCGACGACGGTACCTCTCGGGTTCGATGAATGTTTCGTACCCGACGACGCGCTCTTGGGCGACGAAGGTGGCGGGTTCAAGATTGCAATGATGGCCCTCGACGGAGGCCGAGTCGGCATTGGCTCGCAAGCCGTCGGAATCGCGAGCGCCGCGCTCGACGAGGCGGTCGCTTACTCGAAAGAGCGGGAAGCTTTCGGAAACCCTATCGCCCAACATCAAGCGATTCAGTGGATGATCGCCGACAGCGGAGTCGAGCTGGCCGCCGCGCGCAGTCTCGTGCTCCGGGCCGCTTGGCTCAAAGAACAAAAACACCTGTTCTCGCAGGAAGCCTCGATGGCCAAACTCTTCGCCAGTGAGGCGGCGAACCGAATCTGCAACCGGGCCGTGCAGATCCACGGCGGCTACGGCTACATCAGGGAATTCGCTGCTGAAAGGCATCTCCGCGACGTACGAGTCACGACCATCTACGAGGGCACGAGCGAGGTGCAGCGCATCGTCATTGCGCGTAACCTTCTCGGCTAGCGCTCGCTCGCTAGCAAGCACAGTCGCTACCATCCCCAGAAGATCGTGAAGACCGACCTCGACTCGATTCGCCGGGCGCTTGCCGACCACTCACCGCTGAGCGATGCGCGCCCGGGACAGAAGCGAGCGGCGGTCGCCGCGGTGCTTCGGGGCCCCGAAGAAGAACCCGAGGTGTTGCTCATTCGCCGTGCCACTCGCACGGGGGATCGGTGGTCCGGACACATGGCGTTCCCCGGCGGGCGCGTCGAGCCGACGGACGAAACCCTGGAGCATACCGCGCGCCGCGAAACCGTCGAGGAAGTCGGCCTCGACCTCGGACGGCACGCCGAGCTCCTGGGTCGACTCGACGACGTGCCGGCCATGGCAAAGGGACGCCCCGCCGGCATCACCATCGCGCCGTTCGTCTACTTTCTTCGCCGCGTGCCACCGGTGGTCACGAACGAAGAGGTCTCCGAGGTGCTCTGGGGCACTCTTGGCGCCATGGCACGCGGCGAGCTGGACACGACCCGACCGTACGAGCACTCGGGAAAGACACTTCATCTTCCCGCATTCGACGTCGAAGGTCGCATCGTCTGGGGCCTGACACACCAGATGCTCGGGGAGCTCTTCCGACTGCTGCGCTAGTCCCCTGGATCCGTGTCCCGGTTCTTCCGGAGTGTGGTGGGCCCCTGGTGCACCACACTAGTCCCTAATCAAGCGATAGCCCAACGGCGTTCCGTGCGCGAGGCGCGAGGCGCGTGGAGACTTCAATGGGCTTGTGCTGAGCACGCGCGCGTGGCACCCGGCGCGGGGTGCGTCGGTAGAGAGGTCTCATTGTCGT
>JAJDAH010000417.1 GCA_029261965.1 Polyangiaceae bacterium
CGATGCGCTCGAGAAGCACGCCGAACGCGCCAAAGACTGGACGAACCTCGCTTGGGTTCTCGAACAACGTGTCGAGGGCGCCGATGACGACCAGACGACCCTGTCGGTGTTGCAGAAACTCGGCACGGTGTACGCCGACCAACTGAGCGACCACGAAAGCGCGGCGAAGACGTGGCGGCGCGTTCTCGATCTGCAGCCGGGTCATCATCGGGCGCTCAGGGTTCTCCGCGACTCGTACCTGGGAGCTGGTCAATACGACGAGCTGACCGAGCTCTACGGCGCGCAAGAGGACTGGGAGGGGCTCGCGGAGGTCTTCAGCAACGCTGCCGACCGTACCAAAGAGGCGGAAACCAAGGTCGCTCTCTCCTACCGCGCCGCAGCGGTCTACGAAGAGCACCTCGACCAACCCGATCGTGCATTTCGTTCCTACGAGCGCATCCTCTCGACCGATCCCACCGACGCGCGCGCAGCTCGGGCGCTGATCCCGTTGTACGAGGTGGAAGAGAAATGGTCGCGGCTCCCCGCGCTCTACGACATGCTCTTCGAGCAAGCGGAGGAGGACGAGGTCAAGCTCGCGCTCCTTCAGAAGCTCGTCGAGGTCACCGGGACGCGGCTCAATGACCGCAAGTCGGCGGCCGCCTACGCGAAGAAAGCCTACGATCTGGCCCCCGCAAGCGAGCAAGCCCTCGCAATGCTCGAGGAGACCGCCCGGGCGGCGGGCTCCTGGGACCCATTCGTCGAGGCCATCGAAAGTCGGCTCGGCAATCTCACCGACGACGCAGCCGCGGAAAAGCGCGTGCTGCGGATCAAGCTCGCGCGTGTGTACTCGGACGAGCTCGGCCGGGTGGACGATGCCGTCGGCACCTACAAAAACCTGCTCGAGGCCGATCCCGGGGACGAAGACGCCTCGGCGGCGCTCGAACAGATCTTGCGAGCGGCGGGCAAGACCGACGAGCTGCGTTGGTTGCTCGAGCTCAGGGTAGAAAACGCTCCGACGGACGAGGATCGAGTGAGGATCCTCGGGGACTGGGCCACGCTCGAAGAAGAGGTGTTCCAAGACGCGGAGAAGGCTGTGGCGACATACCGTCGTGTGCTCGAGCTCGATCCGGGTGACTCCGCGGCGCTCAAGGCTCTGCCGCGGTTGCTCACGCAAACCGAGGATTTCGCCGGCGCCGCCGAAGTGATCGAAAAGCATCGCGATCACGCCGATGGTCCGGAGCGGGCCGAGCTCGAGGTTGAGCTGGCCGAGCTCTACCTCAACCGACTCGATCGTCCCGCGGACGCCCTCGAGGCGGGCATCCGAGTCCTCGAGATCAACGAGGGTGACGCACGGGCCATGTCGGTCCTCGAACGACTGGTCGGCAACGAAGAGACGCGCGACCGTGCGGCCCAGGTATTGGCGCGAGAGTACGCAACGAGCGGCGAGGCGCGGCGGGAAGCCGAAGCCCTCGACGTGTTGCTCAAGGATGCCAAGGGGCGGCCCGAACGCCTCGAGCTGTTTTTGCGCCTCGCGGAAGTTCATGAATCCAAGCTCGGAGCTGCCGGAAGCGCGCTCGACGTGGTGCTCAAGGCGGTCGGAGAGTTCCCCGACGAGCTCGACCTCTGGGATCGTGCCGATTCCCTGGCGTCGGTCGCCGGAAGACCGACCGAGCTGGCCGAAACCTTTCGTGAAGCGTTGACGGCCGAGGGGCTCGATCCCGAGGTCGAACGAGAGCTCTGCAAGCGCGCGTCGAGCCTGCACGAAGACAAGCTCGGCGATCCCATTGGCGCGACGCCATATCTCGAGCGCGCTCTCGCGCTAGACCCGAGCGACGAGCCGTCGTTCGCGCGCCTCAAGGACATTCTCACCGCCGCCGAGCGTTGGGCCGAGCTGGAGGCGCTCTACGATCGCGCATCTCGGGCGACCGACGACACCGCTCGGGTCATCGACATGCTCAACGAAGTCGCGCTGATCTGTGAAGAGATCATCGAGGACCAGGCCAAGGCCACCAAGTACTACGAACGCATCCTCGAGCTCGACGCCGTGCACGGTCCGTCGATGGACGCGCTCGACCGCCTGTACAAGTGGCAAGAACGTCACGCGGACCTCGCGGCGCTACTCGAGCGGCGTCTGGAAAACGATCCCGGAGACGACCCGCTCGACCTGAAGCTCCGTCTAGCTCGAATCCAGCTCGAGCAGCTGCACAAACCCGAGAGTGCGGTTGGGCACATCGAGGACGTGCTCGCGGAGCGGGCGAACGATCACGACGGCCGTGAGCTCGCCGAGAAGTTGCTCGAAATCGGGGCTCTGCGTGGACGCGCTGCGCGCATGCTCGAAGCCGTGTACGAGGCGCGTGACGAGATCCGCGATCTGGTGCGCGTGCTCAACATCCGGCTCGAAGTTCTCGAGCAACCTGCGGAAGAGGGCGACGAGGCCAGCGAAGAACGTGTGGAGGAGCGCAAGGAGCTGTTGCGAAGGATCTCCGCGCTGATGGACGATCGCTTGCGCGACGACGCGGGCTCTCTCGAGGTGCTCTCGAAGCTCGTGCCGGCCGATCCGCTCGACGAAGACGCCCGGGCGCGCCTTCTCGACGTGGGCCGCCGCCTCGGCGAGCACGAACGTGTGGCGACGGTGCTCACCGCCGCGGCCGAAGGGACCGACACGCCGAGCATGCGCGGCGAGGTCCTGACGGAGGTCGCTCGAATCTACGAAGATTTGGTCGGCGACGTGCCGCGAGCCGAAGCTACCTATCGGCAGGTGTTGGAAATCGACGAGTCCGATCCCGACTTGGTGCTGCCCGCCGCTCGAGCTCTCGAACGTATCTACATCGGTCTCGGTGAGAATGAAAAACTCGCCGAAGTGCTGCGCACCCAAGTCAAGCTCGAGCAGGACGGGGACGCTCGAAGTGCGCTTCTCGGCAGGCTGGGCGAGCTGTGCCAGACAATGCTCAACGACCCCAGCGGCGCCATAGAGGCGTGGACGGCGCGGCTCGAAGAAAGTCCCGAAGACGCCGCCGCTCTCGCGGCCCTCGACCAGTTGTACGCAAGCACGGAGAAGTGGCGTGAGCTGGTCGACATCATCGAGCGTCGACAGGACGTGACGTCCGACGAGGATGCGCGCCGCGACCTGATGACCCGTCGCGCGACGACTCTCGCCCACAATCTCGACAGCGTGCCCGAGGCGATCGACGCGTGGCGGGCCGTGGTCGACGAGTTCGGGCCGAGCACCGAGCCGCTCACCGAGCTCGAGAAGCTCTTCATGCTGGCCGAACGTTGGGACGACCTCGCCGACACCCTCGAGCAGCACCTGGATCTCGTCACCGAGGATGCCGATCGACTCAGCCTGCTCGGCAGGCTCGGTGATCTTCGCCGCACCCGGCAGTCGAACATCGCCGGCGCCCTCGAGGCGTATCGAAACGCGCTCACGATCGACTCCAGCCACGAGGCAAGCCGAAGCGCGCTCGAGAAGTTGCTCGACGTCGAGGACAACCTCGCTCGTCGAGAAGCCGCCGAGGTGTTGCACCCCATCTACGAGGCCGACGGCGACAACGAGAGGTTGCTGCGCGTGCTCGAGATCGAGGTCGAAACGGCGGAAGACCCGATGGGCAAGCTCGAGGGTCTCGAGCAGGCATTGCGCGTGGCCGAAGGCCCGCTCGGGGACTCCGCCCGCGCGTTTGGCTACGCCGAGCAAGCCGTGCGCGAAGCCGCCGGACACACGGATCTTCAGCCGTGGCTCGACCACATCGAGCGCCTCGCCGGTGCTGCGGAGAAGCAGGCCGAATACGTGAAGCTTCTCTGTGCGGTCGTGCCGGACATCTTCGATGGAGACGTTCAGCTCGAGGTGACGCTGAAAATCGCCGATCTGGCACGCGAACGTCTTTCGGATCGAGAGCTGGCCCGCGAGTACTACATCAAGGCGCTCGACCTGAAGAGCGACGACCGCAATGCGCTGGTCGCCCTCGAGTCTCTCTACGAGGAGGCCGGCGACGGGACCAACCTGCTCGACATCCTCGAGCGCCGCGTCGACGCAGCCGAAGAGGACGAGGAGAAAAAGGAGCTGCTCTTCCGTCGCGCCAAGCTCTTGGCCGACGTCATCGAAGACCGCCCGCGAGCCATCGAGGCCTACGAAACCATTCTGGATCTCTCGCTGGACCCGGCGGCGATTTCCGCTCTCGAAACGCTCTACCGGGCCGAGTCGAGGTGGAGCGAGCTGGTCGACATGTACCAACGGCAACTCGACCAATCGCCGGAAGATCCCGCGGCGCTGCGCGTCAAGGTCGCCGTCGTCGCGGCCCAACACCAAAACGATCTCGACCGTGCCTTCGACGAGATCCAGGGCGCCATCGAGCTGGACCAACAGCACCCGGGCGCGATCGACGAGCTCGAACGACTGCTCACCGACGCCGCGGAGGCGGAGCATCGAGCGCGAGCCGCCGAGCTACTCGAGCCCGTGTACTTGGTTCGCGCGGATTTCGGCAGGGTCATCAACACGATCAACGCGCGGCTCGAGTTCAGCCAAGAGCCCGAAGAGCGTCGAGACTTGCTCCAGCGCTTGGCCCAGCTTCACGAAGAGCAAGAAGAGGACTACGGCGCAGCTCTCGAAACCACCGCCAAGCTGCTGCACGAGGACCTCAGCGACGCCGAGGCTCTAGGTGAGCTCGAGCGTCTCGCCAAGGTTGCTGGGTCGGAGAAACGGCTCGCTGAAATCTTTGCGGCTGAGCTCGAAGAGGTCACGAGCGACGACGAATCCACTGCGAATCTCTCCCGACGCACCGGCGAGCTCTTCAGCGAGCTCGGCGACCTCGACAAGGCTCTCGTCTACTACCGGCGAGCGCTCACTTTCGAGCCGGAGAGCCAGAGCTTGTTCGAGTCGATCGACGAGCTACTCACCAAGACGGAGAAGCACGAGGAGCGAGTGACGCTCTATCGTCAAGCGCTCGACCATCGCTTCGAGCCGGCGGACCGGCTCCAGATATTGCACACGGTCGCATCGCTTCAGCGCACTCACCTCGTGCTGCCGGATGCGGCCATCGATACCTACCGTGAAGCGCTCGACGTCGATGAAAGCGACTCTGCGTCACTCGACGCGCTGACCGAGCTCTATCGCGAGCGCGAGCGGTGGGACGACCTGTCGGAGCTGTTCTTGCGTCGCGCAGAGTCCGCCGACGATCCCGAGAGCGGTGCTGGCTATCGGCTCGACCTCGCCCGGCTCTGCCGCGGTGAGCTCAGCGACATGGAGCGGGCGATCGACCAGCTCGAAGAGGTCGTGCGAGCTCTGCCGACGCACTCGGCTGCCATCCAAGAGCTCGAAGCGCTGCTCGAGTCAGACGACCACAAAGAGCGAGTCGTCGAAATCCTGCGTCCGCTCTATGAAGAGTCGGACGACTGGCGTCACCTCATCGCGCTCAATGAAGACCGCTTCCAGCTCGCAGACGATCCGGCCGAGAAGGTCAGTGTCTTGCGCGAAACCGCTCGGCTTTGGGAAGAGCGGGGGGAAGACGCGGCAAAGGCACATCGGGCCCTCGGCATGGCGCTCGAGCTCGATCCCGACGACGCTGAGACTCGAGCGGAGTTCGAGCGACTGACCGAGAGCGTCGAAGCTTGGGACTTGCTCGCGGAAATCTACGAGCGTGTGCTCGAGAATCCGGATCTGGCGAGCCGGCGTGACTTGCTCGCGACGCTCGCGAACATCCACGACAAGAGGCGCGACGACCCGCGCCGGGCGCTAGAAGCGTACATGCGGCTACACGATGCGGACCCGGGCGAGCTCGAGCCGCTGGAGAAGCTCGAGCAGCTCGCGACGTTGCTCAGCGACTGGCCCGTGCTCGTGAAAGTGCTGACGGCGAAGGCGGACCTCGTGCTCGACGACGAAGAGCGAGCGAGCGTTTGGCGTCGCGTCGGCGAGGCCAAGCGCGACATGCTCGAGGACCCCGAGGGTGCGGTCGAAGCCTACGAGCGTGCGATCGAGCTCGACCCCGAGAGCGCTTTCACCGTCGATTGCCTCATCGATCTCTACGAAGAGAAAGACGATGCCAATCGCCTCGTCGAGCTCTACGAGCGACGGGTGGAGCTCACCGAGGAATACGACGACGACCTCAAGTACCAACTGTTGATGAGCGCAGCCGACGCCTACCACTCGCGCCTCGAAGACCGGAATCGGGCCATCGAGATGCTCAACCAGGCGCTGCAGGTTCGCCCGGGGGATCCTGGCGTGCTCGGGTCGCTCAACCGCCTCTACCGGGCGGAAGAACGTTGGCCGGATCTCCTCGAAAATCTCAAGCTCCAGGCCAGCACGACCGAAGAAGTCGAGCAGCGAGCGTCGTTGCGTCGACAGATGGGGGAGATTCTGGCGCAGAAGATGGACTCGTTCGACGACGCGCTCGAAGCCTACCGCTTGGTGCTCGACGAAACGCCCGACGATGGGGAGGCGATCGCGGCGGTTCGCGATCTCGGAAAAGAGCACGAGGACTTTCGGCAGACGGTTGCTGAGATTCTGGTGCCCGTTTTGAGGCAGACCGGCCGTCACGCCGAACTCGTCGACGCCCTCGAGATGCGATTGACCGTGCAAACCGAGCCCACCGAACGGGCTGAGACGCTTCGTACCATCGCGGAGGTCCTCGAAACGAGGCTGGAGAAGCCGGGAGACGCAGAAGCCGCGCTGCTGCGTGCACTCACCGAGCGTCCCGACGCTCACGACTTGCACGCGGATATCGAGAGGCTCGCGGAGGCCTCGTCCGGTTGGGAAAAGTACGCTGATGCGTTGGCCGAACGTGCACAAGCGACCTTCGAGCCGGAAATCGGCAAAGATCTCTACTCGCGGCTGGGTGCGATTTCCGAAGGAAAGCTCGGAGACGACAAACGAGCTATCGACGCGTTCATGAAAGCCGTCGAGCAGGCCGGGGACGAGCCGGACCTGCTCGCCGCCCTCGACCGCCTCTACACGAAGGTAAAGGATCACCAGGCGCTCAGTGAGATCATCGAACGAAGAGTCGTGCTCGAGCTACCGGAGGCCGAGCAGGCGGATCTCTACTTCCGCCTGGCGCAGCTGCAGATTCATCATTTCGAGGAACCGGCGCGCGGGCTCGGGCAACTCCGACAAGCGCTGGAACGGGCTCGCGACCACGAAGGCGCGACCGACGAGCTCGAGAAGCTCACTGGTGATCGCGATCTATTCGAGGAAGCGGCGGAGGTTCTCGAAGGCGTGTATCGCGACAGGGGGCAGACCGACCGCCTCGCGGCCATCTACGAGAAGCGAGTTGGTTTCGCCGAAAGCGCGTCCGAGCGCATCGACATGCGTCGCAACCTCGCCAACGTGCTCGAAAACGAAGTCGGCGATGCCGGGGCTGCTCAGAAGGTGCTGCAGGTGGGTCTCCATGACGACCCCACTGATTCGGCGCTGCTCGACGAGATAGAACGGCTCGCTGGGATCACTAGCAATTGGGAAGGCGCTGCCGCAGCGTTGAGGGACGCCATCGCAGAGAGAAGCGATCTGCTGCAGGATGCCGCGCGGGATCTGTGTGTGCGTGTCGCCGTTTGGTACCGCGACCGGGTCGAAGACAACCGCGCATCGGAACAGGCACTACTCAAGGCCCTCGAATACGATCCCAGCAGCGACGAGGTCCTCGTGACCCTCGAGCAGCTGCAGCGTGTTCCCGGCCGCGAGCGCGAGCTCGTCGAAACGCTTCGACGGCGCGCCAAGCTGCAGGTCGACGACGAGCAGCGAGAGGGTCTGTACCAACAGTGCAAGACCCTGGCCGACGAGCTCGGCGATCGCGAGCTCGCGGAGGCGATTCTACGTGAGCTGTTGTCGCACGATGACGTGAACGTCTGGGCCTTGGCGCAGCTGACCGATCTGCGTGAAGCCGCCGAAGACTACCAAGAGACGTTCGACCTCTTGGCGAAGCGGGCCGAGCTCCGCGCCGGTGGCGACGTCGTCAGCGAGCTGCGTCACAAGGCCGCGGCGATCGCCCGTGATCGTCTCGACAACAAGGAGAAGGCCATCGAGCTCTACGATGCCTTGTTCGAGGACGAACCGACTGATTCTCAGGCGTCAACCGCTCTCCGGGACCTCTACGCCCAAACCGAGCGGTTCGAGGATCTCGGTCGCTTGCTCGAGCGTTTGGTGGATCTCGCCGAGTCGCCCGAGGCGCGCGGCACGCTCAGAATGGAGTTGGCGTCGCTCAATCGAGAGCGTTTCAACTCGCTGGACAACGCGATCGAACTATTGCGCGCGGTGCTGGAGGAGGAGCCCACGCGCAGCGAGGCAGTCGTCGCCCTCAGCGAGCTCTACGAGACGACCCAACGCGATGAGGAGCTCGCTGAGCTGCTTCATGCTCAGATCGAGCTGGCCCGGCAGCGCAACGACGTCGAATCAGAGCTCGTGTTCGAGGTTCGGCTCGGCGACGTCTACGAGGCTCGCCTGGGCAATCGGCCCAAAGCCATCGAAACCTACAACGTCGTGCTCGAGCGCGAGCCCCAGCATCGGGGGGCGCTCGAAGCGCTCTCGCGCTTGTACCAAGCAGACGACAATCATGCCGAAGGCGCTCGGATCATCGAGCAGCTGCTCGAGCTCAGCAGCGGAGAGAGTGCGATCGGTCTCAGCATGGAGCTGGCCGATACGTACGCGCGTCTCGACGACAAGGAGAGTGCGGCCCGCGCGCTCGAACGCGGCTTGACGCACGACGAGCGCAACACCGAGCTCCGCGATCGCCTCAAGGCGCTTTACGAGTCGATGGGCGGCTGGGACAAGCTCGCCGGGCTCATCAGCGGCGACGCGGAAGCCGCCGAGGAGTCGGCGGAGAAGATTAGGCTACTGCGCGAAGCCGCCGGGATTCTCACCGACAAACAAGAGGACCACGCGGGCGCTGCCGATCTTCTCGAGCGGGCGAGCCAGCTCGATCCGGAGGATCGAGAGATTTTGCTGCTCTTGTGTGACGCGTACAGCGCTTCGGGACGTGGCAAGGCCGCAGCCGAGGTGCTCGAAAAAATCGTGGAATCCTATGGCGGCAAGCGCAGCAAAGAGCTCGGTGAAATTCATCGTCGCCTCGCGAACGCTTACCTCGCCGATGGCGAAACCGAGCGGGCTCTGCGGGAGCTCGACAAGGCGTTCCGCATCGAGCCCGGCAACATCGCCACCCTCAAGAAGCTCGGTGAGGTTGCCCTCGAGCTTAGAGACTTGAAGAAGGCGCAGCAGATGTTCCGCGCACTCTTGCTCCAGAAGCTCGATGCGAGCTCGCCGATCACCAAGGCTGAAGTGTTCTACTTCCTCGGCGAGGTCCACGACGGCCTGGGAGAGAAACCCAAAGCAATCCAGATGTTCGAGCGCGCGATTCAGCAGGACTCGTCCCTCGAAAACGCCAAGACGCGACTCGCTGAGCTGAAGGGCTGAACATCTTGACGGCGCTCCGGGTGTGCCTGGGCGTGGCGTTCGGGCTGATCGTCCGCCTGTGGCTCGCCACCTTGCGTGTACGTTTTTTCGTGCATCCAGACACGGACTTCGGTGCCGAAGGCTCGATGGTGTTCTGCTTCTGGCATGGCCAGCAAATGCTCATCCTCCGGTCCCGAGCTCGACGCCGCCGTCCGCGGGCCGTCATGGTGAGTTGGTCCCGTGACGGGGCGATCCAAGCCGGGGTCATGAAGGCGCTCGGGTTTCTCGTCGTACGCGGCTCGTCGTCGCGCGGTGGTGCAGCGGGGCTTCGGCGCTTGTTGAATCGGCTCGAGGCGGGTGCGGACGCGGCTTTCGCGGTCGACGGACCGCGTGGTCCGATCCATCGACCGAAAACCGGAGCTGCGCTCGCCGCCGAGCAGGCAGACGCTCGACTCGTGCCTGTGGGGGCCTTCGCAACCTCGAAGTGGGTACTTTCGAGGACTTGGGATCGCTTCGAGATCCCCGTGCCGTTTTCTCGGGTCGCTGTCGTCGTCGGTGCACCAGTTGCCGCCTCCGCGGCGAGAGCCGATCCGGATCTCTTGGCATGGGCCGTCGAGGCGGCTCGGGCGACCGCCAAAGAGCGGAGTTCTCCGATGGACTTGCCGACGCTGTCACTCCCGAGCGTCGACGGACCATGAAAAAAGTGCTCATCGATGGCGAGGTCGTCGACGAAGCGCACGCCGTCGTCAGCGTCTTCGACCGGGGGTTTCTCTACGGTGACTCGGTCTTCGAGACCGTACGGACCTACGGCGGTGAGCCTTTTGCACTAGACGAGCACCTCGAGCGCCTCGCGCGCAGCGCCTCGCGCGTCTTGATCCGTTTGCCCGTGAATCTCGCCGTCTTGGCCGCCGAAGTGCACCGAGGGTTACGTGCCGCCCAGAATCCCGAGTCTTACGTTCGAATCATGATCACCCGGGGATCGGGTCCTCTCGGGCTCGATCCAACAGAAGTCTCGGACTCTCGGCGCGTCATCATCGTCGCGCCGTTGGTCCGTCCGCCGCCGGAGGTCTACGAAGAGGGAGTCTCCGTCGTGACCGTGCAAGCCCAACGTCCGACCGACGCTACCAGCGCCGAAGGCGCCAAGGTCGGCAACTATCTCGTGGCCGTGCTGGCCACCCAGGAGGCGACACGGGCGGGCGCCTACGAAGCGCTGTTCCTCGACGCGAAGCAGCGCGTCGTCGAAGGCGCGTCTTGTAACGTTTTTGCGGCGCGCGGGCGCACCCTTCTGACGCCCGCCGAGAGCGACGGGATCTTGCCCGGCATTACCCGCGCTACCGTGATCGACGTCGCGAAGGAGCTGGGGTTCGACGTGCACCACGAGGCGCTTCTTCTGGGCGAGCTTCAGGCCGCCGACGAAGTCTTCATCACGTCGAGCATCCGCGAGATAGTGCCGGTGGTGAAGGTCGACGAGCGACCCATCGGGAGGGGCGCGCCGGGACCCATCGCGCGCCAACTGCTCGCGGCGCTCCACGAGCGGGTCGGTGCACGCTGAGTTGCCGAGGCGTGGACCGCGCGGCTAGTCCCCTGGATCTGTGATTGCTTACAAAACTCGGCGGCGCCTCCGGGGCGAGGCCGCCGAGTTTTGACGGCAAAGGCACAGATCTGATCCGTGTCCTGGTTCTTTCCAGAGTGTGGTGCACTCCTGGTCCACCACACTAGAAGCGCAGAGTCAGGTCGCCAAGGCTGCCCTCGCCGATGACCATGAACGAGGGATCCGCCGCCGTCGCCCCGCCGCATAGAACGGTCTTGGAGGTGTCGGCCGCTGCATCCACGGTACATCCCGCCGCTTCGGCGTTGGTCGTGTCGACGGACCCGAGGCAGCTGTCGCGATCCTGACACGCCTGGGCCTGCACGAAAAAGGTCCCACCGGGGAAGGTGATGTCGGCGTCGCTGCCTGCGGTGAACGTACCCGTCGCGCCGGCAGCGATCCCACTCACGACCGCCGTCACGTCAAAGTCGCAATTGACGTCGATGCTCGGAACCGAGCCAGCAGCGATTTCGCAAGAAGAGTCGCTCGTGACGCGCAAGCTGGCGGCGTCCCCCACGAAGTCCACGTCGAGTCGTCCGGCGAAGAATCCGTTCGAGTTCTTGTCGATGACGAGAGCGCCGTCGAATTCCGGAGGCAAACGCACGACGATGTCGGCACCGACGGTGCCCTTCGAGCGGCTCATTTCGACGACAACGTCGCCCTGCGCGTCACCTTCGGCGACGGTCTTGGTGAGCTCGTTTTCGATGTCGTTCTTGGCTTCGGCACTCTTGCTGTTTCCGCGGAACGCGAACGGAGTGATGTCCACCGAGACGATGCCAGTTTCGCCTCGTACGACGTCGACCTTGCCGTGCACGTTCTTGATCGTCACGGAGCCTCCGGGGAGCCAAGCCGCTTGCTTGGTCTCTTCGGTGCCCTCGAACTTCGACAATGATTCGGCGCAGACCTTCGTCGTGCCGTCGTCGGCTTCGTCGGTGTTGCTCGCCCCAGCGATTTCGTTCTCGTCGCTGCAATCCGTCAGCTCGCAGCCGGTGCTCGCGAAGAGCGCGCTCAGCCAGAGCAAATATCCACCAACAAGAGTAAGAGCTTTCATGTGCATGTCCTCGTGATCGGTTTACGCCGGTGGGGGATCCGATCTTCCTCGTCGCGGCGCTTCGTCGGTTAGACCGAATGGCGGCGCCGCGCATTCAAAACGACGCGCGCCCGCCGCGATTCTAACGGCCTGAATATATTCGAGTTTTGGCCGTCATTGCGAAGCGGGAGTCTCTTCCGGCGCCTCGCCCACGGGCGGCGGCGCCTCGTCGGGCAGCGCACCCATCGGGATCGGAATCTTCAGCTGACCGCCGGACTGGGCGAGCATCAGGCTCACCGCTTTCTCGAAGAACGCTCGGAGGAACGGAACTTCGCGTGGCGGGTCCGTGATGAGACCGGCCTGCTCGGTGACTTTCATGGTCGCCGCGACGTCGAGTGCCTTCTCCTCGCCTTCGCGTTGCAACACGCTATAGCCGCCGTCCTTCATCGCCTTCACGAGCGTTTCGCGTAGCTGTGGAGAGAAGTAGCGGTCGGTTGCTGCAGCGATCTGTTCCTGCATTCGTTCTTCGACGACTTTCGGCTCTGGCTCCTCGCCGGGGGTGAAGCCCTTACCCAGCTCGAGCATCATTTCGTCCACCGCATTCTTCGTCGGGTACCAACCCCGAAATTCCGCCAAGAGGTGTAGCGCGGCGGAGTTTTTGGTTCGCTCGCGCGCGTCGTCGTCGGTGAGCACGAACCCCTCGGCATCGAAGGGATGCGACGGAACACTTTCCGGGACGGGTTCGAGCAAGTGCTTCGCCGTATCGAAACCAAGCGGCTCGATTCCGCCGAGCTCCTTTTGCTTGGCTCGAGCGGCTGCGATTCGTGCCCTCGCCCAGTCCACTGGGACGTTGACTGGTTTGTAGGTCGCCCCTGGCAGGGCTCGGGCGAACGAATCCTTGAGCTGACTTTGACTCAGGTCTCCGGTTTCGATTCGAAAGATGCCGCGTTCGTCGTGCAAGAAGGT